>CAJPFO010000130.1 GCA_905339255.1 Myxococcaceae bacterium
GTGCGCGGCCTCGGCCTCGACGGTCTTCCCGTCGGGCGTCATCAGCACCGAGGTCATGAGGCCGAGCGAACCGAACCCCTGCGCGACGGTGTCGCTCTGGACGTCACCGTCATAGTTCTTGCACGCCCAGACGAAGCCACCGTTCCACTTGAGCGCGGCCGCCACCATGTCGTCGATCAGCCGATGCTCGTAGCTGCAACCGGCGGCCTCGAAGCGATCCTTGAACTCGGTCTCGAAGACCTCCTGGAAGAGGTCCTTGAAGCGGCCGTCGTACGCCTTCAGGATCGTGTTCTTGGTCGACATGTAGAGCGGCCACTTCCGCGAGAGCGCGTAGTTCATGCATGCGCGCGCGAAGCCGCGGATCGACTCGTCGAGGTTGTACATCGCGAGCGCGACGCCGCTCGATTCGAACCGGAAGACCTCTCGCTCGATCGACTCACCTCCGGCCTCGGGCTCGAAGACGATCTTGAGTCTGCCCTTTCCGGGAACCCGGAAGTCGGTCGCACGGTACTGGTCGCCGAAGGCGTGGCGCCCGATCACGATCGACTGCGTCCAGTGCGGCACCAGCCGCGGGACGTTCCGGCAGATGATCGGCTCGCGGAAGACGGTGCCGCCGAGGATGTTCCGGATCGTCCCGTTCGGCGAGAGCCACATCTTCTTGAGCGCGAACTCCTTCACGCGGGCCTCGTCCGGGGTGATCGTCGCGCACTTGACGGCGACGCCGTGGCGGAGCGTGGCCTTCGCCGACTCGACCGTCACGGAATCGTCGGTGCGGTCGCGGCTCTCGATTCCGAGGTCGTAGTAGTCGAGCTCGATGTCGAGGTAGGGCAGGATGAGCTTCTGCTTGATGAAGCTCCAGATGATTCGCGTCATCTCGTCGCCATCCATCTCGACGACGGGGTTCTTGACCTGGATCTTGGCCATGGCTTCCTCGCGTGCGGCTCGGGTTCGGAGCGGCCGGAGGTTACCATCGGCTCCCGGGTGCGTCAGCGTTCGCCGACGATCGCACCATCGGGGATCGCGAGGCTCCGTCCCGCGGGCGCTTCGATCGTCACGTTTCCGACGATCCGGACGCCGCGGCCGAAGTGAACGTCGCCTCGAACGACGAGCCTCGAGCAATCGATGAGCGAAGGGGCCCCCTTCGAGAAGCGTTCGGTGAAGCGATCGATGTGCGCGTAGAACGCCGGATCGAGGTCGATTTCGATCGGCGCGAGCCGGCGCCGCGGCGAGGGCACGACTCGGGCCTCGGCCGTCACGTCGTAGAGGTCCGACCAGAGGACGAGCAGGTCGTTCGTCGTCTTGACGGGAGCGAAACGGACCCGGGGAACGCGGACGGCGCGCGCGCCGTCGATCACCGAGAGCGCGGCGCCCATCGCCGTTTCGATCTGGAGGCAACGAGGCGACGCCGGATCGTCGGGATCGATGCTCTTCTCGTTGCGGATGAGCGGGAGCGGGAGCACGTCGCCACGCTCGCGCAGCACGTGGTCGAGCGCGCGCAGATCGATCCAGAGGTTGTTGGTGTTGAAGAAGCGGTGTTTCGCGACGTCCTGGAAGTCGTCCTTCTCGTCCGGGGGGCATTGCGCCGACTCGCGGAGGACGAGGCGGCCGTCGCGGAGTCGGGCCAGGTGGCCGCCCTTGCGATCGGCCTCGGTTCGCTCGGTCACCTCCATCGCGAACGGCACGGTGTTCTCGACGACCCAGCCGAGCAGCTCGACGTCGAAGATCGCGCCGAGATTGTCGGCGTTCGAGACGAAGGCATGCGAGTAGCCGCGCGCGAGCAGGCGATCGAGCATTCCGGAGCTGCGAAGCGAGACGTAGAGGTCGCCGTGGCCCGGAGGGCACCATTCGAGGCTCCGGTCGGCCGGCCACGAGATCGGTGCGAAGCTCGTCGGGTCGAGCCGCGGGACGCGACCCTGGACGAAGTCGAGCGGGACGTCGGATTCGATCCCGGGGTGGCGGGCGAGCGCAGCGAGGCTCTCGTCGCGCGTGCGGAAGCTGTTCATGAGCACGAGCGGAAGCCGGCAGCCGTGCTCGCGCCGCAGGTGGAGCACCTGTCGTGCGATCAGATCGAGAAACGACGCTCCCGGGCGAACCGGGAGCAGCGACTTCGCCCGGCTCATTCCCATGCTGGTCCCGAGCCCGCCGTTCAACTTGATCACCACGGCGCGGTCGAGGCGGAGCTCGCCCTCGGCGCGGAAGCGCGAGAGGTTGCCCACGTTCGGGAGCTCGGCGATCGGTTCGATCTCGGCGCGCGAGAGAAGGCCGCTCTCCCCCTTGGCCGCGGCCTCGAAGCTCCTGCGGAATGCCTCGACCGCCAGCGGGGGCATTCCCGCGGCGCGCATCTTCACCTCGCAGCGCTCGAAGCCGATCGGATCGTTTCCGGCCATGCCATTCCCTCGGCCGGCGCGCGGCCTCACTTTCGCCCCGAAGCTAACGCCGCGGAACGGTGACGAAACGTAGAGCTTTCCCCACGCAAAAATCGTCTTCAAAGTATTTCCCCCGATCGGCCGATCTGCCGGGGGATGCCGGAGCGCTCCGAGACCCCGCTGCAGCTCGCTCTCGAGAAGGCCCAGCTCGCTCCCCTTCCGAGCGTGGCGCTGTGGCTCTCGCTCTTTTTCGGCGCGATGGGTCTCGCACATTTCTTCGTCCTTCCCGCGGAGCCGGCACGCACCATGGCGGCGGTCGCGTGGGCGAGCTCGGTGGCGCTCCTCGCCCTGTCGCTCGTATTGCGCTTCGCTCCTCCCGCGCCACGCCACGCGCATGCGCTCGCGACCGCCGGCGCCGGCATCGTGCTCGTGAACTGCGCGCTCCATCTCCACGTGACGGCCGATCCGCGCCAGACGACGAATCTTCTCCTGCTCGCCGTCGCATCGAGCACGATCTTCGTTTCGCGCGGCTGGTTCGCCGTCCTCACGGGATCGATCGCGCTCGCTTTCGTGGCGGCGTTTCCACGGAGCCTCCCGCTCGAGGAGCGGATCCACTGGATCTTCGCGCTCACGGCCTCTCTCGGGGCAGCGTGGGTGATGATGCTCGCACGCCGGCGCTGGCTGCTCCGCCTCGAGACCCTCGAAGGCGATGCGCGCCGCCGGGAGCAGGCGCTCGAGAAGGCGCTCGGGGTCGCGACACGCGAGGTCCAGACGCGCGAGCGCGCGCAGGCCGAGCTCGAGCGATCGCGACGCTTCTCGCAGCGCGCGCTCGATGCCCTCGGCGAGCACATCGCGGTGCTCGACGAGGAGGGTCGGATCACGGCGGTGAACGCGGCCTGGCAACGCTTCGGGGACGTGAACCACCTGCGCTCGCGGCGCTACGGGCTCGGGATGAACTACCTCACGATCTGCGACGGCGCGACCGGAACCGGATCGGAGGACGCCGCCCGCGCCGCCGAGGGGATCCGCGCCGTCCTCGCGGGCCGCAGCGGGGACTTCTCCTTCGATTACCCCTGCCCCGTCGGCGACGAGCCGATCTGGTTCCATCTCCGCGTGACGCGCTTCGCCGACGCGGGGCGAACCTGGGCCGTCGTGGCGCACGAGAACATCACCGCCCGAAAGCACGCCGAAGAGGCGCTCGCGCGCTACACGGCCGAGGTCGAGCGGTCGCGCGATCGGATCCAGCGCCAGGCCGAGGAGCTCGCCGCGAAGACGCGGGAGGTCGAGCTGGCGCGCGATGCGGCGCTCGCCGCCACGCGCGCCAAATCCGATTTCCTCGCCAACATGAGCCACGAGATCCGTACGCCCATGAACGGGGTCATGGGGATGGCCTCCCTGCTTCTCGACACCTCGCTCGATGCCGAGCAGCGCGAGTACGCCGAGACGATCCGCTTCTCGGCGGACGCGCTGCTCACGGTCGTAAACGACATCCTCGACTTCTCGAAGATCGAGGCCGGAAAGCTCGAAATCGAATCGGCGCCCTTCGCGCCACGCCAGACGCTGCAAGAGGTACTCGCGCTCCTCTCCGGACAGGCGGAGGCGAAGGGCCTTTCGCTTTCCTGCGAGGTCGACGCCTCGGTTCCCGACGAGGTCGAGGGAGATGCCGGGCGCCTGCGGCAGGTGCTCCTCAACCTCGCGGCCAACGCGATCAAGTTCACCGAGCGGGGTGCGGTCTCGCTGCATGCCTCGGCCGAGGACGAAGGAGCGACATCGCTGCTTCGCTTCGAAGTCCGCGATACGGGGATCGGAATCGCTCCCGAGGTCGTCGCGAAGCTCTTCGAGTCGTTCACCCAGGCCGACGCGTCGACGACGCGGCGCTTCGGCGGGACCGGACTCGGTCTCGCGATCAGCAAGCGACTGGTCGAGCTCATGGGCGGAGGAATCGGGGTCGAAAGCGAGCCCGGCCGCGGCTCGAGCTTCTCCTTCACGGTGCGGGCGGTCGCGAAATCGACCGACGCGCTCGATGTGACCGGAGTCTTCGATCGTGAAATGCTGCGCCGGCTCGCGGAGGCGGCGCCGGCCGGCGAAGCGTCGACGGTGCTCGTCGTCGAGGACAACCTCGTGAACCAGCGGCTCGCCGTGCGGCTCCTCGAGAAGCTCGGCCACCGTGTCGAGGTCGCGACGAACGGGATCGATGCCGTGCGTCTCGCCACCACGAGGCCCTACGGCGCCGTGCTGATGGATTGCCAGATGCCCGAGCTCGACGGACTCGAGGCGACCCGGAGGATCCGCGCCGCAGAAGCCGCGGGGCGACGCATTCCGATCATCGCGATGACGGCCAATGCGCTCCAGGGAGACCGCGAACGCTGCCTCGAAGCGGGGATGGACGACTACTTGACGAAGCCCGTGCGTCCCGACGAGCTCGGCTCGCTGCTCGCACGCTGGCTCGCCGCCGGGCGCGCGGGTCGAGGCTAGTCGTCGTCGCCTCCGAGACCGAGCCGCTTCATCATCTTCTGAAGCGATTGGCGGGGGATCCCGAGCCGCTCGGCCGCGCGGCTCTTGCTCCCGGTCTCGCGGATCGCTTCCTCGATCATGCGACGCTTGAGCGAATCGACGGCCTTGTTGAGATCCTGCACCACCGCTCCCGACCCGTCCTCGGCGGCGGGGAGGCTCGTTTCGCCGGCGCCGCGGATCTCCTCCGAGAGCATGTCGACGGAAACCCGGGTCGCGTCGCCGGAGAGCGCCACGACACGCTCGATCTCGTTCTCGAGCTCGCGGACGTTGCCCGGCCAGGGGTGCGCCAGGAGCCTCTCCATCGCGGCCTGGGTGAAGCCCTCGAGGCTCCGCGCCATCTTGCGGCCGACCTGATCGAGGAAGCGATGCGCGAGAGCCGGGATGTCGGTTCGACGCTCGCGCAGCGGAGGCAGGTGGATCTCGACCACGCGAAGCCGGTAGAAGAGGTCCTCTCGGAAACGCCGCTCGGCCACCTCGGTCCGGAGGTCTCGGTTGGTGGCGGCGATCACGCGCACGTCGACTTTGCGCGTCTCCGATGAGCCGAGCGCACGGATCTCTCCGTCCTGCAGCACGCGCAGCAGCCGGACCTGCATCCCCGGGCGCGTCTCGCCGATCTCGTCGAGAAAGATCGTCCCCCCGTCGGCGAGTTCGAAGAGGCCCTTCTTGTCGGCGTGCGCTCCGGTGAAAGCGCCTCGACGATGGCCGAAGAGCTCGCTTTCGAGGAGCGTCTCGGGAAGCGCACCGCAGTTCTGCGCAACGAAGCGACGCTCCTTGCGGGCGCCGGCGTAGTGGATCGCACGGGCGACGAGATCCTTGCCGGTTCCCGTCTCGCCCGTGACGAGCACCGTGGCATCGGTGGCGGCGACTTTCTCGATCACGTCGAAGACCCGCAGCATGGCCGGGCTCTCGCCGATCAGCTGATCGAAGGCGTAACGGCGCTCGACCTCGCGCCGCAAGAAGACGTTCTCGCGGCGAAGCCGCTCGTTCGCCTGCTCGAGCTCCCGGGCGAGCCGCGAGTTCTGCTCTTGGAGCGCGAAAGTCTCGACCGCCCGCCGGACGTTCAGCCGGAGTTCGTCGGGCTCCCAGGGCTTCGGCACGTAGCGGTAGATGTGCCCCTGGTTGATCGCCCGCGTGAGCGAACCGAGATCCGCGTAGCCGGTCAGCATCATCCGCAGCGCCTGCGGCCGGCGCTCCTTCACCCGCTCGAGGAAGTCGACCCCGCTCATGCCCGGCATCACCTGGTCGCTGATGACGAGGGCGATCTCCTCGCGCTCGAGGATCTCGGGCGCTTCTTCGCCCGTGCGCGCGCTGTGGATCCGGTACTCGTCGCCGAGGGTGAGCTCGAGCGATTCGAGGATGCCCTCTTCGTCGTCGAGCAGCAGGATGCCGAAACGCCGCGCGCCGGGCGCCGATTCGTTCGAAGAGGGGCTTTCGCTCTGCTGGCTCATGATGCACGGCGCCTGCGGGAGCGGCGTGGCAACGAGTGTAGCCCTTCGCCGCGCCCGCCCGAAAAGACGAGGGCGGCGGGCTCGCGCCCGCCGCCCCGTGTTCGCGCCGTCCTGGACCCGGCGCCGGCCGCCCGCTAGCGCCGGGCTCGCCGTCCGGGTGCTCGGCGCGCCGCGCGCTTCGGCGCCTTGCGCGCCTTTCGCGGCGCCTTGCGCGCCGTTCGAGTCGCCCGCCGCGACGTGGTTCGTGCCGTCTTGCGGGCCTTGGCTCGCGTTCGCCGCGCGCCGGATCGCGCCATCGCGGTTCGCGCGACGTCGCCGTCCTTGTCGATGAAGTAGAGGAAGCCGTCCTCCCGCGTCACGCCGGCCTTCTCGACTTTCTGGGGCGTGCCCCCGCCGTGCTTGCCGCCCCCCGTCGCCATGCGCGTGCGGGAGACGTCTCCCTGTTTGTCGAGGTAGTAGAGCCAGCCGCGCTCGCGGCGGACACCGGTCTTCGAGATCTTCGTGGCCATCGATTGTCTCCTTCGACTCCGTTGCGTCGTTCGAACGGCCGCGCGGGCGGCGCGGCGGCGCGGAGGAGGGCCCGGGACGCGGGTGGGGAGCGCCGGGAGGCCGCCCCGAAGATCGGGGGACGCTCCGACGGTGTCAATGCCTTTCGCGGGGTTTCCTGCCGAAGTTGCGAGTGGCAGGCCTAACCCGGCGGCCGGGCATCGAGGTGACGCTCGAGGGCGTCGAGGATCCGCTCCTCGAGCCGGATCGACTCGAGGGCGTTCACCTCCTGGACCCCCGTCGGGCTCGTCACGTTGATCTCGGTGAGAAAGCCCCCGATCACGTCGATTCCGACGAAGAAGAAGCCGTCGGCGCGCAGCGAGGGGCCGATCCGATCGACGATCCGGAGATCCGCGGCGTCGAGCGTGGTCCGCTCGGCGCGGCCTCCGACGTGGAGGTTCGCTCGGGTCTCCCGCTCGGCGGGCACGCGCAACACCGCGCCGATCGGCTCTCCGTCGACGAGCAGGATCCGCTTGTCGCCCTTGCGGACGTCGGGGAGGTAGCGCTGCGCCATCGTCCAGCGGCTTCCGAATGCCGTCGCCTGCTCGAGGATCGAGAACAGGTTCCGATCGTCGTGGCGGACGTGGAAGATCCCTTCGCCCCCCTTGCCGCCGAGGGGCTTGACGATCATCTCGCCTCCGAGCTGCGTCATGAAATCGACGAGGTCGGGGATGCTCCGCGTGACGCAGGTCTCGGCCATGAGCTCGGCGAAGCGCAGCGCGTGGAGCTTCTCGTTCGCGGCCAGGATCCCTTCCGGGCGGTTCAACACCAGAGCGCGTCGGCAGAGCATGAGGATCTGCGTCGCCGTCACGTAGGCCTCGTCGACCGGGGGGTCCTTGCGCTGGAGGACCCCGTCGCAGACCTCGTCGATCACGAAGGAGTGGACCGCGCCGAGCTCGGCATGGCGCCCCTGGACGGGCGCGAGCCGCACGTCCCGCGCCCGGACCGCCGCTCGGCCCCTGTCGACGTGGAGGTCGCCGAGTTCGCAGACGAGGACACGGTGGCCGCGGCGCGCGGCCTCGAGCATGAGGACGAAGGTGGTGTCCTTGGTGACGTCGATCCCCGGGAGGGGATCCATCACCACCAGCAAGGTTCGGCGGCGGTCGGCCATTCAGGACCTCCGGGAAACGGCCGAGAAGCGGTAGCGCAGCCCGTCGGCCGTCGGCTAGCTTGGCCGAGGCCCCTGGAGCAACCATGGCCTTCCTACGGCGAGTTCTGGTCGTCCTGCTCGCGCTCGGGGTCCTCGTCGGGATCGCCGCGGCAGGCGGCGCCTACTACTTCTACCGGCTGATCGAAGCCGACCTCCCGAGCCTCGACCGCCTCGAGGACTACTCGCCCCCGCTCGCCTCGGTGGTGCTCGACCGCCACGGGCGCCGGATCGGCGAGTTCTTCGACGAGCGCCGGCAGATCACCCCCGTCGAGGAGATCCCGAAGCACGTCGTCTCCGCCTTCGTCGCGGCCGAGGACGACACCTTCTTCCGCCACAGCGGGATCGATTGGATCTCCATCGTCCGCGCCGCGTGGGTGAACTTCTCGGCCGGCGGCAAGGTCAAGCAGGGCGGCAGCACGATCACCCAACAGGTGGCGAAGAGCCTGGTCGGATCCGAGCGCAGCTACATCCGGAAACTGAAGGACATGCTCCTCGCCAAGCGGATCGAGGAACGCTTCACGAAGGACGAGATCCTCTATCTCTACCTGAACCAGATCTACTTCGGACACGGCGCGTACGGGGTCGGCGAGGCCGCGCGTTCGTATTTCGGCAAGAAGCCCGCCGAGCTCTCGGTGAGTGAAGCGGCGATGCTCGCCGGCCTCCCGAAGGCGCCTTCCGACTACTCGCCGACGGTGAGCCGTCGGGCCTCGGAGGAGCGCCGTCTCTACGTCCTCGGCCGCATGTACGAGCAGGGTTTCATCGACCGCGCCGGCTACGAGAACGCCGCGGCCGAGGTTCCGTGGATCCGGGATCCCGAGGAGTGGGCGGACTTCGCCGTCGCTGCGGGGTTCACCGAAGAAGTCCGTCGCATGCTCTACGAGAAGGTCGGGAGTGGAAAGACGCTCCGCGGCGGCCTCGTCGTCGAGACGACGCTCGATCTCGATCTCCAACGCGCCGCGGTCCTCGCGCTCCAGCGAGGCCTCGAAAGCTACGACCGCAGGCACGGCGGCTGGCGCGGTCCCGAGCGGCGCGTCGCGGCGAGCGAGATCGAGCCGACCGCGAAGGAGCTCGCCCGGCAAAACGGTCTCGTGCCGCTCGCCGCCGGGCAGTCGACTCCGCCGCCTCCCGCCAACCGCTCGCTGCTCGGCGTGGTCCGAAGCGTCGATCACGACGGGGCGCGGGTGCTCGTCGCGCCCGACGTCGAGATCGAACTCGCGCTGCCCGAAGCGACCTGGGCCTTCCGCCCGAAATGGAAGGACGACGGAAGCGACTCGCGGGGACTCGATCGGCTGCTCCACGTGGGCGACGTGGCGCGCTTCGTGCTGCGTCCCCCGCCGCGTCCGATCGGAAAGCCCGAGGCCCCGGCCCCTTCGAACGTCCCGCCTCCGCCCGCCGAGGAGGAAGGCGAGGAAGGGCCGGAGATCGAGACCGCGGGGCTCCCCGCCGTCTCGTCGGGATCGAGCACGGCCGAGCCGCTGCGCTTCGAGCTCCATCAGGTGCCCGAGGCGCAAGGCGGGCTGCTCTCGCTCGACGTCGCGACGGGTGAGGTGCTCGCGATGGTCGGCGGCTACGACTTCGCGCGAAGCGAGTTCAATCGCGTGACGCAGGCGCGCCGCCAGCCCGGATCCGCTTTCAAGGCCTTCCTCTACGGCGCTGCGATCGAGAACGGCTGGACGCCGACGTCGACGGTGATGGACTCGCCGATCACGCTCTGGGACCAGGGCTCGATGCAGTACTGGTCGCCCAAGAACTACAAGAACATCTACAAGGGCGCCGTCTCGATGAAGGAGGCAATCGCCCGCTCGCTCAACAACGCCGCGATCCACGTCTTCCTCAATACCGGGATCGATCCGACCATCGATTTCGCGAGGCGTCTCGGCGTGCGCTCACCGATGGGCCGGCATCTGTCGATCTCGCTCGGCTCGACCGAGATGTCGCTCGTCGAGCTGGTGCGCGCGTACGGAACCTTCGCGTCGGGAGGCCGGCTCCTCCAACCGCTCTACGTGCGACGCGTCCTCGCTCGCGACGGCAAGGTGCTGCTCGAGAACGTCGTCCTGAACGAGCTCGACGCTCCCCCCGACGTGCGACCGGCCGCAACCCCGCAGCCGACTCCCGCGGTCGCCGCTGCATCGTCGGCCCCCGCGCCGGCGCTCGCGGCGGCAACGGGTGGCGCCGAAGCGGGCGCCGAGGAGGCCCTCTTCGTGCTGCCCTCGCAGGGTCTTCCCGCCGACGAGGCGTTCATGATGACGTACCTGCTGCGCCAGCCCGTCGAGAACCCGCACGGAACGGCGCACAAGGCGGCCGCCCTCGGACGCCCGCTCGCGGGCAAGACGGGAACGACGAACGAGCAGAACGACGCCTGGTTCGTCGGGTTCTCGCCGGAGATCGTCGCGGGGGTCTGGGTCGGTTTCGACGGCAAGCGGATGCTCGGCGACAAGGAGACGGGTGGGCGCGCCGCGCTGCCGATCTGGATCGACTACATGAACGTCGCGCTCGCAAAGCTCCCGGCGAGCGACTTTCCGGTTCCGGAGGGAATCGAGTTCCGCCGCGTCGGTGGCCGCGAGGTCGTCGTGGGTGGCGGCGAGGGCGAAGAAGAGGTCGTCGAAGAAGTCCGCGTGACGCCGGTGAGCTGGGAGCCTTTCATCACCCGGCAGATCGCGAAGCGCCAACCCGCGTTCGGCGCGGGCCTCGACGACGAGGATGAGGAAGGCGAGCCCGACAGCAGCTACGACCTGCTGCGCGACGAGGCGTTCTAGCCGACGGAGCGAACGCCGAGCCAGCGCCGCGCGATCCGCCCGAGGCCCGCGAGCCCGGCTCCGAAGAAGTGGTCGGTGCCGGCGAGCACCTCGAGGCGCGCCCTCGGGAGCCCCTCGACGATCTCACCGATCGATTCGGGCGACGCCAGCCGATCGGAGTCTCCCACCACCACGAGCACTCTCCCCTCGAATGCCCGAAGCCTCGCGGCATCGAGCATCGAGACGGGGGGCGCCACGAGAAGAAGCCTCCCGACGCGCGCCGCGCCGGATGCGCGAACCGCCGCCGCCGCACCGGCCGAGTAGCCGGCTGCGCAGAGCGGCCCCCCGACCGATTCGGCGAGATGCTCGATCGCGGACGCGAAATCGGCGGCGTGCTCGTCGACGTCACCGCTCGGTCGCCCGCGGCTCGCTCCGACGCCGCGCCAATCGAAGCGTAGCGAGGCGAGGCCGGCGTCTGCAGCCGCATACGCGAGCTCGGTCACGACCGGGGATTCCATGCTCCCGCCGTAGAGCGGATGCGGCGGAGCAATGACCACACCCCCCGCTTCGCGATCGTGCCCCGCGCGGAAGAGCGCATCGAGAACGATCCGCTCGCCTCCGGCCTCGGGTCCCTCGATCAGCACGGATCGCTCTTCGGCGATCCGCACGCTCTCGGCCGTCATGCGAGACCTCCCGCGCGCGAGCTTGCCGCCTCTCCCGGCCGGGAGCCAGCCTCGTTGGCGGTCTCGGGCGAGTCTCCTAGTTTCGTCCCGATGCAGCGCGGCGTCTCCCCATGCCCCGCGAGTCGGCCGCCGCCCGCGGCGCGCGGGCGCTCCGGATCGTCCGGCTGCTCGCGCGTCATTATCCCGATGCCTCCTGCGCGCTCCGACATCGCAACGCCTTCGAGCTCCTGGTTGCGACGATCCTCTCCGCGCAGTGCACCGACAAGAAGGTGAACGAGGTGACGCCGGCGCTCTTCGAGCGCTTTCCGACTCCGGACGCGATGTCGGCCGCATCCCCGGCCGAAGTCGAGCGGCTGATCCAGCCGACCGGGTTCTATCGCCAGAAGGCGAAGTCGATCCTCTCGGTCGCGACGGACCTCGTCGAGCGCTTCGAAGGCCGGGTGCCGTCCACGCTCGACGCGCTCGTGACACTGAGAGGTGTCGGAAGGAAGACCGCGAACGTGGTCCTCGGAGACGCCTTCGGCGTCCCCGGCCTGACGGTCGACACGCACATGACGCGCGTGAACCAGCGGCTCGGTCTCACTCGCGAGAGCGACCCCGAAAAGATCGAGCGCGATCTCATGAAGCTCGTTCCCGAGCGGGAGTGGACGCGCTACTCGCATCGCGTGATCCATCACGGCCGCGTCTGCTGCGATGCGAGGCGGCCGCGCTGCGAAACCTGCCCGCTCCGCGAGCAATGCCCGTGGCCGGAGCGAGCGGCCCGCGCATGAGGCGCCCCCCCGCGTATCGCGGCCGGACGATCGACGTCTATGCCGACGAAGTCGAGCTTCCGAGCGGCGTTCGCGTGACCCTCGACGTGGTGCGTCACCCCGGAGCGTCGGCGGTCGTGCCCTTCACGGCCCCGGACCGCGTCGTGCTGATCCGCCAGTACCGGCACTGCGCGGGCGGGATGATCTACGAGGTCCCCGCCGGAAAGCTCGATCAGGACGAGCCGCCCGAGGCCTGCGCCGCCCGCGAGCTCGAAGAAGAAGCGGGGCTCCGCGCGGGGAGGCTCGAGCGTCTCGGAGAGATCCTGACGACGCCGGGATTCACCGACGAGCGGATCCATCTCTTCGCCGCGTTCGATCTCGAGCCGGTGCCGCAGCGCCTCGAGGCCGATGAGTGGATCGAGCGCGTCGAGCTTCCGCTCGGCCGCGCGCTCGAGCTGGTCTGGTCCGGGGAACTTCGCGATGCGAAGAGCGCACTCGCCCTGCTGCACGCCGCGCATCGGCTGGGGCGCCTCGCCTGAGCGCCGCGAAGCGACCTCTCGGCGTGGCGCTCGCCTGGCACTGCCTCTCCTTCGAGGCGCTCGTGCGGCTGGTCGGACGGGCAGAGGCGCTCGGCTACGACGCCGCATTCGTCGATGGCGATGTCTCGCAGCTCGGCGGGGCGAACCCGCGAGCGGCGCTCGAGGGCTGGACGGTGACCACGGCGCTCCTCGCCAGGACCCGGCGGATCGGGATCGGATCGATCCGCCTCGTCCACCACTGGAACGGCGCCCGGCTCGCGCAGGCCGTCGCGACGGCAGAGGCGATCTTCCCGGGACGCCTGCGTTTTCTCATCTCGATCGGCGGGCATGCGATCGACCGGGCATTCGGCCTGCCCTTTCCTGGAGTTGGCGAACGTGTTCGCTGGCTCGACGAGATGCTCCCGGCACTGCGGGCGCTCTGGGCCGGCGAGCGCACGAGCACGACGGGGCGTTACGTGCGGCTCGAAGGCGCGATCGTGCGACCGACCCCTCCTCCCGGGCTTCCGCGGATCGCCGTGGCCGCCCGCGCACCCTCCCTGCTGAAGGTCGTCGCCCGCCACGCCGACCTCTGGGACGTGAACCTCCCTCCGGTCCGGCGACGCGTGGAGGCGGCAGCGGCCGAGCTCGCAAGGGCCTGCGAGGCGCTCGGGCGGGACCCGGCCGGAATCGGCCGCAGCCAGTGGATCTTCGCCCGTGCCGGCCGGGTCGATCCGGATGCCGCGCGGAGCGAGTTCCGGCGGCTCAACCCCTGGTTTGCGTCGATCCCGGACGCCGAACTCCGCGAGGGGCTCGTCCTCGGCTCGCCCGGGGAGTGCCGGGATCGGCTTGCCGAGATCCGCGGCTCGCTCCGGATCGATCTCCCGATCGTCGACCTCTCGGGCCTTCCCGAGGGGGAAGCCAGCGCCCAGATCGAGGCCCTTGCGCCCGCGTAAACCTCCGTTGACTCGGGAGTTTCGGGGGGATAGGGTGGATGGAGCCGGCGGTTCGCGCCCACCCCGCCGCGCCTCGGGTTCGACGTTCCGTCTCCACCGGGACGTGGCATCGCAAGTGATCTCGAACTTCGGACGAAGAACCCTGGAGGCGACGAGTCTTGAAGCGATCTCGGTTCGAGACGTCGAATCCGGTGGAGGCGTAGGTGTACGGACGCGGCCATTCGAGCGGCTTCGGTTTCGGGCCGCCCACGACCCCGCTCGTGATCAAGCAGCTCTTGATCGCGAATGCGGTCGTGTTCGTCGCGCAGTACCTCTTCCCGTGGATCACGCGGATCGGGTCGGTGACGCCGATCGAAACGGTGCAGGGGCTCGAGCTCTGGCAGCCCTTCACCTACATGTTCCTCCACGATCCGCGCGGCCCCTTCCACATCCTCTTCAACATGTTCATGCTCTGGATGTTCGGCTCGCAGGTCGCGATGGCGTGGGGCTCGCGACGCTTCTTGCGCTTCTACCTCCTCTGCGGCGTCGGGGCCGGCGTCCTGATCGCGCTGGTCCCGTACCTTCTCGTCTTCGCCGGAATCCGGCCCCCCGGATCGCTCACGGCGAGCACGCTCGGCGCGTCGGGTGCGATCTACGGCGTGGTGCTCGCGTTCTCGCTCCTCTGGCCGGACCGCACCATCGCGCTCATCTTCCCGCCGGTCGCCTTCCGGGCGATCTGGCTGGTGCCGATCATGGTCGGGATGGATCTTCTCTTCGGTCCCCCGAACGTGAGCATCCTCGGACATCTCGGCGGTGCCGCCGTCGGCTGGTTGCTGCTGAGCGGCAGTGGTGCGGGCCCGGGCCTGCCCTCGCTCGCGCAACTCCAGCACCGCTGGCATCGCTGGCAGATGCGGCGCCGCCTGCGCGCGGTGCAACGCGAAGACTCGAACTGGCGGCGCGCCTCGAACGGGCGCGACCGGAATCTCCACTAGCCCCGTGTCGCGCGCGCGGCATTGGCCGCCTGCGGAGAGCCCCCGATGAAGTCGCCCCGATCCCACCATCACTCGTCGGCCTGCGAAGGAGGTCGCGGCGGCTTCGGCGGCTTCTTGCGAACGCTTCTCGCCGGAATCCCGTGGAGCGAGCGCGTCGAAGGAATCGAGACACTCCATTACGGCGCCCCGGGTTGCTGCGTCATCCGCGTCCACAACTCGAACGGCAAGACCTGTGTCCGCGGCGAGGACCGCGACGACATCGAGGTGCTGGTCTCGAAGTCGGCCCGGGCGGAATCGTCCGAGGCGGCCAGCCAGCTCCTCGACGACATCCGCGTCGTCGACAGCGAGATCTCGGGCGTGCTCTCGCTCGAGGTCGAGATCCCCCGCAAGTGGAATCGGCACGGGAGCGTGAACCTCGAGATCCAGGTTCCCCGAAAGCTGCGTGTCGAGGTGACGGCCTCGAACGGAAAGGTCCACATCGCGGGGCTGCGCAGCTCGCTGAAGGCGCGCTCGAGCAACGGGTCGGTGTCGGTCTGCGACGTGGTCGGAGACGTCGACGTACTCACGTCGAACGCCAAGGTCGAGTGCAACGAAACATGCGGGCGACTGGTCGCGCGATCGAGCAACGGGAAGATCGAGCTCGACGGCCACCGCGGATCGGTCGATGCGTCGACTTCGAACGGGCTCATCTCGGCCTCGGTCGACGAGGTGAGCCGCGAAGGGATCCTGCTCGCGACGAGCAACGGGCGGATCGTCCTCGACCTGCCGGAGGCGGTCGATGCCGACGTCGACCTCCAGGTCGATAACGGCGTGATCCGCAACGACCGCGAGCTCGGCGGCGGAACCCGCGAGACCAACGGCCGGGTCCGCGGGATGCTCGGCCGCGGCGGTGCGCCGATCCGGCTGCGCACCTCGAACGGATCGATCGCGCTCCGCTGATCAGTCCCGGGCGGACGCTCCGATCCCCCGGCGAAGCTCGACCCCCTCGCGATCGAAGACCACGCCCGAGGGCTCGATGCGGAGCAGCACGAGCGCTCCGACGCGATCGCCCTCGCGATACTCGCGAGGCGATTCGTCCCCCGGCGCCGCGAGGAGCGCGGTACGACGCTCGGACTTCGGATGCCAGACGGTCCGCACGACGGAGACCTCGACGGCCGGTGCCCGCGGCGCGGGCCGAGGGAGCGCCGGTGCGCTGCGCACGTCCTCGCGGAGGGGGGGCTCCTCGCCGCGGCGCGAGACCGCACCGCCCTCGACGGCGCCCGAAACCGCGCCGTCCCCGCCGAGCGGGAGTTCCGCCGGAGGCGCCGTGGGAGACGGCGCGATACGAACGACACGCTTTGGTGTCGGATCGATCGGAGGCGCCGGAAAACTGTCGAGTCGCGGCGGCGGATCCGCCGGCGGAGCGACCGCGATCGGACCGGTGGGGGGCGGAGCGTCGACGGAGGCCGGTGCCTCTGCGACCCGGATCGCCACGGCCTCGGCGGGCGGCGCCGCGGGGATCGCGCGCTCGGCGCTCGCCGCGGGCGGCGCTTCGCCGAGCCCCGCGACGGCGGGGGAAGGCTCCTCCGGAGCACGCAAGAGCCATGCGGACAACCCCACACCGGCTGCGAGCCCCGCCAGCGCGAAGAGGACGAGTCGGCTCCGCGAGGCCGGAGCCTCGGGCTCGGCCTCGGCCACCGCGTCACGCAGCGGCCGTTCGCGCTCGGCGGCCTTTCCCTGCTCGAGCCTTCGCAGCGCCTTCAAGATCGTGCTCAACCGACCTCCCTCCCGGGCTGGAGCCGCGGCACTTCGTAGCGCGGGACGGCGTCGTAGAGCGACATCTTCGTGCGAGGCCCGACCGTTCCGTCGTCGATCAGATCGCGACTCCGCTGGAACGCCTGGACGGCCGAGCGGGTCTGGGCGTCGAAGCGGCCGGTCGGGGGCCCCGCGTAGAAGCCGAGCGTCGTGAGCGTCTCCTGCAGCCAGACGAGCGAGCGGCCGGCCGTTCCCGGCTGGACGATGTCGGGAAGCGATTCGAAATCGCGCCAGGGAATCCAGGCCTCGCCACCCCAGAGTGCTTCGAGCTCGGCTGCGGAGACGCGAACCGCCCCCGTCGGGCCGACGCCCTGAAGTGTCGCCTCCCAGGCATCGAGCGCCCGCAACACGACGAGCCTCGAAGCGCCGTCGGCGGCCTTGATCCGCAAGAGCGCCGGATGGTTGAGCGCGCGGAGCGTCGCGAGATCTCCGGCCGGAAGCGGAAGCACCGCGAGGCGCCGGCGCGCGAGCGCGGCGAGGACGGCGTCGAGATCCCGCGGCGGACGCTCCTCGGGCGTGAGCCCCCACGCGGAGAGCAACGCCGAGAGCGAAGCGGTCGCGGAATCCGGAGCGGGAGTTTCGGAGAGAAGCGTGCCGAGCGCAGGCAGCGTCGCGTCGCGCGGCGGCGGGTAGCTCGCGATCTGCGTCGGAGCGGGAGGCTCCGCCACGACCAGAGCCTCGGCGATCGGTTCGGCGGCGATCGGCGCTGGCGCCTCGACCGTCGGCGCGCCTTCGACGGGCGGCGCGATCTCGACCGTCGGCGCGGCTTCGACCGGCGGCGCGGCTTCGACCGCCGGAAGCGCCTCGGCCACGGGGCCGGTGAGGGTGGGCGGAAGCGCGCCGGGCGCTCGCGAAAGCCAGAGCCAGAGGCCCACTCCCGCCACCAGGCTCGCCGCGAGCGAGACATCGAGCAGCGCGGGGCGCGCCCTCCTGGCGCGCCTCGAACGCCCCGCTCGTGCGAGCGAGCGCACCTCGGCGGCGGCTCGACGCAGCAGCGCAGGCGTCACCTCGCGCGCGCCTGCGGCATATCCCGCGAGCAGCGCGCGATCACAGAGCACGTTCACGACGCGAGGGATCCCCCCCGAAAGGCGGTGCAGCTCGCGAAGCGCGGGGACGGTGAAGAGCTCGCGCGCGCTGCCCGCGGCCACGCGAAGGCGGTGTCGGACGTAATCGCGGGTCTCGACGGCCGAGAGCGGTGCGAGCCTCCAGCGCACGCTCACGCGCTGCTCGAGCTGCCGGAGCTCCGGAGTCTCGAGCAGCGCGTCGAGCTCGGGTTGCCCGAGCAGCACGATCTGGATCAGCTTCTGCGTCTCGGTCTCGAGGTTCGAGAGCAGACGCACCTGTTCGAGCGTCTCGCGCTCCAGGTTCTGTGCCTCGTCGATGATCAGCAGCACGCGCTTGCCGTCGCGCTTCTTCTCGACGAGGAACCGGTTCAGTGCATCGTTCAGGTCCCGCTGCGAGTCGCTCTGATGCATGAGACCGAAGTCGGCGTTGATCGTCTTGAGCAGCTCGAGGCCCGAGAGCTTCGGATTGAAGACGAAGGCGACCTCACTCTCGGCGCCGAGCCGCTGGAGGAGCGTCCGGCACAGCGTGGTCTTTCCGGTGCCGACCTCGCCCGTGATCGCGATGAAGCCCTCGCCCTGCTCGATCCCGTAGAGGAGGTGCGCGAGCGCCTCGCGGTGCGACTGCGCGAGAAAGAGGAACTTCGGATCCGGGCTCAGCGCGAAGGGTTTTTCGCGCAGCCCATAGAACGCGGTATACATCCTCGCGTCCTCCTCATCGAAGGTGCAACCGGTTGAAAGAAAAAGGGTATCACCCGCAGCGAGCCCGTGGTACCGCGATCGGCGTCGACGTCGGCGCCACGCTCGCGAAGCTCGTGGTTCGGACACCGGACGAAGCGCTCCGGTTCGACCTCGTCCCTGCCCCGGCGCTCGCGGCGCTCGCCGAACGCATCGCGTCCGAGAAGGCCGAGTGCATCGGAGCGACCGGAGGCGGCGCCGGAGACCTGGTTCGCCTGCTCGACGATGGCGGCATGCTGGTGAACGAGTTCGCGGCCTGGGGAGCCGGAAGCGCCGCGCTGCTCCGGAGCTCGGACGGCGGGAACGTCGAGACGGAGCGGCATCTCGTCGTCTCGGTGGGGACCGGCACCTCGGTCATGCTCGTCGACGGCCTCGCGGTGACCCGCGTCGGCGGCACGGCGCTCGGTGGGGGCACCGTCGTCGGGCTCGGCGCGCTGCTCACGGGGAAGCCCGGCTTCTCCCACGTCGCCGCGCTCGCCGCAGCCGGTCGCCGCCGCAACGTCGACCTGCTCGTCTCGGACATCTACCGGGCCGGGGAGATCCCGCTCGCGGGAGACCTCACGGCAGCGAACTTCGGGAAGCTCCAGCGACACGGAAATCCCGAGGAGGTTCCCGCTCCGGCGGACCTCGCGAGCGCGCTCATGGGCCTGGTCGGCGAGAACATCGCGCTCATCTGCGGCGGCATCGCGGCAGCGACGCAGGTGCGGCACATCGTCTTCGGAGGATCGACGCTGCGCGAGAATCCGGCGCTCGTCGAGGTGCTCCGCGAGATCACGCGAGCGGTTGGCCGCGAGCCGATCTTCCTCGCGCACGGCGAGCATGCGGGTGCGCTCGGCGCGCTCCTCCTGGCCGAGGCCCGTCGGCATCCGTCCGCTTAGGGAGCGACGAGACCCGCGCGGATCGCGAAACGGACCAGCCCCGACACCTTGTGGATGTCGAGCTTCTCCATCACGTTCGCGCGGTGTGACTCGACGGTCTTGAGCGAGACGCCGAGACGCTGGGCGATCTCCTTGCTCGAGAGTCCGTCGGCGATCAGGTGCAACACCTCGCGCTCGCGCTCGGTGAGCCCCGACGCCGCAAAGGACGGGCGATCGCCGGGATGCGCGATCGCGCTCACCACCTGCTGCGTCACGGCGGGAGAGAGGTACGAATCGCCGGCGCGAACCGCTTCGATCGCGGAAACCAGCTCCGTCGCCGAAGCGTCCTTGAGCACGTAGCCCGACGCGCCCGCTCGCAGCACTTCTTCGACACAAGTGCGGTCGTCGTGCATCGAGCAGACGAGCACCCTCGTGCCGAGGCCCATGCGCGCGATGCGTCGGGTGGCGTCGATGCCCGAGAGTCGCGGCATCGAGATGTCCATCACGACCACGTCGGGATGGAGCTTCGCGACGAGATCGACGGCCTCTTCGCCGTTGGTCGCCTCGCCCACCACCCGGAAACCCGTCTGGTCTTCGAGGATGCGCTTGTAGCCTTCCCGAACGATCCGATGATCGTCCGCCAGGAGAATCGTCGTCTCCATCCGTCCCCCCATCTGCAGGGAAGAGCGTTCACCGCACCCTGCTGGCCGTTGTCCTGCTATCGGCAGACCCCGGCACGGACTGATCAGGGTTTTCCCCCATTTTGCGCATAATTAATCGGTTGGACTCCGGACCCGAGGGACGGAAACGCCCATCGGGACTCGGGAGCACGACCGGGCCGGAAACGGGTGAAAAACCCCCGAGCTACTCGACGGTAGGCTGGGGGCCTTCGGTGCCATCCTCGGAGCGGGTGAGCCCGCGGATCACGCGCTGGGTTCGCGCGATCGCCGCGCGCTGCACTCGAAGCTCCTCGTTCTGCGCCGCCGCGAAACGCTCGAGTCGCTCGCGGGCGTCGCGAAGCTCCTCGATCGTCGCCTCGAGTCGTGCGATTCGCTCTTCGAACGCCGCGGCGATGGCCGGCTCCGCGGTTGGAGCGTCCTGCGGCACGGCGAGCGTCGTCCAGCCAGCGGCTGCCTCGGGCTCGACCGCCTCGAGGACAGCGACCTCGAGCGCGGGCTCGGCATCGGGTCCGGTCTCGAACTCGTGCTCGGGCTCGGGCTCGGGCGGGGGCACGAGCGAGAGCGCGACCGCAGGGCGCTCGTCCTCCCGCTCGACGGCCTCGCTCTCGCGCGAGGAATCCCACGCGAAGAGCGGGCCGGCCGGCTCTGCCGGCGCGACGTGCGCCGGCGCTTCGCCCCGGGCCTCGATCGCATCGCCGAAGAGATCGGCGTCCTCGTCGAGGGCGACGCGACGCGTCCGCGACGCCGCGAGGCGGCGATACACGAACCAGACCGCGAGGAGTCCGACGAGGAGCAGGACGAAGGGAGCGGCATCGACCGAAGCGATCCGGCCGAGGAGCGACGCGCCCGGTGCGGGAACGCTCGCTGGAGCCGACACCGGAGGCGTGACCACGGCCGGCGGAGCCTCCACCCGGGCGATCGAGGGCCTCGCGGGGGTGGGCGGGGGCCCGGCCTCGCGCGGGGGCGGAGCGTTCGCGGGTGCGGGCGCGGGCGCAGCGGGAGGAGACTCCACCGGAGCGAGCCCCCCGCCCGCGCTTCGCTGCGCGGCGACGAGCGCCTCGTAGCCCGATGGCGTCGCGAAGGGATCGCGCCCCGTGCGCTTCGCCGCCGGTGCGGGCGAATCGTCGGGGGAGGGCGCCTCGGCGATCTCGTCGGCATCGTCCGTCGCAGCCGGCGCCGCGGGTGCGGGCGCGGGCGCGATCGGAGCCGGCGCCCGCTTCGCGACGGAGCCGCGGCGAAGGTCGATCACGATCCGCGGCGGCGAGTCGAGCCGGAGCTCGGACACCTCGACCCCGGGCTCGCGCAGCGTGATCCGCGCGACGGCCCCATCCTTCTTGGGCTCGATCGAGACCGCCGAGACGAGCGGGCCTCTCGACACCACGCGGCGTCGGGCGGCCTTGGCGTCGAGCGCGATCGAGAGTGAATCGCCCGAGGCGTCGCGCGTCGTCCGATGCGTGCCCGGTTGGTCGAGCTCGATCACCACCCGCGTGTGGTCGGCGTGGAGACCCACCCGTACGTCGACCACGCGCGCCTCGGCGAAGGAGCTCGCGGCCGCGAGGCACCACGCCCATGCGAGAAACACCGGGGCGTGTCGGAGTCCCGCCGCCCCTCGAAGCCGTGCCACGAACGCCATCATGCCCCCTGCCTTCCGGGCGCGAGGAGCGCTCCGGAGTCTCTCGTTCCGGGCTCCGGAGGGGGCTCGCGACGTGGCGAGGAGGGGCCGGAGCTCGGCAATCACGCGAGCGATGCGCGGACCGTACCACGGCGGCGGGGGGGCCGTCGATGCACGCCGTGGCGTCCCGGGGCCCGCCGAGGCCGGGTGGCTCAGGGACCGAAGACGACGGCGAGCACGCCGCCTTCGAGCCTCGCCGAGGCGATCGGCCGCCCGGCGAGCGAGTCCGGGAGCGAGATCCTCCGCTGCGCGTCGCGGACACGAACGTGGAGCTCGGCGCCGTGCACGCCCACGTCGAGATCCTCCTTTTCGAGGTTCGGGATCTCGATCTCGAGAACCGTTGCGCGCGAATCCTTGCGGAGTCGGATCGGGCGTCCGCGGAACAGGAGCGCCGCCGGATCGACCTCCGCGTAGACGTCGGCGCCGAGTCGGGTGAGCGCCTCGACGCCCACCACCTCGTGCGGGCGGAGCGGCGCGTGGAGGATCGGGACCGGGAACGATGCCGCGATCTCCTCCTGCTCTCGACGCTCCTTCTCGGCCCAGCGGGCGAAGTAGCCCGACGCGGCCGAGGGAGGGAGCTCGCGGTTCACGATCACCGCATCGGTCGCGACTCCGTAGAGCGAGAGATACGCGAACGAGCGTCGGGTCTCCTCGACCACCACGCGCGCCGGGTTCAGCACCAGCCGCGCCGAGGTGCGATCGACATCGAGGAGGATCTGCCGGACGTCCTCGATCTCGCGATAGAGCCGCTCGAACGCGTCGAAGAAAGCCTCCTGCGGCAGCAGGCCGGCGCCACCGAGGCGACCGACGACGGGGCGCAGCCAGCGTGCGCCCTTGCGTTCGAGCTCGAAGAAGTTCTCCATGAAGATCCGGAGCGCGTCTGGAAAACGGAGCATACGGAGCGTCGCTCCGGTCGGCGCGCAATCGACGACACAGAGATCGTGGTCGCCGCGCGCCTCGACCTCGCGGACGGCACGGAGCGCCATGAGCTCCTCGAGCCCCGGGAAGACCACGAGCTCCTCGGCGACGAGCTCGTCGGCGCCCTCGCGAAGCAGGCCCCGGAGAAAACCCTGGATCTCTCCCCACGAGCGCTCGAGTTCGTCGAGCGCGCCCACTTCCTGCGCGGTGACGCCGCGAGCGATCTCGATCGGAGCCGGCCCGACGGCGCGACCGAGCGCATCGCCCAGGCTGTGCGCGGGATCGGTCGAGAGGACGAAGACGCGATGGCCCCGCTCTGCAGCGCAGAGTGCGGTCGCGAGCGAAAGGCTCGTCTTGCCGACGCCGCCCTTGCCCGTGAGCAGGATCACCCGCACGGCGGACGCTCCGCGGCCGATCCGGCGAAGCGGACCACGAGCAGGTCGCCGTCGAGTCGAGCGCTTTCGAGGTGGAGCGCAGCGATCCGCCGCGGCAGGCCGATCGCGCGGCGCCTTGCGCCCGCGCGGACGATCAGCTCGGCGTCGAGCTTCGCGACGTCGAGCGAGCCGTTCGTCGCGTTCGGGAGCGGGAGCTCGACGCGCCAGCCGTTGGCATCGCTCGCGAAGCGGACGCGCGCCCGGCAACCGAGCACCGAGTCGGGTTCGGCTCGCTCGAAGAGCGCTTCACCGTGGGCTCGGAGCGCCTCGATGCCGAGCACTTCGTCGTCCCGAAGCGGCGCTGCGAGGATCGGAAGCGGTGAGAACGCTTCGGCGACCTCTTTGCAGCGCTCCTCCTCGACTCGCGCCCAGTCGCGGAAGAACGCCTCGCGCCGCGCTTCGTCCGGAAGCAGACGGTTCATCACGACGGCGTCACAGGCAACGTCGAAGAGCGAGAGATCCGTGAAAGCGCGTCGCGCTTCGTCGATCACCATGCGCTCGGGCGTCACGACGAGCCGCACCGTCGTCCGCGCCGAGCGGACCAGCGCCCGCAAGCGACGCAGCCGCACGTAGAGGAGCTTCTCGAGATCCCGGAACACGCCGGCTTCGGGAAGCGGCGCCGAGACGATCGCTCGCGCGAGCGGGCTCATCACCGCCGACGCGGCCTCCTGCAAGCGGAGCACGAAGCGGAGCGCGCCGCGAGCCATCTCGGGAAGTGTGAGCAGGCGAAGCGTCGCATCGGTCGGTGCGCAATCGACGACCACGAGGTCGTAGCCCCCGGAGCGGCCGTGCTCCTCGACGGCGAGAAGCGTCGCGATCTCCTCGGCGCCCGGAAGCAGCGCGAGCTCTTCGGCGACGACGGCGTCGATACCCTGATAGCAGAAGAGCTCCATCAGCCAGTCGCGCACGCGGCCCCAATGCCGCGTCATCTCTTCTCGCGAATCGGCCTCGAGCGCGTCGAGCCCGGGGGCGACGGGAGTCGGCCGCGGACCGAGGCGGCGCTCGAGGACGTCGCCGAGACTGTGCGCCGCATCGGCCGAGACGATGAGCGTCCGCACCCCCCGGGCGCCGGCGCAGGCCGCCGTGGCCGCCGCCGTCGTCGTCTTTCCGACCCCGCCCTTGCCCGTGTAGAGGACGACGCGCACGGACCCACCCTATCACTTCCGCCGTCGCGGGACCGCGCGGGCCGGCGGCGCTGCCTCGAGGCCCCGGGCTCGGTGCGGATTCCGGGTCGTTTTACTAGCGTCCCGCCATGCCCGCACCCCACTCCACGAACCCGCCGCCGCTCGTCGATTGCCTCGGCGTCGCTCGCCTCCTCGATTCGATCCGCGCGCTTCCCTGGCCCGAGCCGATCGAGCGCGGCGTGCGTTCGAGCGCACGCTGCCTCGGACGCCGCTTCCCGGCGCTCGCCACGCTCTTCGGCCTCGCGCGAAGCGAGCCCGCCCGCGCAGCGCAGCGGCGTCGGCCCTCGCGCGAGCGGCGCCCGCGCAAGCCGAGCGTGGCTTCGCTCATCGCAGCGCTGCGTGGCCCGGAGCCCGACGCGGCGGTGGCCGCCGCCGGCGAGCTCGGAGGGCGCCGCAGCGAGCGCGCTCGCGAGGCGCTCGTCGAGGCCCTGCGAAATCGCGACGGCTATACCAGCCCGCGAACGAGGATCGCGGCGCTGCGGGCGCTCGCGAAGAGTCTTCGCGAGGGCGAAGAGGCGCGGCTCGCCGAGGCCGCGCGCGACGTCGACCCCGACGTGAGCCTCGCGGCGATCGAGGCGCTCGCCGAGGGCGGTGGCGCGGCCGCTCGTGACGCGCTCGAAGAGATTGCCGAGGACCAGACGGTGTTCGTCCTTCCCGTCGCGCGGCGCGCCGCGCGCAGCGGGCTCGCCGAGCTTCGGGCCCGCGCATGACGCTTCGCATCGTCGGCGCGGGCCTCGGACGCACCGGGACCCTCTCGCTCAAGATCGCGCTCGAAAGGCTCCTCGGTGCTCCCTGCTACCACATGGCCGAGGTCTTCGCGCGGCCCGAACACGTTCCGCTCTGGCACGCCGCAGCGCGCGGCGAGATGCCCGATTGGCAGCGCCTGTTCTCGGGCCACGCCGCGGCCGTCGATTGGCCCGCGGCCGCCTTCTGGCCCGAGATCTCCGAGGCCTTCCCCGAAGCGATCGTCCTGCTCTCGGTCCGCGATCCCGAATCGTGGTGGCGAAGCGCGAGCAGCACGATCTTCCCGTCGTCGCGGTCGGTGAGCGGCCCCTGGCGCGAGATGATCGACGCCGTGTTCGAGCAGCGCTTCACGGGCCGGCTCGAAGACCGGAGCGCCTGCCTCGAAGCGTTCGAGCGCTGGTACGCCGACGCGAGAGCGCGGATCCCGAAACCGCGGCTCCTCGAATGGCGAGCGAGCGACGGCTGGGAGCCCCTTTGCCGCGCGCTTCGCGTCCCCATCCCGGACGAGCCCTTCCCTCGCACGAACACCACCGAAGAGTTCCACGCCATGCTCGCGGCGAGGACGAACGGACCCTAACCCGACCGCGCCGCGCCACTCTCTCCGGCCAGCACCTCGAGCACGCCGGCGCCGGCGACGAGCGCGGCTCCGACGGCCTCGGTCGCACCGAAGGGCTCGCCGGCGAAGACGGCAGAGGACGTGAGTGCGACGGCGACCTCGAGCATGAAGAGCACCGCCGCGCGGCCCGGCTCCATGCGGCTCACCCCGACGATCGTGAGCCAGACGACGGGCAGCATCCAGACGAGCGCGAAGGCGAGAAGCCATCCGATGGGGGCGACGCCCGCTCTGGCGAGATCGACACCCGCTGGTGTCGCTCCGGGAATCCGGCTCAGGACGAGGGAGATCGGCGCGAGGAAGACGAACTGCGCGAAGACGGTCTCGACGGGGGACTCCTCGCAACCGGGAAGCAGAAAGACGAGCGCGGCGGCCCAGGCGATCCCGGCGGCGAGACCCATCGCGTCGCCCGACGCCGAGCCTTCGCCGCGAAGAAGGCTCGGTCCGTAGATGACTGCGAGCCCGGCGATCCCACAGCCGATCGCTGCGAGGCGCTTCCGGGTGATGCGGCGCCGCCAGCGAAGCCTCGCGAAGAGCGCCGTCCAGACCGGCATCAGGTAGAAGAGCAGCACCACGCGGGCGACGCTTCCGCGGACGAGCCCCTCGGCGTAGAGCGCGATCGAGACGGCGAGGACGAAGCCCGCCGCGGGAAGGCTGCCGGCCACGCGAGCCCCCTCGCGACGGCGCCGGAGCACGGCGGGCAAGAGTACTCCGAGCGCAATCGCGTAGCCGGCCGCGACCCAGAGCGGCGCCGGCGCTCCCGTCGCGTGGAGCTCGCGGAGCGGAATCCAGAGCGTTCCCCAGAGCAGGGCGGCGCCGAGGAGCGGCGCGGCGGCTGCGAGGCCCGCAGGGGTCTTCAAGGCATCCTCCGGTGCACTACGCCACCGTCGATCGGAGCGCTTGCTGTGATCCGCGTCATAGCACCCCGAGGCGAGCGTCCGCGACCCTCCGGCGCGAGGGGCCGCCCCCGATTACACAGAAGGAAGTCACCGTGAAGAAGCTCTCCTCCGTTCATCTCGCCGACGTGAACGCCGTCTATTCGGGCGCCGAGGGCGACCTCTGGGAACTCATCATGGGCCAGCAGATCCACATCGGTGGCTTCAAGTCGTCGATGGATCTCGCCGAGCGGGCCGGGATCGGCGCCGGGCAACGCGGCGTCGATCTTTGTTGCTGCAGCGGCGCGGGCATGCGTTTTCTGGTTCGCTACCGCGGCGTCGCGTCGATGACGGGCGTCGATGCCACGGCCCATGTCGTCGAAAGGGGCCGCGAGCGCTGCAAGAGTGAGGGGCTCGACGATCGCATCCGCTTCGTCCTCGGCGACGTCACCGCGAGCGGGCTTCCGGCGGGCGAGGCGGATTTCGTCTGGGGCGAGGACGCCTGGTGCTACGTCGAGGACAAGCCGCGGCTCGTCGAAGAGGCCGCGCGTATCGTCCGAAGCGGCGGCGTGATCGCCTTCACCGATTGGATCGAGGGCCCGGCGGGGCTCTCGGAGGACGAGGCCGCGCGGTTTCTCGGCTTCATGAAGTTCCCGACGCTCGCGAGCCTCGACGATTACCGCTCGCTGCTCGGCAAGAGCGGCTGCGAGGTGCTCGAGGCCGCGGATACGGGCCGCTTCGCCCCCTACGTCGCGCTCTACTTGCAGATGGTCGACATGCAGCTCACCTCCGACGCGCTCCGCATCCTCGGCAACGACCCGAAGGCGCTCGAAGCGGTCGCCGGCGAGATGGTCTTCTTGCAGGGCCTCGCGCAGGCCGGGAAGATCGCGCAGGGCCGCTTCATCGCTCGCCGGCGATGACCTCGCTCGTGATCTCGGCCATCACCCGGTTGCCGCGATCGTCGAGGTGGGCCTCGTCCATGAACATCCCGGCGTCGATGCGGCCGGCGGAGTCGCTCAGATCGAGAACGGGAATCCCCTTCTCCGCGAGACGCTCCTTCACGGAGGCGCGAAAGCGGGCGTAGATCTCCTTCGCCCGGGGATCGCCCGGTTCGGCGGAGACCGAGCTTCTCGTCGGCTGGAGGGCAATCAAGAAGCGGCCGCCGGTCGCGCGCGTGATCATCGCCATCTTCTCGGCGTTCCGTGCGTAGCGCTCGGCGGCGTCCTCGATCTGAAGCCTTCCTTCTGCGAAGCGGTAGGGATCCTCGCTCTCGGTGCTGCCGACGAGCCTCCGAAGGCGATCCTTGACGCTCGCCGGGAGGACGGCCTTGAGCCCGCCGATCGAGACGGCCGCCAGGACGGCCGCCATCTCCCGGGTGCGGCTCAGGAGCTCGATCGGCATCCGGGCGATCCGCGCGAGGAGGTTCGAGTGCGTGAGCGCGCTCGCGGTGGCGAGTTCCCGTTCGAACTGGACCCCACCGTTCACGTCGAACCAGCGCTCGGCGGGGCCTCCGATCTGGAAGGCGTCGTTGGCGCCGTCGAGCGCGATCACGAGATCCGGCCCGAGATCGAGAACCGAAGTCGCGAGATGCGTGAGCTCCTGCCCCGAGCGATGGCCGATCACCGCGGCGTTCACGACCTCGGAGCCGGGAACGAGCTTCTCGAGGTGGCTCGCGAAGGTCTCCTCGTTCGAATCGAGACCCGTCCCGAAGGCCGTCGACCCGCCGAGCACGACGATCCGCTCGCGATCGCTCGTGGGCGGGAACTCGCGATCGGCGCGGAAGCCCTGCGCGTTGATCGCGAAGTAGTCGGTCCGCTGGTTCGGGAAGTTCACGTAGCCGACCTGCGGATGGTAGAGGAGCCTGAGGATCCCTTCGTTCCCCCCGATCCGAGAGCCATCCTGCGAGTGGAACGAGAACTGGTAGTAGGGTTTGGTCCGAGCGGCCGCCTTGGCCGTCACGATGGCGTGGAGGATCTCGGCCACGACCTCGCCGGCAAAGGCGACCAGGACGACCGCGAGGGCGACACGCTTCCAGCCCATCCGCTTCCGAGCCATCCGAGAGCTCCCGCGAGGCCCCGGGGCGAGACTAGGCGCGGCGTCGGCGACCGAAGGCGTCGAGCTCTTCCGCGAGGCGTTCCGAGAGGCTACCGCAGACGAGATCGCAGAGCGCGCCGATGCTCTCGTCCGCAATCCGGTAGAGCGCGCGGTTTCCCTCGGCGCGCCTCGCCACGAGGCCTTCGCGGCGCAACAGCGAGAGGTGTCGCGAGACGTTCGCCTGCGAGAGGCCCGTCTCGGCTTCGAGCTCGCCGACCGAGCGCTCGCCCGCCATCAGGCGGTCGAGGAGGCGCAGTCTCGAGGGGTCGCCGAGCACACGAAAGCGCGCCGCGACGCGTTCGAGGGCACCGCCGGGAAGCCCGGGGAGACGCGAGCGTCGGGGAGGCGGCATCGGCGGGAGGTTATTGACTACTCGAGAATCTGTCAATATGATCATTCAGTAATATGTCGGAT
This sequence comes from Myxococcaceae bacterium, assembly GCA_905339255.1. Classification (GTDB taxonomy): domain Bacteria; phylum Myxococcota_A; class UBA9160; order UBA9160; family UBA9160; genus MYXO. The sequence goes on from CAJPFO010000130.1 coordinate 28,712, forward strand.
CGAGACGGACGTTCCTCCCTTCCTGCGAGCGACGGCTCCTGGCTCGGCCGGGTGGTCGACGTCTTCTTGCGTGGCGACCTGGCGGGCCTGCTCATCGTTCTCTCGCTCGCCGGAGGCTTTCTCGCGATCGTCTCGACGCCCCGCGAAGAGGAGCCGCAGATCGTGGTTCCGACGGCGGACGTGCGGATCGAAGCCCCCGGCCTCTCGGTCGAGGAAGTCGAGCGCCAGATCTCGACGCGGCTCGAGAAGCTCCTGCTGCGGATCGAAGGCGTCGAGCACGTCTACTCGATGTCGCTTCCGGGCCGGGCCGTGGTGACGGTTCGCTTCCACGTGGGAGAGGATCGCGAGGAGAGCCTCGTCGAGCTCCACGACGCGCTCGAGTCGAACCGCGATCTCGTCCCGCCCGACGTCCGCTCCTGGGTCGTGAAACCGGTCGAGATCGACGACGTCCCGATCGTGATCGCGACGCTCTGGAGCGAGGACCCCGAGCGGATCGACGATCACGCGCTCCGCCGCATCGCCGAGGAGCTCGAGATCCAGCTCCAGACGGTCGCCGAGACCAACCGGACCTCGGTCGTCGGCGGCCGGCCGCGCGAGATCCGCGTCGAGCTCCGTCCCGAAGCGCTCGCCGCACGTCAGACGTCGATCGCCGACGTCGTCTGGGCGCTCGGGGTCTCGAACGAGCGACGCCGGGCGGGCGGGTTCGATCGTGCCGACCGGGCCTTCGTCGTCGACGCGGGGGATTTCTTCCCGGATGCGGCAGCGCTGCGCCGGGCCGTCGTGAACGTCGTCGACGGCCGCCCCGTGCACCTCGACGACGTCGCGACCGTCATCGACGGCCCCGCCGAGGCGACGAGCCATACCTCGATCGGCTTCGGCCCGGCCGAGCCCGACGCGCCTCAGGCAGGCCGATCGGGATTTCTCCCCGCCGTCCACGTGGCGGTGGCGAAGGAGCGCGGAACGAACGCGGTGCACGTGGCCGAGCGGCTTCGCGAGCGCGTCGCCGAACTCGCGCCGACGCTCCTTCCCGAAGGCGTCCATGTCCGCTTCACGCGCGATCAGGGCGAGACGGCGAACCACAAGGTGAACGAGCTACTCGAGGGCTTCGCGGTCGCGATCCTGATCGTGATCGCGCTCATCGCCTGGAGCCTCGGCTGGCGCGAGGGGCTCGTGGTCGCGGTCGCGGTTCCGATCACCTTCTCGCTCACGTTGCTCGTCAACTGGGCGGCGGGCTACTCGATCAACCGCGTCACGCTCTTCGCGCTCATCCTCTCGCTCGGGCTCGTCGTCGACGATCCGATCGTCGACGTCGAGAACATCTACCGGCACCTGCGCGCCGCGCGCGAGGAGCCGCTCGCGGCCGTCCGCCGCGCGGTGAACGAGGTCCGCCCGCCGATCCTCTACGCGACACTCGCCGTGATCGTCTCGTTCCTGCCGATGAACTTCATCACGGGGATGATGGGCCCCTACATGCGGCCGATGGCGCTCAATGTCCCCGTGGCGATGGCGATGTCGATGGTCGTCGCCTTCACCATCACGCCCTGGCTCGCCTGGCGGGCGCTCCGCGCGAGCGCGGCGCGCGCGGGAGACCCGGACGTGGCCGTCGACGACGCGGCCGGGCTCCGTCGCTTCTACGCGCGGCTTCTCGGTCCCTTCCTCGACGACCACCGCCGCACGGTCGCCCTCCTGCTCGGCACCTTCGCGCTCTTCGCGTACGCCGGCGCGCTCGCCGCACTGCGTGCCGTGCCGCTCAAGATGCTCCCCTTCGACAACAAGGACGAGTTCCAGATCGTGATCGATCCTCCGGAAGGGACCTCCCTCGAGCGGACCGACGCGATCGCCCGCGAGCTCGCCGGCGTGCTCCGAACGGCGCCCGAGGTCCGCGACTTCGAGATCTACTCGGGGATCGCCTCGCCCATGGACTTCAACGCCATGGTCCGGCGCTACTTCCTCCGCGAGAGCCCGCACACCGGCGAGATCCGCGTGAACCTCGCTCCGCGTCGGTCGCGCGAGATGCAGTCGCACGAGATCGTGCTCCGACTCCGCGAAGAACTCGACGCGGTTGCGAAGCGGAACGGAGCGCGGATCGCGGTGGTCGAGAGCCCCCCCGGCCCGCCCGTCCTCGCAACGATCGTGGCCGAGGTGCGAGGCTCGCTCGAAGTCCCCTACGACACGATCCGCGAAGCCGCGCTCGGCGTCGCAGCGAGGCTTCGCGAGGAGCCCGGCGTGGCCGACGTCGATACGAGCGTCGAAGCGGACGCCTCGCGCCTCGTCTTCGTGACCGACGTCGAGAAGGCCGCGCTTTCGGGAGTGAGCTCGAGCGACGTGGCCACGACGCTCGAGACCGCTCTCGAAGGCCGGGCCGCCACGCGCCTGCACGACGATCGCGAGGTCCATCCGCTTCCGGTCCGCCTGCGGCTTTCGCGCGAGGAGAGGTCGGGAGAGGCGCTGCTCGCGAGCCTCCCCGTCCTCGGACGGCCGGGAATCGTGAAGGTTCGCGACGAAGGAGGGCTTCGCGACGCGCCGCAGCCCGTGGTCCGGCTCGGCGAGATCGGAGGCTTCGAGACGCGACCGCGCGAAAAGGCCCTCTACCACAAGAACCTCGAGCGCGTGGCCTACGTCTACGCCGAGCCCGTCGGAAGATCGCCCGCCGAGGTGGTGGCCGACGTCGCTGCCGATCTCGGCGTCGATTCCGATCCGAGCGGGATCGCTCCGAGCGAGGCGGCACGCGCGCCGCGACCTCTCGACGAGCGGACCTTCCTATCGAGCGGAGGGGGTCTCGGCTGGCGGCTTCCCGCTGCAACGAGCGTCACCTGGCTCGGAGAGGGCGAGCTCGAGATCACGCGCGACGTCTTCCGCGACCTCGGCATCGCGTTCGGCGTGGCGATCCTCGGAATCTACGGCCTTCTCGTCGTCCAGACCCGAAGCTGGGCCATGCCGTCGATCCTCATGATCTCGATCCCGCTCACGATGATCGGGATCATGCCGGGCTTCTGGCTGCTCAATGCCCTTTTCGCGACTCCGGTCGGCGGCTTCGAGAACCCCGTCTTCTTCACGGCGACGGCGATGATCGGAATGATCGCGCTCTCGGGGATCGCCGTTCGCAACGCGATCCTCCTGATCGAGTTCGCGCATCTCTCGCTCGCGGAGGGGATGCCGCTTCGCGAGGCGCTCATCGAGGCCGGCGCCGTCCGCACGCGACCGATCTTCTTGACGGCGGGAACGGCACTGCTCGCGGCGATCCCGATCACGCTCGATCCGATCTTCTCGGGCCTCGCCTGGGCACTCATCTTCGGGCTCGTGGTTTCGACGGCCTTCACGCTGCTCGTGGTCCCCGTGACCTACTACCTCGTCTATCGCAACCGGCCGGGGCACGGGCTCACCGTGCCGCGCGGGGAGGGAAGCTCGTGAGCTCGAGGATCCGAAGCATCGTCGAGGCGCTCGCCGGCACCGTCGTGCTGGCCGCGGCGATCGCCTGGCTCTCGGGCGGCTGCAACGAGCGCATCGGATCCGGGCGGGTCGAAGCCCCGGCCGATGCGGCCCCGGCGCAGACGAGCGCCGCGCGCGGCGAACGCGGGCCGGTCGTCGAATGGGCGAGCGGGTCGGTCGAGTCCGCGCGCCGCACCGCCGTCGCATCGCGGATCCTCGCTCGCATCGAATCGATCGCGGTGGCGGCCGGCTCGGACGTCTCGGCGGGCGACCTCCTCGTCCGCCTCGATGCCCGCGACGCAGACGCGCGCCAGCGCGAGATCGGCGAAGCGCTTCGCGGCGCTCGCGCGAGCGCCGAGCGCGCACGGACCGAACGCGACCGTGCGCGAGAGCTTCTCGGCAAGGGAGTGGGTTCGCAGCAGGCGCTCGATCGGGCCGAGCGGGAGCTGCGGGTCGCGAACGCCGAAGCCGATCGGCTCATGCAATCGGCGAGCGAGGCCGCGGCCGCCGTCTCGTACGCCGAGATCCGCTCTCCGGTCTCGGGCCGCGTCGTCGATCGCCTCGCCGAGCCCGGAGATACGGCAGTCCCGGGGCGCCCGCTTCTCCGCATCTACGATCCGAGCGTGCTTCGCGTCGAGGTTCCCGTTCGCGAGTCGCTCGCCGTCGGTCTCCGGGTGGGCGAGCCGCTCCCGGTCGAGATTCCGGCGCTCGACGCGCGGATGACGGGAGTGATCGACGAGATCGTCCCCTTCGCCGAGCCCGGAGCCAGGACGCTTCTCGTGAAGGTGCGCCTGCCGGCGGATCCGCGGCTCTTTGCCGGCATGTTCGCGCGCGCCGCGATCCCCGCGGGAGAGGTCGAGCGCGTGATCGTCCCGCGCGCGGCCGTCGAACGCGTGGGACAGCTCGCCTTCGTCCGGGTGAAGGGAGCCGACGAACGGATCGAGCGGCGCCTGGTGACGACGGGATCCTCCGTCGGCGACGCCGAGATCGAGGTCCTGAGCGGGCTCGTCGCCAATGAGCAGGTCGCGGTCGGCGCGAACTGAGCCGGGAGCGCGCGGCGCGCTACGCGGCGCTTCTCGCTGCGCGTCCGGCCGCGACACGAGCCAGCTCGCGACGCTGCGGATCGCCCGCGCGATCCGTCCAGCGATGCCGGCAGCGCGGGCATTCGTGGAGCAGCACGAGCCCGCGATCGATGACCTCGTCGGTGCGGACCTCGGCGAAGCCACAGACGAGGCAGCGGATCAGGGTGCGGAAGACGGACTTCATGGTGGGCTCTCCTCGGGGCCTCCTCGGGAGGCGCTCGGGCGGCTCCTGGCCGCCGCTCGCCAGAGGTTGAGCGAGGCCCGTGACGAATCCGGTCACAGGGGCGCTCGGGGCACCGCGCCGCCCGGCGCCGGGCCGAAGCGACGGGCCTCGGGTTCCGGGATACGGTCCTCCGGAAGGGCTTCTCTCGAGGCCGCTCCGGCCCGGGCGACGCCAGGAGGGAGGGGGCATGAAGCTCGTGAAGCTCGTCGCGATCGCTGCGATCGTCTACGTGGGGATCGTCGTCGTCTTCGAGTCGACGATCGGAATCCTCCAGCCCGCCCCGGCTTCGACGCTGGTGATCACGACCTTCGACGCCGATGGGACACGCCACGATCGGGTCGTTTCGAAGCTCGAGAGCGACGGGCGGCTCTACGTCGCGGCGAACCACTGGCCGCGCGCCTGGTACGAGCGCGCGCTCGCCAACCCCGACGTCGAGGCGACCGTCGATGGCGCGAAGGCGCGCTACCGCGCAGTCTCCGTCTCGGGGGCCGAGCACGACCGCGTCGACGCGACGAACCCGCTCGGTGCGGGCTTCCGCTTCGTCACGGGCTTTCCGCCGCGCTACTTCTTGCGCCTCGACCCGCAGCCGGCGTCGTAACCCGACGCCTCGCTACTTCCAGCCGCGCGGGTTCGAGAAGAAGTCGCCCTCCCAGCGCTCGATCGCGGCGTGCAGGCGCTTCGCGACGTCGGGGTTCCGATCGATCACGCTGTACGACTCGTTCGAGTCGGCCACGACGTCGAAGAGGTAGGGATCGAAGGTCGACCGCGTCGCGGTCCGACCGGTCTTCGGATCGGTGTAGGTGTTGCGGTGCGCGAGCCTTCCGACGAGCGTGCTCGTCTTGTCGAGCGGAACCGGCCACGTGTAGCTGTGGACGCGGCGGTAGTACTTCCACGGGCCGCTCCGCGCGCCGTCGATCACGTTGGCATGGAAGAAGAAGAGGGCGTCGTGAGGGCTCTCCTCGGTCTTCTTCTCGAGCACCGCGCGGACGTCCCGGCCGTCGATCGTCCGGTCGCTCGGAAGCTCGAGGCCAGCGATCGCGAGGATCGTCGGAAAGAGATCGATGTTCATGACGGGCGTGGTGACGACGCTCGCGGGGGGGACGTGCCCCGGCCAGCGAACCATCGCCGGGACGCGCTGGCCTCCCTCCATCACCTGCCCCTTGCGACCGCGGAGCGATCCCGGGTTGCCTTGATGCCAGGGGCCGTTGTCGCTCGTGAAGACGACGATCGTGTTCTCCGCGAGGCCGCGCGCGTCGAGCGCTGCCAGGATCTCCCCGACGCTCGCGTCGAGCTCCTCGACCGAATCACCGTAGGGGCCCGCGGCCGAGCGGCCCGCGAAGCGCGGCGACGGAAAGAGCGGCGTGTGGACGTTCTTGTGCGCGAAGTAGAGGAGGAAGGGACCATTGCGGTGGGCGTCGATGAACTCGATCGCCTTCGACGTGAGGCGCTCGGTGATGTCTTCCTGCGCGAGGCCGACGTCCGCATCGACCTCGGTTTCCTGCTCCCAGTAGGAATACGGAAAGAGATCGTTCGAATGCGGGAAGCCGGAGAAGAAGTCGAAGCCGTGGCGCATCGGATGGTATTGCGGCAAGCCACTGAAGTCGCCGAGATGCCACTTGCCGACCATCCCCGTCGTGTAGCCCGCGACGCGAAGCGCTTCTGCGAGCGTGATCTCGGAGGCCGGTAGTCCGTCGACCGCAGGCGGCTGGACCTGCACCGCGTCGATCATGCCGAGATCGGCCGCGAAGCGACCGATCGGCCGCATGACGCGTTCGCGCCAGGGAGCGTTCGCAGCCAGGAGCGGGAAGTTGATTCCGGCGCGAAGTGCGTAGCGGCCGGTGAGAAGCCCCGTTCGCGACGCCGAGCACGAGCTGTCGCTCGCGTAGAAGTCGGTGAAGCGTGCGCCCTGGTTTGCGAGCGAGTCGATGTTCGGAGTGCGGATGAGCTCGTTTCCGTAGGCGCCCGTGTCGCCGTAGCCGAGGTCGTCGGCGAGGATCAAGACGATGTTGGGCGGGCGAGAGGGGGCGTCGGAACTCCGCTGGACCACGTCGGAGACGGGCTGCGCGTCCTTTTCGGGATCCACGTACACGGTGCGATCGAGGACGGCGTAGCCGTCCCGCGGTCCGGGCTCGCCGCAGGCCGCGCCGAGCAAGAGGCATGCGCCGAGCGCGACGGCGTGGGGAAGACGTCTTGCCAAACCCTCTCCTTCTCGACGGGATCCGGACCCGGCCCCGCGACGTTGTACGCCCATTCGAGGGTCATTACCAGCGCGGAGCCGTCGGGAAGTTGACCTTTCCCGTATCCGGGTCGAGTAAGGGAATCGTCAACCAGCGCGACTTTGCTCCGGGCTATGACTGGCGCGCCGGCCTCTGCGATCCTGCGGAGTAGAGTGGCCGGAACCGAACGAGCCCAACCCCCTGCCGAGGAGACCCGCCCGTGGAAGAGCAGCCGACCAAATCCTCCGAGAAGACCGCTCCGAAGCACTATCCGCTCGATCTCGGTCCGGGCAAGCCCTCGTTCTCCGTCAATTTCCCCGGCGCAGCGAGCGAGGTGCGTTCGCTCTCGCTGGCCCCGGAAATCGGCGTCCCCGACTCCGTGATCGAGCGGTTGCGCGGCGTGTGCAACGAGGTCTCGACCGACGCGGCGACGCGCGCCGTGTCGAGCCGCGACTGGTGGCCGCTCGCCATGCACTGGGTGCGCGCCGACCGCGTGGGCGGCATGGCCGCCGTCGTGGCCCGGGCCGGAACACCCGAGCAGGTGAGCGAGGTGTTGCGCATCTGCAACGAGGCCCGCATCCCGGTGACGGCCGCCGGCGGCCGTAGCGGCTGCGTTGGCGGAACGGTGCCGCTTTTTGGCGGCGTGCTGCTCGATCTGTGCGATCTCGCCGGCATCGTCGACGTCGACGACCAGTCGCTGCTCCTCGACGTTCGCGCCGGCACCTTCGGCGATCACCTGGAGCGCGATCTGCGCGCCCAGCACGGCCTCACGATCGGCCACTGGCCGCAGTCGATCAGCCTCTCGACGGTGGGCGGCTGGATCGCGTGCCGCGGCGCGGGGCAGCTCTCGAACCGCTACGGGAAGATCGAGGACATGGTCGTGGGCCTCGACGTCGTGCTGGCCGACGGCCGCACCATCCGGACCGGCGGCGCCTCGCGCGCGGCCGTCGGCCCCGACATGAGCCAGATCTTCGTCGGCTCCGAGGGAACGCTCGGCGTCATCACGGGGAGCCGGCTGCGCGTGCACCCGGTAGCGACCCACGAAGGCCGTTCGGCCTGGGGATTCCACTCGTTCGCCGACGCGCTCGAGGCGTGCCGGCGGGTCCTGCGGCGGGGCCTGCCGCCGGCGGTCTTGCGCCTCTACGACGTCCACGAGGCGAAGTGGAAGTTCGAGATCGAGGGCAAGCACGTCCTGCTCGCGCTCGACGAAGGCGATCGCGCGGTGGTCGACGCCTCCCTCGCGATCGTGGCCGAAGAATGCCGCGCAGCGGAGACGCTCGACCCCGGCCTCGTGGACCACTGGATGGGCGAGCGCAACGACGTCTCGTCGATTCCGGGCGTGCTCGAGAAGGGGATCGTCTACGACACGATCGAGATCACCGGGAGCTGGCGGAACCTGCCCGCGATCTACGAGCAGGCCATCGCTGCGATGAAGGGCGTCCAGTACACCTTCAGCGCCAGCGCACACCAGTCGCATGCCTACGGTGACGGCGCATGCCTCTACTTCATGTTCGTGGGCGCGCCGCCGGCCGACGCCAAGGAGGCCTACTACTGCGCGGCGTGGGATGCCTGCACGCGCGCCGTGCTGGCCGCGGGCGGCAACCTGAGCCACCACCACGGCGTCGGACTCAACCGCGCCCGATTCATGCGCGAGGCCCTCGGCCCGGCCTTCGACACGCTCGTCGCGCTCAAGGACGCGCTCGATCCGAACGGCATCCTGAACCCGGGCAAGCTCGGGCTCCCGACTCCGTTCGGCGACGTCAAGTGGCCGTAGGCGACGCCGACACGCGGCTGCTCGTGATCGACGTCGGCACGAGCGGCGTGCGGGCGGTGGTGACGGATGGTACTGCGCGCATCCTGCACGCGGAGCACCGCGAGCTGCCGCCATCGACTCCGGCTCCCGGGCTGGTCGAGTTCGACCCGAGCGCCACGGCCGACGCCGCACTCGGTCTCGCCCGCCGTGCGATCGCCGCCTCGGGGCACGTCGGCGCGGTGGGGATCACCAACCAGCGCTCGTCCACCGTCGCCTGGGATCGGGCCACGGGCGAGCCGGTCGGCCCCGGTCTCGGCTGGCAGGATCAGCGCACGCTCCCGGCGTGCGAGCGGCTCTTCACCGAGGGACTCGTGATCGCGCCGAATCTGACGGCCACGAAGGCCGCCTGGCTGCTCGAACAGGCCGACCCGAGCGGCCGGCGCGACCTGTGCGTCGGAACGATCGACACCTGGATCGCCTGGACGCTCTCGCAGGGAGCGCTCCACGTCACCGATCCCGGAAACGCCGGAGCCACCGGCCTTGCGACACCGCAAGGCGTCGCATGGAGCGACGACCGGCTACGCCGGACGGGCGTCCCGCGACGCGCGCTCCCCGAGATCGTCGACTCGTCCGGCGTGCTCGGTCCGGCGACTGCGCTCGCTGGCGCCCCGCCGATCGCCGGCATCGCCGGCGACCAGCAGGCCTCGCTCCTCGGGCAGGGCTGCGTGCGGCCGGGCATGGCGAAGATCACCTTCGGAAGCGGCGGCATGCTCGATCTTTGCGTCGGGCCGGAGCGGCCCGCCTTCGACGTGATCGGCAGCGGCGGCAGCGCGCCGATCATCGCCTGGTGCCGGCAAGGCGCCCCGACCTGGGCCCTCGAAGGGATCCTGCTCGCCGCCGGAACCCACATCGAATGGCTGCGCGAGATCGGCGTGATCCGCGACAGCAGCGAAGCGCACGGTATTGCTGCGAGCTGCGCGTCGAGCGATGGAGTCGTCTTCGTCCCCGCGCTGCTCGGCCTCGGCACACCCTACTGGGACTTCCGCGCGCGCGGCGCCCTGCTCGGCGTCGGCCGCAACACGGGCCGGGCGCAGATCGTTCGCGCCGTGCTCGAGGGCATCGCGCAGCGAGCCGCCGATCTCGTCGAGGCCGCCGAGACCGATGGCGGCCTCGCGATCGGGACGCTGCGGATCGATGGCGGGATGAGCGCCAACCCGACCTTCGTGCAGGCCGTGGCCGACGCCACGGGCCGCCCGATCGAGGTCTCGCCGGTGCTCGAGGCGACCTCGCTCGGCGCCGCCTTTCTCGCCGGGCTCGCGATCGGCGTCTATTCCGACTGGGACGAGGTGGCTGCGACGTGGGCTCCGCGAGAGCGGATCGAGCCCTTGCGCTCGTTCGACCGGGCGCGCTGGAAGGATGCCTGCCAGCGCGCGAAGAGCCTGCCAGGCTGAGCCGTCGCCGCAGCGCCTCGCGGCTTCACGGCGACCGCTCGGCGCGTGACCCGGGAGTCCACTTTACTCATGAGCAAAGTGGACTACTGTCCATTTTGTGCGGATTCGGCGGCGGTACCTCGAACCCTTCATCGCACCCGTCCTCCCCCGCAAGATGGTCTTCATCGGAGGACCGCGGCAGGTCGGGAAGACGACCCTCGCACTGTCGCTGGTCGGCAAGGGCGCCGACGAGAGGCATCCGGCCTACTTCAACTGGGACGATCCGCGGGCGGCGGCCCGCGTGCGCCGGCTGGAGCTTCCGCCGGGCGAGCCGCTGATCGTCCTGGACGAGATCCACAAGTACGCGCGCTGGCGCAATCTGGTGAAGGGGATCTACGACACGGAGAAGTCGCGACGGCGCATCGTCGTCACCGGCTCGGCGCGCCTCGACTACTACCGCAAGGGCGGCGACTCCCTCGCCAACCGCTACCGCTACTTCCGCCTGCACCCGTTCTCGGTCTGCGAGCTCGCCGCCTCGCCGACGAAGAGCGACGTCGATTCGCTACTGCGCTTCGGCGGATTCCCGGAGCCGTTCCTGCTCCACGACGAGCGCGAGCACCGGATCTGGCAGCGTGACCGCATCGCGCGTGTCGTGCGAGGTGATCTGCGCGACCTGGAACAGGTCCGCGAGATCTCGCTCGTGGAGCAGCTCGTCGATCTGCTGCCGGCTCGCGTCGGCTCCCCGCTCTCGATCCAGAGCCTGCGCGAGGATCTCGAGGTCGATCACAAGACGGTCGAGCGCTGGATCACGATCCTCGAGAACCTCTACCTCTGCTTCCGCATCTCACCGTTCGGCGCCCCGAAGGTGCGTGCCGTCAAGAAGGAGCGGAAGCTCTACCTCTGGGACTGGTCGATGACGCCGGAGGGCGGAGCGCGCTTCGAGAATCTCGTGGCGAGCCAGCTCCTCAAGTACTGCCACTGGATGGAGGACACCGAGGGACACGCGATGGAGCTGCGCTTCTTGCGTGACACGGACAAACGGGAGGTTGATTTCGTCGTCCTCAGGGACCGGAAGCCGCTCTTCGCGGTCGAATGCAAGAGCGGTGAGCGCGGCGTGAGCCCCGCGATCCGTTACTTCGCCGAGCGCACCTCGATCCCGCGCTTCTTCCAGGTCCACCTCGGTGACCGCCACTACGAAACCGGAGCCGCGATGGTTCTTCCGTTTCGAACGTTCTGCCGTGAGCTGCGCTTGCCCTGACGCCGCCGGCGAAGAGCCTGCCCGGCTGAGCGGCCGCGAGGGAGCGCCGGATCAGATGCGGGCGGCCGCAGCGATCGCCGCGAGAAAACGCTCCACGCCTGGAATGCCCGCTGACGCCTCGGCGTGAAGACGATCGTGGGCGAGGCCGGCGTAGCCGCGCGCGATACGGCTGCGAACATGCGGCCCTCGCCGCGGGCGCGGGGGAGTGTCAAGCTGAGGCGATGCGACGGGTTTCGGTGGCCGACGATCTGCGACGGCGCGAGCAAGAGCGTCTGGCTGCGCTCTCTCCGGCGGAAAGGGTCGCCGAGGCGCTCGCTCTCGGCGAGCGCGACCTCGAGATCCATCGCGCAAAGCGGGGCCTTGGCCGCAGCGAGGCGCGGCGCGAGATGGAGAGGGTGCGGCAGCAGGGTCGGCGGCGCTCGCGGTGCATGCAGGACGGAGTCGATTGAGCCTGCTCGAGGCCGTCGTTGCAGTGCTCCGCGAACGACGCGTCCCGCATGCCGTCATCGGCGCCACCGCGCTCGCGTTCCACCGCGTTTCCCGAGCGACGGGAGATCTCGACCTCTTCGCGGTGCACGTCTCCTGCCTCGACCGCGACACCTGGCGACTCGTCGCCGAGGAGGGGTACGCCGTGGACGTACGCTCCGGCGACGAATCGGACCCGCTGGCGGGGGTCGTCCGATTCGAAGGCAGGCGAGGCGCCGGTGGATCTCGTCCTGGGTAGGTGGTCCTGGCAGGCCGAGATCCTCTCGCGCGCCGAGCCGCAATCGCTCCTCGGCGTGCTCGTGCCCGTCGTGCGTGCGACCGACCTCGTCCTTCTCAAGCTCTACGCGGGCGGACCGCAGGACCGGTGGGACATCGCGCAGCTCCTCTCGACGCAGGCGCGGGCTGACCTCGTCTCCGGGGTGCAGGCGGCTCTCCCGCAGCTTCCGGGCGATTGCAGGCTGCTCCGGGAGCGGGCTCTCGCCGAGACGGCATCCGCCTGATCGGGCCCGCGAAGCCCCGCCCCTTCCGGCTCAGGCACTCGTAAGCCGCACGTCAGGCAAGTGTAAGCGCTGGTCCTGACACATCCGGGTACAAATGGACCCGCCAGCACGGACCCTCCGTGCGGCAACTGGGAAGCGGGATTCGCGGCGGCGTGCGCAGGCAGCTCGTCCGATCCCGGATGAAAGGAGACGAGTATGCTTCGCAAGATCGCAACCCTCACCGTCGCGGCCGGCCTCGTGGCGGCGGCCTCGCCGGCGCTGGCCACTACGGTGCTCTACGGCGGAAACATTTCCGGGCCGCGGTTCTTCGACGTGAACACCGGAACGGGCGCCGAGTCGTCGATCGTCAACGGCGGCTATCAGATCCAGGCCCTCGCCTGGGATGGTGCCAACACGCTCTACGCTGGAAACGACACGCGCTTCTTCAAGATCGACGTCAACACGGCCGTCGAGACCAGCATCAACGCGGCGGTGTCGTACAAGATCCAGGACCTCACCTTCGGCCCGGGCGGCGTGCTCTACGGCGCCAACGATACGCGCTGGTTCTCGATCAATCCCAGCACGGGTGCGATGACGAGCATCAATGCGGCGACGACCTATCAGGTCAACGCTCTCGCGTACGACCCGGTGAGCGGCATCATGTACGGCGCGAACTCGAACGGAGCCGCGGTCGGCGGAGAGAAGCTCTTCACGATCAACCCGGCGACCGGCGCGATGACCCTGATCAACGGCTCGCTCGGCTTGAACGTCCAGGGCATGGCGATCCATCCGGTGACGGGCGTGCTGTACGGTGTGGGCCATGACAACAGCCTGATTGGCGACACCCCCGACTTCTTCACGATCAACAAGTCGACCGGCGCCACCTCCATGATCAACGGCAACACGGCGTACGACGGCGACGCGATCGCCTTCGTTCCCGAGCCCGGCACGATGTTGCTGCTGGGCACGGGCCTCCTCGGCCTCGGCATCGCGGGCCGCAAGAAGGCCTAGCCAGCGCGCACGGCGAGTCGGACGTCGCAGGGCGTCCGTGGGCGCTCCGGGGGGAACCTCCCGGAGCGCCTCAATTTTTCCTCCAAGAACGAGCGTCGCTGAGCGATAATGGCGGGTTGCGTCATGGGCCCGATTCCCCTCCACCTCCGCTTCGGCCGCTTCGAGCTCGACGAAGCGCGCTACTGCCTCCTCGAAGACGGGAGCCCGGTGACGATCGGGCCCAAGCCGCTCGCGATCCTCTTCCATCTGGCGCGGCACCGAGACCGCGTCGTGCGCAAGGAAGAGCTGCTCGAGGCCGTGTGGCCCGACACCACCGTCAGCGACGACGCGATCTGGCAGAGCCTCTTCAAGGTGCGCGCGGCGCTCGGGACCGACGGCGCGAAGATGATCGAGACGCTGCGGGGAGTCGGCTTCCGCTTCGTGGCCGACGCTCACGACGCCGCGACGGCGGACGCGGCCGCGGCGCCGGCCCCCGCGAGGCCGGGCTTCGTCGGTCGCGAATCCGAGCTGACGCTGCTGCGCTCCGCGCTCGGCCGCGCTTCCGCAGCCGGCGGGGGCCTCGTGCTCCTCGCGGGAGAGCCGGGGATCGGCAAGACGCGCCTTGCCGAGATGCTGCTCGCAGAGGCGCAGGACGCGGGCATGGACGTCCGCGAGGCGTGCAGCCGCGAGGACCCGGGCGTTCCTGCCTTCTGGCTCTGGGCGCAGGTGCTGCGAGGCTACGCCGGCGCGTGGGACCCGCGGGCACTTCGCAGCGCGCTCGGCTCCGGCGCCACCGAGCTCGGGCGCATCGCACCGGAGCTGCGCGAGCTGCTGCAGCTCGAGCTTCCGGCGAGCGCGGATCACGAGGAGACGCGATTCCGGCTCTTCGATGCGCTCGGCGGCTTCCTCCAGCGCGCGTCGCGCGTAAGGCCGCAGGTGATCCTGCTGGACGACTTGCAGTGGGCCGACGCCGACTCTCTCGCCGCGCTGGCCTTTCTCGCGCGGGAGCTGCGACGCGAGCGGGTGCTCTTCCTCGCGACGGCGCGCGACGTCGACGCCGACCGCTCGCAGCCCTTCCAGGATCTCGTCACCGAGTACGCGAAGAGCGACACGCTGCTGCGCGTCCCCCTCGGCGGTCTCACCCCGTCGGAGGTCGGCCTGCTGGTCGAGGCGCACACGGGCGTTCGGCCGCCGGACGAGGTCATCGCGCTGCTGCACCGGAAGGCGGGAGGCAATCCTTTCTTCATCTCGCAGGTCCTGGCGCTCGCGCCCTTCGTCACTGACGCCGCCGCGGGCGGGCCGGCCGGCGCGTCGCTCGAGCGCCTCGCGCTCCCGGCGGGCATGCAGCGTGTGGCAAGCAAGCGCCTCGCCGGGCTCGGTGCGGCCTGTCGCGAGGCGCTCGAGGTCGCCGCCGTCGTCGGGACGGAGTTCTCCTTCGCGCTCGTCGCACAGGCGCACGGCGGCGACCGCGGCGGGCTGCTCGAGGCGCTCGACGAGGGCGCCGCGCACGGCGTCGTCGTGCGCACCGAGGCGGACTCCTCGCGCTGGCGCTTTCTCCACGACCTGCTGCGCCAAGTGCTCTACGCCGAGCTTCTCGGGCCGTTGCGCGCGACGCTGCACGGGCGCGTGGCCGAAGCGCTCGAGGCGCTGCACGCCGGCCATCTTGCGCCCGTGGTGCCGGTGCTCGCGCATCACTACGGCGAGGCGGCGCCGCTGCTCGGCGCGGGCCAGGCCGTTCACTACGCGAAATGGGCCGGGGATCTCGCACGGCAGGCGGCGGCCTATGCCGAGGCGGTCGCGCAGTACGAGCGCGCCCTGCGCGCGCTCGCGCTCGGCCCGCCCGCCCCCCGGCGCCGCGCGGAGCTGCTCGTCTGCCTCGCCCACGCGCTCCAGAGCGCCGGCCGCAATGCCCGCGCCCGCGAGGTCTACGAGGAGGCGGCGGCCGTCGCGCGCAGCGAGGCCGATGCTCCGCTCCTGGCGTTCTGCGCCCTCGGCTTCGCCGACTTCTTCATGGTCATGGCAGATCCCGCGGCCATCGCGCTGCTCGAAGAGGCGCTCTCGCTGCAGGGCCCCGAGCACTCGCGCATTCGCAGCCGCCTCCAGAGCGCGCTCGCCGTCCAGCTCGCGGGCATCCCCGAGCGGCAAGGAGAGGCCGCGCGGCTCGCGGCTGAGGCGGAGGCCTCGGCGCGGTCGCTCGGCAGCGGACGCTGCCTCGCCGCGGCTCTCCTCGCGCAGTCGAGCCTCGAACGCATGCGCCCCGGTGGCCGGCCGAGCCGGCGGCGCGCGCTCGCGACCGAAGCGGCTGCGGCCATCCGGGGCCGAGGCGAGACCACGTTCGAGGTGATGGCGAGCCTCGCGCGCCATGGCGCGCTGCTCGAGATGGGCGATCTGGCTGCGGCCGACGCGGAGCTCGCGCGGCTCGAGAAGGGCGTGAAGCGGCTTCACTCGCCGCACTGGCGCAACGTCGTCCCCTTCCTGCAGGCGGGGCGCGCCATGCTCGAGGGGCGCTTCGACGAGGCCGTGCCGCTCGGCGAGGCGGCCTTCGGCTCTCCCGAGCTCTACGACACACCGGACCTCAACTACCGCGCTCCCCTCCGGCTCGCAGTCGCCTACGAGCGGGGCCAGAGCGACGAGCTGCTCGCGCAGGCCGATCTTCTCGCGGAGCTCTATCCCGACTCGCTCGCCGCCCGCGCGGTGCGCGTCATCGGCCTCGCCGAGGCCGGCCGGGCCGGCGAGGAGCGCTGCGAGCTCGAAGCGATGGCGGCGGAAGGGCTCGCAGAAATCCCGGGAACGCTCGAATGGATGCTCGCGCTCGGCATCCTCAGTGAAGTCTGCGCCGATCTCGGTCACGCCGAGATCGCCCGCAGGGTCTACGCGCTTCTCGAGCCGCGCGCCGATGACTGGATCGTGGCCGGAAACGGCCGCTACCTGTTCGGCCCCGTCGCCCTTCACCTCGGGCAGCTCGCGCTCACCTTCGCGGATCTCGACACTGCGGAGCGACACCTCGAAACGGCGCTCGAGCGGGCCGAGACGATGCGGTCGCCGCCCTGGCGAGCCCACGTGCTCGCCGCCCTCGCTCTCGTCTGCGAGCAGCGCGCGACGTCCGCCTCCCGGCGC
>CAJPFO010000131.1 GCA_905339255.1 Myxococcaceae bacterium
GGCCTGGAATGCGATGCAAGACGTTGAAGGTGTAAGAGGCGGACAGCGTGCCGGTTTCCTTTAGGAACCGAAAGGCGTTGATGGCTTCTTGCTTGGCGTTGTCGATATACGTGACGAGTTCGACTAAAGAGGGATCGAGGGACATGAGGTGGGTCTCCGTTAGGTTTTGGTATCGGGGTAAGCTCTCTTAAGCCACTGGGTTTGCGGCCTTCATAAGCCCTATTGCAGTCTTGATGCCACAACCTTGGGAATTCCGTGGTTAAGCGTGTTTGCTGGGGTTTGGCGGGAGGTTTTCAGGCTGGCGGGCCAGGCTTTGGCCCTGCATTGCCCGCTGGCCAACAGCGGGGAAACACCGCTGTTGCCTTTCCAGCACGTGGAGTTCGGCGACACTGGCCGCCGAACTTGGCAGGGTGGCTGGTAGGAGCGGGCCATGCCCGCGATGGAACAGTTCGCGGGCACGGCCCGCTCCTACCAATGAATTGCTTGCCGCAAACTCAACTTCCCAAAAAATCCCGCTTGCCCAAAGGAACGCCGTTGTGGCGCAGGATGCCGTAGGCGGTGGTGACATGGAAGAAGACATTGGGCAGGCCGTAGTTGAACAGATAATCGCGGCCCACCCAGGTCACGGTCTTGTCGTGCCGCTTGACTTCGATGGCCTTCCCTTCCGCCCCTTCCAGTTGCCCGGCCTCCAGGGTTTCAAGGTAGGCAATCGCCGCCGCGATGCGGGCCTTCAACGCCTCCACCGTCACTGCCTCATGGCCCAGCACAGGCGGCTCCTGCCCTGCCAGGCGGGCGGCCACGCCGGTGGCGGTGTCGGTGGCAATCCTGATCTGCCGCCAGAGCGGGTGCATGTCGGGATACAGGCGGGCATTCAGCAACACGTCCACATCGAACTTGGCCGATTCGGCATGGGCGACGGCTTTCTCAAAGAATGCCCCTAGGTTGTTCAAGGTGCGGATGAAGACCGGGATGGAGGCTTGGTAAATGGTCGATGACATGGGTTTTCCCGAAATGTTGTTAACGTCAAAGGGATGGCATCGCCGGGGGCGATGTCATCCCTCTGAATAAGGTTGGGGTTTGCTTTCGGAGTGCGACGACCAGTCGCCGCACTCCACAGACTTAAGCCGCCTTCGCCGCCTTGCCCAGCACATGCTGGTTCGGCGGGCGCTTTAGCCCTAGATTCTCGCGCAGGGTCTTGCCTTCGTACTCGGTGCGGAAGATGCCGCGCTTTTGCAGTTCCGGCACGACTTGGTCGATGAACTCCGCCAGCGAGTCGGGCAGGAACGTGGGCTTCAGGTTGAAGCCGTCGGCCGCTCCGTTCAGGAACCAGTCTTCGATCTGGTCGGCGATGTCCACCGGCGTTCCGATCACGATGCGGTGGCCTTGGACGATGCTGAAGCGCAGGATCAGCTCGCGGATGCTGAGGTTTTCGCGGCGGGCCAGCGCGACGGCCTGCCGCCAGCGGCCCACGCCATTGGCCGGCTCGGGCAGGTTTTCCGGCAGCGGGCCGTCCAGCGGATGCTCGGACAGGTCGATGCCGAACAACTGCTGCCTGTTGGAGATGTTGGCGTCATGGGATTCCCGGTACGACTGGTACTTCTCCTCCGCTTCCTGACGGGAGGAGCCGATGTGGTAGAACAGGCCGGGGATGACGCGGACATCGTCCGGCTCGCGGCCATATTTGGCCGCCCGCCCCTTCACATCGTTGTAATAGGCTTGGGCCTCTTCGATGGTCTGGGCGGCGGCGTAGATCAGCTCCGCGTGCTGGGCCGCGAATTCGCGCCCGGCCTCGGAGTTGCCGGCCTGGAAAAACACCGGATAGCCTTGCAGGGGCCGGGCGATGTCGAGCAGCGTGTCCACCTTGAAATGCTTGCCATGGTGGTGGATGGGGTGGACGCTGGCAGGGTCTAGGAACTGGCCGGTGTCCTTGTCGGGGTGGTCGAAGGTGCCGTCATCCCAGGTGTCCCACAGTTCCTTGGTCACCTCGATGAATTCCGCCGCCCGCTCATAGCGCCCGGCATGGTCCAGCGGGTCGGCGACGCCGAAGCTATTCGCCGCGCCTTCGGACAGGGACGATACGATGTTCCAGCCGATGCGGCCCCCGGTCAGGTGGTCGAGGGAGGCAAACCGGCGGGCGATGTTGTAAGGCTCGTTGAAATTGGTGTTCACCGTCGCCACCAGCCCGATGTGCTTCGTGACTTGGGACAAAGCCCCTGCCAAGGTCAGAGGCTCGAAGCCGCCGCCCCGTGGCTGCCGCCCGATGCGGTCGGTGTCGCCGCCGCCATTGCCGACGAAATCGGCGAAGAAGGCGATGTCGAACTTGCCCCGCTCCAGCAATTTCACGGTGTCCGCCCAGTCATTGAAGTCGGGGTTGCCGCCGGCCTTGGTTTCAGGTCTGCGCCAGGCGTTGGCATGGGTGCCGTAAAGCTGGACGAAGGTCGATAAGATCAATTGGCGCTTTTTCTTGCTCATGGTTTCCTCCCGCCGGGCTTAAGCCGGTGATGCGATGGAAATAAGGATAAAGAAGTAGCCCGGATGGAGCGTAAGCGTAATCCGGGGGTTCGGAGCCGCGAGCCTCCCGCATTACGCTACGCTCCATGCGGGCCACAGGATCAAGCCGCCGCCGCGTAAGTTTCCAAGCGCCTGCGGGCTTCTTCCAGCGGGCGCGGGTCGATCCAGGCGTCGTAGTCGAAATCCCGGTCGAGGATGCCGTAGACCAGTTGGAAGTCCTTCTGCTGGCGGAACAGTTCCACCCGCTCGGCGGACAAGTCCGGGGCGAGGGTCTGGTGGAAGCCGTCGCGGTAAGCCGCCGCCAAGCCTTCACGGCTGGCGCCGATTTCCTTTTCCAGCAGGTCATAGACGCCGTTGAGGTTGGTCTTCGCCCACTCGGCGGCCCGCAGGGTCTGGTACAGGAAGCGCACCAGCAGGTCGAAATGGTTTTCGAGGAAATCCTCATGCACGGTGATCGGGCGGGGCGTGCCGTTGTTGACGCGGAAACGGCGCTCGGGCAGCTTGTCCAGGTCGATGCCCACCACCAGGCCCTGCTGCCGCGCACCGTCGGCGGCGGAAGCGCCTTTCACATAAAGCCCGTCCACCTTGCCCGCGAGCAACGGCTCCAGCCCTTCCCAGAAGCCGCCCAGGTTCGGGCCGCTGCCGTCGCGGCTGGGCTGGGCCTGGCCGTCGCCCACCTCCACCAGTTGCACATCATCCAGGGTCAAGCCGACCGAAGCCAACGCGCCCTTGTAGCCGTGCAGGCTGCCATAACGGGCGATGCTGCGGCCCCGGCGGTTCTCGGCAATATCGATGCCTTTGATGGACGGCAACGCGAGACGCTTGCCTTTCAAATCCTTCGGTGAACGGATGTCGGAGTCCGGGCGCACGATGATGGACTGGCCCTCGTCGATCCAGGTCAGGCCGACCAGGCGGGTCTTCGCGCCCTGGGCCTTGGCCGGAATCGCGAACAGGTTGCCGCCCTCGCGGATCAGGTTTGTCAGTTGATGATCGTAATGGTTGTGGCGCTGGGCCTCGTTGCCTGCCTCCTGCAAGGTGCGCAGCGTGATGCCGTCGGCCTTGAATTCCTCGTCCAGCCAGCCAAGCTGGTAGGCCAGGCCGGTGGCCGTGGGCACGCCTCCCCTGCCGTTGCCGGCGCAGCGGGTGAACCAGATGGTGTCGAGGGTGTTGTGTGTCGTCATGGTTTTTTCCTTTCGATTTTAAGGACTGATTACGCCCTTCTCCCTGCCGGGAGAGGGGTTGGGGGAGAGGGTTCAAGCCGCCTTCAAATAACCTTCCAAACGCCTATGCGCTTCTTCCAAAGGCCGCCGGTCGATCCAGGCGTCAAAGTCGAAATCCCGGTCGAGGAAGCCGTAGGTCAGTTGGAAGTTCTTCTGCTGGCGGAACAGTTCCACACGCTCGGCGGACAAGTCCGGGGCGAGGCTCAAGTGGAAACCGTCGCGGTAGGCCGCCGCCACGCCTTCGCTGCTGGCGCGGGACTCGCCCTGCAAGATTTCATGGACGCCGGACAGATGGGTCTTGGCCCACTCGGCGGCACGTAGGGTCTGGTAGAGGAAGCGCACCAATAGCTCGAAGTGCTTTTCGATCAAGTCCTCATGGACCGTGATGGGCCTGGGCGTGCCGTTGTTGACGCGGAAGCGGCGCTCGGGCAGCTTGTCCAGGTCGATGCCCACGACGGCCCCGTTCTGGCGGGCCGCGTCCACCGAGGAAGCGCCTTTGACATAAATGGCGTCCACCTCGCCCCGGATCAAAGGCTCCAGCCCGCCCCACAGGCTCCCCAGGTTCTCCCGGTTCGAGCCGGGGCGCTCGCTGGTCACCTCGACCAGACGCACGTCGTCCAGGGTCAGCCCCGCCGAGGCCAGCACGCCCTTGTAACCGGCCAGGCTCATGCCACGGGCGATGCTGCGCCCGCGCCGGTTGTTGGCCAGGTCGTCGGGCCGGAAGGCCGGCAGCGCCAGACGCTTGCCCTTCAAGTCTTCGGGTCTGCGGATAGGGGAATCCGGGCGCACGAGGATGGACTGCGCCTCGTCGATCCAGGTCAGGCCCACCAGGCGGGTCGGCGCGCCCTGGGCCTTGGCCGGGATCGCCAACAGATTGCCGCCTTCACGGATCAGGGTGTCCAGTTGGTGGTCGTAATGGTGGCGGGCCAGCTCGCCGCCCACTTCTTGCAAGGTCTTGATACTGATGCCATCAGGCTTGAACTCCTCGTCCAGCCAGCCCAGCTTGTAGGCCAAGCCGGTGGCGGTGGGAACCGGACAGCGGGTGAACCAAATCGTGTCCACGCCGTGCTTGGCGGAGGTCTTATGGGATGAACTCATAGCGATACCGTTTCGTTGGATGAAAACCCAGGGTCAAGCCACCAAGGCCGTGGGGAACTCGGCCAAG
Organism: Myxococcaceae bacterium; assembly: GCA_905339255.1. GTDB lineage: Bacteria > Myxococcota_A > UBA9160 > UBA9160 > UBA9160 > MYXO. The sequence goes on from CAJPFO010000131.1 coordinate 4,897, forward strand.
TCCGGCTCGCGCTCGACGAGCTTGATGGCCTCGGCTAGGGGCTCTTCGACGATCCAGTCAGCGATGTCGAAATCGGCTTGCAGGAAATGCCAGTCGCGCAGGAAGTTTTTCTGCGTCTCCAGCCCTTTGATGTATGCCGGGCTGAGCTTCGGACTAAAGGACAGATGCACGTCGCGGCCATGGGACGCCCACACGTCCTCCAGGCCGAAGCCGCCGTTTTCAGGGATCAACAACTCGGCGGCCTCCCTGGCATGGTGTTCGGCCCACGCGGCGGTGCGCAGCAGGACGGCCAGATAGCGCACCACCAGATCCGGGTGCTTTTCCAAAAACGGACGGTCCACCGTGATCGGGCGGGGCGTGCCGTTGTTGACACGAAGCAAGGGGTCGTCCAGCGTGTTGATGTTGATGACCTCATGGAAACGCGGGTCTTGGGCGGCGCGGTGGCCCCGCGCAAAGCGCAGGAAAATCGCATCCACCTTTCCTTCCAGCAGCGCTTCCACTTCGGTGTTCCGCGCCAAGCCGGCCGGCCTGAAGGCCCGCTCCCGCCGGTCGCCTTCAAAACCTTCCACATCCACGAACACAGCCTCCGTGGCATCCAGCCCGGCCAGCCCGAACGCGGTCACAAAGCCATGCAGGGCCGCGCCCCGTTGGAAATCAATCAGCGCGTGCTTATGCAGGGGCAGGCCCAGGCGCTTGCCCTGAAGGTCGGCGATCTCGCGTATGCCGCTGCCGGCCAAGGTCAGGATGCCTTGGTACTCGTCCAGCCAGGTGATGCCGATCACGGCGGTGTCCTGGCCCTGGGCCTTGGCCCAGATCGGCGGGATATTGCCGCCTTCGCGGAACAAGCCCGTGAGTTTGTGGTGGTAATGGGAATTGAGAATGTCGAGGCTATCGGATTCCCGCAAGGAGCGGAGCACCGTCCCGCCTCGGGAAAACTCCGCCTGCAACCAGTCTTTCTGGATGGCAAGGGCGGATGCCGTGGCCGCGCCACAACGGGTATACCAAAGTTCGACCGGCTCGGTTTGCGAAGGGCCTGGAATGTTGTTTTGTGTCTGTGTCATGAGGAAGCACCGGGATTTAATGGCTGGATGGCTGCACCGCAGGGCGATGACATACCTACAAGCATCGGTTTATTGACTGGAATCGCCAGGGAATAATAAAAAGGTTTCCCAAAAGAGCTTGCATTACGGGTTTAAGGGTCAGCATACTCCGTGCCATGTGGAAACAAATAGGTATGAAACCCCTAGGAATCTGGAAATACCGCCCGCCTTGTTTGGGGGTTGATGTTGCGGATAAGCGGCGAATTGCCTCCCCACCAACAAACCTGCAACAGGTTGCGTCCCAGGCAACAACGGGTATTGCCTAGGTCAGGCAACAGCTCGGTATTATTTGGCCTGCCGGGTATTGGCGTGGTTTGTGCTGATGGCTACCGGGCCAGCCGCCAATCCAACGAGAAACCATGAATGCCATTTCTACATCCCATCCTTTATGGCGCTGCCTGGGAATCTACCGGGAAATGCCCAAGCGCTTTTTCCTCACCGCCTTCCTGTTCACCGTGGTCAACCTCAGCCTGTCCGGCCAGCAATGGCTGGTGGGCCGCGCCGTGCATGACGCGGAACAAGGCAAGGCGGTGGTGAGGCTCGCGGACGGCAGCCTCGATTTCACGGTCGCCTGGCATTGGCTGGCGATCTTGGGCGGCGTGGCCTTGGCCCGTGGCGTGGTGCAATACGCCGCCGGCATCCTGGCGCTCATCATCGGCCAGGAGCTGCTGTCCACGCTGCGCGAGCGCATCTTGGCGCAGGTGCAGCGGCTGGACTTGGGCTTCCATTGGCAGCACGGCGTGGGCGAGATGGTGACGCGCACCACCCGCGACGCCGACAAAGTCCGCGATGCCTTGGTGAGCTTCTGGCGGCAGGTCTTCGACACCGCCTTGGTGATCGTCGCCTCCGTGGGCCTGCTGTGCTGGTACGACATCCAGCTAGGGCTGGTGCCGCTGGCCTTGACCCTGCTGGGAATCTTCATTTTCGTGGCGCAGACCGACCGGCTGGTGGCCTTGGACCGTTCCGTGGGCGCGGCCTATGACCGGGTCAACCAGGATTTGTCCGAGGGCATCAACGGGGTGCGGGTCATCAAGGCGTTCGCCATCGAACCGGACCGCGTCGAGCGCTTCAGGGAGCAGGTGGACATTTTCGCCGAGCAGGCCCGCATCGCCTTGGCCTACTCGGCTTCCCGCATTCCCCTTCCGCAACTGGTCGTCTCGCTCGGGCATGTCTGGGTCTTGCTCTACGGCGCGGAGTTGGTGGCCGAAGGCAAGATCAACCTCGGCGAGCTGGTGGCCTCCTTGCTGGTGGTGACGACCTTGGTGTTCCGTGTCGAGGGCATAGGCCGGGTCATGCAGACCTTCGCCGACGCCCGCTCCTCGGCGGCACGCATCTGGGAATTGCTCGACGCGGAACCGGCCTTCGTGAGCGGCCAGCGGCCATTGCCCAAGGCGCCTTTGGGCCTGAAGCTGACCGATGTCAGCGTGGCGACACCCGGCGGCGGTGGTGACATCCTGCACGGGCTTTCCCTGGCCATCCAACCGGGGGAAGTGGTGGCGATCGTGGGCGTGACCGGTTCCGGCAAAAGCACCCTCGCCAGCCTGTTCGCAAGGCTATTGGATGTGGATGAGGGTCTTTTGGCGGTGGGTTCGGACAAAACCGGCTGGCGTGATGTGCGCCGCGTGGATCTGGGCGAGCTGCGCAAGCGGGTGCATGTGGCCCCGCAGGAAAGCTTCCTGTTCTCGGACAGCCTGGCGGACAACCTGCGGCTGGCGAAGCCCGATGCCTCTGATGCGGAACTGCGCGAAGCCTTGGCGCTGGCCGCCGCCGAGGAAGTCTTGGACGGTCTGCCGCACGGGCTGGAGACCCGCTTCGGCGACCGGGGCGTGACCTTGTCGGGTGGCCAGCGGCAACGGGTCAGTCTGGCCCGTGCCCTGATCGGCAAGCCGGACATCCTGATCCTGGACGACGCCACCAGCGCCCTCGACGCCGTGACCGAGCGCACCATCCTGAACAACATCCGCAGATTGAAGCGGGCCGACGGACATGGCACGACCTTGATCCTCATCGCCAGCAAGCTGTCCACGATCCTGCTGGCCGACCGCGTGTTGATGCTGGGCGGCGGGCGCATCAAAGCGGAGGGCAGCCATGAAGCCTTGGCAAGGACGAACGCGGAATACCGAGATTTGCTGGGGTTGGACCATGGCTAAACACATCGGCGTATCCGTGTGGGAGCGGTTTCTAACCGCGACAGCCGTAGGGCCGGCAAACGGCTCCATCGTTTGCCCGCCGAAACGAAGCGCGAAGCCCGGCAAGGGATGGGCAGCGAAAAGAAGCTGCCCACCCTACGACTACGACTTTATGGATTATTGACATGGCAGAAAAAAACCTGCGCACCCAAGTCTTAAGCGACATCGAGATGGAGGAGGTCTTCGCCAAGAAGTCCCTCAACCGTGGCATGTTCTCGCGCCTGCTGCCGCTGCTGAAGCCGGTGCGCAAGCGCGTCATCGCGGTGATCGGCATCGAGCTCTTGCTGGTGGGGGCCATCTTCCTGCGCCCCTTGCTGA
>CAJPFO010000132.1 GCA_905339255.1 Myxococcaceae bacterium
TCCGCCTGTGCCCCCTCGTTGCGAGGCTTCGCCGGGAGATCGCCGCGACCGGGGCGCTCGGGGTCGGGATGTCCGGCAGCGGGCCGACGCTCTTCGGTGTCTTCGAGGACGAGCGATCGGCGCGGGCGGCCGCGAGTCGGCTCGAGGAACGGGGGGCTTCGGCGCGGACCGGACGAGGAGATGCGGCGGCCGGGCGGGATTCGAGCCGGCCGAGGAGGTGGATCCAGGTGACCCGGACGGCGAGCGCCCCTGCGCCGATCGGGAGGATCCGGGAAATCGATCGATGGGGCGTCGCCTAACTGGTAGGGCAGCGGTCTTTGGAGCCGCCTCGTGCAGGTTCGAATCCTGCCGCCCCAACCCCCTCCAGCCATCCGACGGAGCGAGCATGCAGGACATGAAGCTCTTCACGGGCAACTCGAACGCCGGCCTGGCGCGTGACGTCGCGGCCTACCTCGACGTCGAGATCGGAAAAGCGGAGGTCGGGACCTTCAGCGACGGCGAGGCGAACGTCGAGATCCGCGAGAACGTCCGCGGCATGGACTGCTTCGTGATGCAGTCGACCTGCGCGCCCGCGAACACGCATCTGATGGAGCTCCTCATCATGATCGACGCGCTCCGCCGTTCGTCGGCGGGGCGGATCACGGCGGTGATTCCGTACTACGGCTACGCCCGGCAGGACCGCAAGGTCCGTCCCCGGATGCCCATCAGCGCGAAGCTCGTCGCGGACCTGATCGGCGTGGCGGGAACCGACCGCGTGCTCTGCATCGAGCTCCACGCGGGCCAGATCCAGGGATTCTTCAACGTTCCCGTCGACAATCTCTACGCGACCCCGGTATTGCTCGATGCGATCCGCCAGCGCTCCAGCGGCGATCTCTGCGTGATTTCGCCCGACGCCGGGGGCGTCGAGCGCGCACGCGCGTACGCGAAGCGCCTCGAAGCTCCGCTCGCGATCATCGACAAGCGGCGCGAGGCCGCCAACGTTGCACAGGTGATGAACATCATCGGCGACGTGCGCGGCAGGACCTGCGTGATCGTCGACGACATCGTCGATACGGCGGGAACGCTCACCGAGGCGGCTCGCGCGCTCGAGGGCGCGGGGGCGCGAGGCGTCTACGCCGCGATCACGCATCCCGTACTCTCCGGCCCCGCGATCAAGCGAATCGACGAGTCGCCGCTTCGCGAGCTCATCGTGGCGGATACGATTCCGCTCCGCCCCGACGCGCAGGAGTGCTCGAAGCTCCGCGTGGTCTCGGTCGCGGCGCTTCTCGGCGAAGCGATCCGGCGCATCAACAACGAAGAGAGCGTGAGTTCGCTCTTCGTCTGAATCGGGAAAGAGAAGGAGAAGAAGTGGGCGAAAACGCTCTCGCAGTCGAAGTTCGCGAAGGGTTCGGGAAAGGGGTGGCTCGCAAGCTCCGCGCCCGCCAACTGATCCCGGCGGTGCTCTACGGTCGTGGCCGGAGCGCGCTCGCGCTCTCGCTCGATCCGGCTCGCCTCGAGAAGATCCTGCACGCGAGCTCGTCGGGGCTCAACACGCTGATCGACCTCGACGTCCAGGGCCGGACCGACCTCGCCGGAAAGACCGTCATCGTGAAGGAGCTCCAGCGCGAGCCGATCCGCGGCGCGCTGCTCCACGCCGACCTCTACGAGGTCGACTTGAGCAAGACCATCGAGGTCTCGGTTCCGATCCACGTCGTGGGAACCGCCGTGGGCGTCGCGATGAACGGCGGAATCCTCGATACCGCGCTCCGCGAGATCGAGATCGAGTGCCTTCCGCGGGCGATCCCGAGCGCGATCGAGGTCGACGTCTCGGCACTCGACGTCGGCGAGTCGATCCACGTCCGCGATCTTCGAATCCCGGAGGGGGTCACCGTCCTCTCCGACGCCGACCTCTCGGTCGTGTCGGTCGTGCTGCCGTCGTCCGAGGAGGCGGCCGCCACTCCCGAGACCGTGGTCGAAGGCGAGGCCGCCGCTGCGGCCGCCGCTCCGGCCGAGGGCGGCGAGGAGAAGAAGGGCAAGGAGTAGGAGATCGTGGGGCCGCCTCGCGGCGGCCCTCTCGATCTTCGCGCCGCATGAAGCTCGTCGTCGGCCTCGGAAACCCCGGGCGTCGCTACGCGGGGACGCGACACAACGTCGGGTTCCGCGTGGTGGAGCGCTTCGCGGAGCGGAACCGTCTCGCGTTCACGTCGAGAAAGTTCGACGGTCGCTTCGGCCGGGGCGACGTCGGCGGAATCGAGGTCGGGATCCTCGAGCCCGAAACCTTCATGAACCTCTCGGGCGAGTCCGTGGCCGCCGCACTCCGCTATCTGCCCGTCGAGGACTGGAAGCAGGATCTCCTCGTCGTTTCCGACGACGTCGATCTGCCGTTCGGAAAACTCCGCATGCGGCCGGGGGGCGGGGCGGGAGGGCACAACGGCCTTCGCAGCCTGATCGACCATCTCGGCGGCGACGGCTTCGCGAGGCTTCGCTTCGGAGTCGGCCGGCCGGCCGGTCCGGTCGACACCGCGGGCTTCGTCCTCGCGGGCTTCAGCGACGGCGAGCAGAAGCAGCTCGGTGCGCGGCTCGACGAAGCGGCCGATGCGATCGAGGCCTGGCTCTTCGACGGTGTGCAAAAGGCGATGAACCGCGTGAATCGCGATTCGAAGCCGGCGCGACAGGAGGATGCCGCGAGCTAGCGTCGAACCGAACCTTCGAGGTGTAGACCGCGATGCTCCGACCGCTCGCCCTGCTCGCTTCGGCGCTTCTCTCGCTCGCGGGATGCCGCGGTGCGGCGGGACCGCCGATTCCCACCGTTCCGCACGTCGATCTCCCGCGCTTCATGGGCGATTGGTACGTGATCGCGAGCATCCCGACCTTCCTCGAGAAGGACGCGCACAACGCCGTCGAGTCGTACGCGATGAATCCGGACGGCAGCATTGCGACCACCTTCTCGTTCCGGGCGGGAGCGTTCGACGGCCCGGAGAAGCGCCATACGCCGACGGGCTTCGTTCGCGACGACGGTTCGAACGCGATCTGGGGAATGCAGTTCGTCTGGCCGATCGAGGCCGAATATCTGATCGCACACGTCTCGCCGGATTACTCCGAGACGGTGATCGCCCGGAACGCGCGCGACTACGTCTGGATCATGGCGCGAACCCCCGAGATCACGGACGCCGATCATGCGCGACTCGTCGAGCTCGTTCGATCGTACGGCTACGACGAGAGCCGGCTCGTTCGCGTCCCGCAGCGCTGGGCGGAAGAATCCACCCGGAAAGGGAGCCCATCTCGATGACACGACTTCGCTTCGGCGCCTTTCTCGCACCGCACCATCCCGTCGGCGAGCATCCCATGCTCCAGTTCGAGCGTGATCTCGCCTTCGTCGAGCACCTCGATCGACTCGGCTTCGACGAGTTCTGGTGCGGAGAGCATCATTCTTCGGGATGGGAGACGATCGCGTCGCCCGAAATGTTCCTGGCCGCGGCGGGTCAGAGGACGTCCTCGATCCGACTCGGGACGGGCGTGATCTCGCTCCCGTACCACCATCCCTTCCACGTCGCACAGCGCATCGTCCAGCTCGACCACATGACGCGTGGCCGAGCGATCTTCGGTTCGGGACCCGGCGCGCTTCCGTCCGACGCGCGGATGCTCGGGATCGATCCGATGCTGCAACGCGATCGACAGGACGAGGCGCTCGGGGTGATCGTGCGGCTGCTCCGCGGCGAGGAGCGGGTGGATCACGAATCGGATTGGTTCACGCTCCGCGACGCGAAGCTCCAGATCCTGCCGCTCCAGGAGAAGCTGCCGATGGCGGCGGCGTCGTCGATCAGCCCTTCCGGCATGCAGCTCGCCGGAAAGTACGGGATGGGGGCGCTCTCGATCGCGTCGACTTCCGTCGAAGGGCTCCAGGCCCTTCCCACACAGTGGGGCTTCGCCGAAGAGGCCGCTGCGAAGCACGGGCAGACGGTCGATCGTCGCGACTGGCGCGTGCTCATGGTCTGGCATCTCGCGGAAAGCAAGGCGCAGGCCGAGCACGAGGCCAGCGATGGCCTCCATCGCTGGCACAACGAGTACAACGTGGACGTGCTCGGCCGGCCCGGGGCGACGCGGGTCGAAGACCCGCACGCGCTACTCGTGCAGACGACGGGAGGCGGAGCCGCAGGCGCCGGAGCTGCCGTGATCGGAACACCGGACGAACTCGTCGCCGCGGTGCGGCGCCTCGAGGAGGTCACGGGGGGCTTCGGCGTCGTGCTCGGCTTCGTCCATGACTGGGCGAGCCGCGAAGCCACGCTCCGCTCCTGGGATCTCTTCGCGCGCTACGTCGTGCCTGCGTTGAACGGCCATACCCGTGCGCTCGAGGAGTCCGCGCGCTACGTGGCCGAGCACAAGCGCGAACTCATGGCCGGCGCTACCGCCGCCGTGATGAAGAAGATTCACGAGAGCCCGAAGGCGGCGGCTGCGATGGCCGTGACCATGGCGCAGATGGCTTCGCGCGCACAGGGCGGAGGCTGGCGTCCGGGCGCGGCACCCGAGGCGCCGAAGGAGCCGGGCGAGGGCTCGTAGTGGCCCGCCCGGCGCGACGGGCGCTCGACCGCGACCGGGTCGGGATGCCGGGATCTCGGCGTGGCGGCCGGGTCGCAGGCAAGGCCACCCCGCAGGGGAATAAGCCACCGAGGCCCCCCACGTAACTTCCCCTAGGGGGGCACCTGCTCCCCTGCCTGAGCGAGGCCCGCGTCGCGGTTTCCAGCCGCTAGGCGGAAAGCCTGACACTTCTGCGCTCCGCATACCACTCAAGCCATGTAACCCGAGATTCTCTGGAGGTGGTATGCGTCGGCTGTTGTTCGCCCTGGTGTTGGCGGTTCCGGGTCTCGCGTCCGCGATCCCGCTCGACTTCTACGTGCATCCCGGAACGACGGGAAGCGCCGCGCTTCCGGCTCTCGACCCCTGGGTCCCGGCGGGGGCCGGCCAGTACGATCTCGCGCTCTGGGTCGATCCGACCGCCGCGCCCGGCGGAGGCGTGTACGGGATCCAGGACGTGCTGATCGAGGCTTCCGGAGCCTTCACCTTCGTCAACTTCACTTGCGACGCCGGCGCGAGCTGCCTGAAGGGCGTGCCGACGGACGCGACGCGCTTCGTCCTCTTCACGGCGGGCGACGACGTGAACGGCACCTTCGCGCCGTTCCGCATCGGCGTGCTCACGGTCCAGTACGACGGTGGCGTGAGCGGCGAAGTCGCGGTGATCGACGGAACGACCCTCGCGGCCGACTTCTCGTCCGGATCGCTCGACGTCCCCGACGTGCTCGCCACGGTGGTCCCCGAGCCCTCGACTGCCCTCCTGCTCGGGCTGGGCTTCGCACTGACGGCCGCACGGGCGCGTCGAACGTCCGCTCCGGCCGAGCGCTGACGCACGGCGACGCCGTGTCGGCAGCGACCGGCGCGGCCCGAGAGCTCCTCCATTCCGAAGCTCATGGGAGATCCGCTCTCCCATGAGCTTTCGGGGGGTGGGTCGTTCGTCTCGCACGGCTGGATCGCGCGCCCCGACGATCCGCCTCACGCTGTCCGCGATTGCACCGATCGGGTGCCCGTCGCGGGCGCGTGCGACGCACCGGCGTTCGGGGGGCAAGCCGTGCTCGCCGCGAGCAGCGCCGCGGGCGTTGCGGAAGGGCGCGAGCGGAGAGGTGCATCGGCGAAATCTCGCCGATGCGCGAACAACGCGCGTCACGAAGGGGGTCATCGTGTCGAGCTCGAATCGGGGTACCGCAAGCGAATCGGTTCATGCGCAGACCGGGGGGCCGGCGCGCCGCGTTCGGATCCTGCGAGCGAGCCTTCGCGCCTTTGCGCTCGTGTGTGGGGCTGCATTCGCTTCGTCGCCCGCACGTGCGGCGGCGGCCAGCGACGGCCCGGTGATCGTCTGGGGGACGGCTCCGCCGGCTCCGGCGGGAGTCGACGGAACCTCCGGGACGGCGAGCGCAGTGGCCGCAGGGCTCGGCCACGCCTGCGCGATCCAGGCCGGGACGTCGAACGTGCTTTGTTGGGGCGACGACGGCTCGGGACAGTCGACTCCGCCCGCATCGGTCGATGGAACGTCGGGAACGGCGAGCGCGATCGCGGCGGGTGGCGTCCACAGCTGTGCGATCGAATCCGGTACGTCGAGCGTGGTCTGTTGGGGAAGCAACGGCGACGGCCAGGCGACCCCTCCCGCATCGGTCGACGGAACCTCGGGAACGGCGAGCGCGATCGCGACGGGTGGCGTCCACAGCTGTGCGATCCAGGCCGCGACGGGAAACGTCGTCTGCTGGGGCGACGACTCCTCGGGCCGCGCCACACCGCCTCTGGAGGTGGACGGGACGCTCGGAACCGCGAGTGCGATCGCCGCGGGCGCCGACCATAGCTGCGCGATCCAGGCCGCGACGGGAAACGTCGTCTGCTGGGGCGACGGCGCCTTCGCGCAGACGACTCCGCCGTCGGAGGTCGATGGGACGACCGGGACGGCGAGTGCGATCACTGC
>CAJPFO010000133.1 GCA_905339255.1 Myxococcaceae bacterium
GCGCCACTACCGCGCGCACCAGCGCGGGGAGAAGACGAGCACGAATCCGATCGCGTCGATCTTCGCGTGGACGGGCGGTCTCAAGCACCGGGCGAAGCTCGACGGCACTCCCGAGGTGGGGCGCTTCGCCGAGACGCTCGAGCGCGTCTGCGTCGATACGGTCGAAAGCGGGAAGATGACGAAGGACCTCGCGATCCTGATCCGCCCCGACCATCCCTGGCTCGCGACCGAGGAGTTCCTCGACACGATCGACGCGAACCTCGGGAAGGCGATGGCGTAGCGCGAGCGACTCGTGCGCTGGGCCGCCCTCCTCTGCTTCGCATTCTTGCTCGTTCCGCGAGCGGGGTGGGGCTCTGCAATCGCGGAGGGCGACGCTGCATGGGAGCGTCGCGCCGAGGGCCGGAGCGGGCTCCGGGCGCGTCCCGAGGCGATCTCGGAAGCGATCGCGGCGTACGAGCGGGCGATCTCCGAATCCCCGGAGAGCCTCGAGGCGTACTGGAAGCTCCTTCGAGCGCTCTGGTTCGCCGGAGATTTCGCGAGCCCCAATCGCGCCGAAGAGCGAAGTCGCTACGAGCGCGGCAAGCAGGTGGCGGAGCGCGGCTTCGGGATCCTCGCCGCACGTGCCGGGGGGCGCGACGCGCTCGATTCGACGCCTGCGCGCGACCTTCCGGGTCGGATCCCCGAAGCCGATCGCGCAGACGCGGCGCGTCTGTACTTCTGGTCGGCCGTCAACGTCGCCGCGTGGAGCCGCGTCGCGGGGCTCCTCCAGGCGGTGCGGGAGGGCGTTGCGAACCGCCTGCATCGGGAGACCGAGCGGGCCGTCGCGCTCGATGCGGGGCTCGAGGAGGGCGGACCGCTTCGCCTTCTCTCGAGGCTCCATGCCGAGCTTCCGAAGGTTCCCTTGCTTTCGGGCTTCGTCGATCGATCGCTCGCCATGCCGCTCGCCGAGCGCGCACTCCGCGAACACGCGAAGCACCCCGGAAATCCCTTCCTGCTCGGCCTCACGATCCTCGAACTGGTTCCCGAGCGCCGTGAAGAAGGCCTCGGTCTCCTCGAACGGACCGCGCGCATCGAGCCGCGTCCGGGCCACGAGATCGAGGACCTCGCGATCCGGGAAGAAGCGATCGAGCGTCTTCAGAAAGAGGGGCGCTCTCCGATCTGAGCGCGGAGGCGCCGTTGCACTTCGCGCGTGATCGGGAAGTTCCACAAGAATGGCGCCCCGGCGGCCATCAAGAGCCCGGGAAGGAGACCGTACACCGCGAGCAGCGCCGCCTTCGCGTCCGCCGACGGCGCGGCGCGCCCGGGATCGAAGCCGAGTAGCGACGGAACCAGCGTCGCGAGCAGCACGCCGAGCGCGACCGCCGCCTTGATCGCCATCCCCCAGACGCCGAAGTAGAGGCCGGTCCGCTGGCGACCCGATGCGACCGTATCGTAGTCGACCACGTCTGCCGCGATCGAGTTCGAGAGGAAGAGGATCGACGCGAAGCTCGTTCCCCGGAGCACCATCCACGCGACGAAGAGCCCGCCGCTTCCGGGCTCGAAGAGCGGAAGCGGGAGACTCAGACCTCCGAGCCAGAGCGCCGCGAGCGCGAGCGCCCGGTGCTTGCCGATGGCATCGGAGACCCGGAGCCAGAGAGGAACACAAGCGAGCGTCGCCACGTTTTCGAGGAAGATCATCGGCGGAAAGAGATCTTCGCGACCGAAGACGTGCGTGAGGACGAGCCGGTGGAGGGTGCCCTGGACGAGCGCGCCCGAAACGAAGCAGAGAACCGCGCCGATCATCCGCAAGAAGGCCGGGTTCTCGGCGACGAGGCGAAGCCCGCGGAGAACGGGGAGGGCCTCTCGCGGCTCGACTTCGGGAGGCGGCTCGCGAACGCGCACGAGCGCGGGCAGTAGCAGCAGCGGGAGCGCGGCGACGAGCGCGACCGCGATCGCATGGAGCTGGTTCGGGGCCTTCTCGATCCCCTGGAGCCCGAGGACGAGGAGAAGGAGGAGCAGCAGGATCTGTCCGACGAAGCCCGCCCCCTCTCGCCACGCCGCCACGCGCGAGCGTTCCGAGTAGTCGGTCGAGAGTTCGGCGCCCCAGGCCTTGTACGGCAGATCGACGATCGTGAAGCCGAGAAAGAGGAGCGCCGTCCAGGCGGCGAGGTGCGCCACGCCGACCGAACCCCTCTCTCCGGGAACGAAGAGCTGCCAGATCGCGAGGAGCAGGAGCGGCGCTCCCGCAGCGATGAAGGGCTTGCGCCTCCCGAAGCGGCTTCGCGTACGGTCCGAGAGCTGTCCGACGAGAGGGTCGGTCACCACGTCGAGGATTCGCGACGCGGCGATCGCGGCGCCGACGGCGGCGAGCGGGAGCCCGAGGTCATCGGCGTAGAACGACGGGACGAAGAGCGCGAGGGGAAGGGTCGCGACCGAAGACGCGAGATTCGGGAGCGCGTAGAAAACGAGCGTGCGCGTCGCGAGCGGCTTCAACGCGGGCGCTCGGCGAGCGCTTCGAGCGCTCGGACGCGAAGGCGCTCCGCCTCGGAAAAGCGTTCGTCGCGAAGCGCCTCGATGCGTGCCTGCCTCTCCTCGGCAGGGAGCCCGGGGTCGGCGAGGATCGCGTCGCGCTCGGAGCGCCACGACGCGACGCGGGCCGCGAACTCCGCCTGCTCCCGATCGAGCGCCGCGAGCCGCCCGGCGGCCTCGCTGCCGAAGGCCCGCTCTCGTGCCGCGAAGATCTCGGCCTCGGTCGCCCCCGATTCGCGCAGCGCGTCGACCTCCTTCGCGACCATCGCGGGCGCGGATGCGCTCCGGCGCGTTTGCCGGACCCGCTCCGGAAGCCGCGCCTCGAGTGCTTCGAGACGCAACTCGCGCTCGGCCGCGCCGAGTGTCTCGTCCTTCGCGACACGACGTCGCTCGAGGTCGATCGCAGTCACGGCCTCTTCTTCGGCGAAGAGCGCCGCGGCGAGGTCCGGGCCGAAGATCTGCCGGCGCGCTTCGCGGATCCATTGCAGGCGGCGCTCGAGGTCTTCGGGCGGCTCCCCGCGCGTCGTGAGCTCGCGAACGTGTTCGCGGTAGCGGAGATGGAGATCGAGGAGCGCCTCGGCCTCGGCGGCGGCCGCGGGGGGAAGCACCGACCTCGCGTGGGCGACGATCCGCGCACGGATCGTCGCCTCGGGTTCCTCGCCGGTCGCCGAGAAGAAGTACTCGAAGAGGGCGAGCGCTTCGGGTCCCGGAACGAAGCGCCCCTGCGAATCCACCCCGAGCGCACCGTCGACCTCGGTGTCGCGAAGCGAAGCCGGAAGCGGCGGGAGCGTCGCGTCCTGCGGAGACTCGATCCCGCTCGCCGCCGGCGCTGCCGGGATCGGTGCTGCGGGCGCGAGCGTGCGCTCCGGACGTCGATCGTACGCGAGCCAGCCAGCGAGCACCGCGAGGCCGAGCGCGCCTGCGATCGCGAGCCTTCGTCCCGACGTTCGTCCGACCCCTCGCCGCAATCGACGCCTCCCTCGACGCCCCCCCCCTCGAGGTCCTCCGTCTAGGCTCCAGCGACACGCCGGCGGAACGCTTCGAGAGGCTCGCGTCCGTCGACTCGAAGCCGCGGAACGTGGTGCAGGCGGGCGAAGCGTCCACTCGTGCGTTCGCCGGTCACGACCGCCGTCCGGTAGCCGGCCTCGCGAACGAGCGCCCGGACGGCACGCGTCGAGCGGCCGTAGGGAAAGCTGAAATGGGGAACCGGCCGATCGAGCGCTTCTTCGAGCCTGCGCTTCGACGCCGAGATCTCGACCGCCGCGGCGTCGAGCGGGATCCGCTTCAAGTTGGCGTGGGAGACGCCGTGGCTCCCGATGCAGAAGCCCTCCTTCGAGAGGGCGAGGACCTCGTCCCAGCCGAGGATCTCCGAA
>CAJPFO010000134.1 GCA_905339255.1 Myxococcaceae bacterium
GCTTGCGAACGCGGCGGCCGGCGGCGGCGGCGCGAACTCAGGTGGAAATTCACGCCCTCATGCTCGCGCGCCGGCTGACGCTCGGCGGCCGGGGCGAATCCGGCTTCCGGCGCTTCGGCCTCGGCGACCGCCGGGCGCGCCGGGCTTTCGGGGCGCTTCGCGAACGACGACATGCGAAAGCTCCACGGCGACCACATCTTCCACCTCCCCTTCCGCGAAAACGACTTCGCCGTCGCGCCGGCGATCCGCGAGCGCGCCGAAGCCCTTTGGCGCGACGAGAAGACCGTTGCCCTCGCCGACGAGGCCTACCGCGACTACCTCTCGCCCGAAGGGGCCCTCGTTCACGCCGACGTGCAGGGCGGGAACGTGCTCCTCGCGAACGGACGGACGCGACTTCTCGATGCCGAGATCGCGCACGTCGGCGACGAGGCGTTCGACGTCGGGATCCTGATCGCGCATCTCGTGGTTGCGGCGGCGACTCGGAGCGAGCAGGCGGCGCTCCGCGACGCGGTCGCCACGACCCTCGAGGCCTACACCGACGCACGCGGGGGACGCCACGCCGCCGCGCACGGCCGCGTATTCCGCCACGCCGGGATCGAGCTCGTCCGCCGCACGCTCGGCGCCGCGCGTCTCGCGATCACCGCCCCCGAGCCTTCGGGGCTTCGCGTGCTCGATCTCGGACTGCGCTGGCTTCGCAACGCTCCCGCGAACGCGGCCGAGGCGCTCGCCGGGGAGTGAAGCCTACCGCGCGGCGTCGCTCTCTCCGTCGCCGGAAGGAGAATCGGCCCACGGGATGTTGTGGTAGTCGAAGCGCGCGCTCGCGAGCAGGTTGAACTTCACGATCTCGAAGTACGGAGAGAGGTCGAAGTCCCGCGGCGTCAGAAGCGTCGGATGCCGCATCCGGAACAGGCCCGTGTACTCGGTGCCGGACTCGCGACCGAGCAGGCGCTCGACGAGGCTCCGGGGCTTGCGCGCCGGTGCTTGCGGGAGCGGCCCGGCCTCCTCGATCGGTGTCACGGGATAGCCGATCCCGGCGAAAAGACGGCCGAGCAGGCTCGAGCAGATCACCTCGGTGGGAAGGCGGCTTCCGAAATGGAGCGCGTCGCGGCGCAGTCGCCCGGGCACGAGCGAGACCGGGAGCAGATAGCGCGCGAGGTCGAGGACGTTCTTGAGATCGTAGCGCCAGCCGATGCTCGCGATGGCGTCATCGAGGAGCTTCTGGAGGTGATCGGGACGCAGCCGTGGACGGCAGATCCTCAGATTGAAGTCGACGTACTTGTCGAGCGGAGCCGCAACCACGCCTTGCGGCAGCGCCTCGACCAGCAGGTGCCGAGCGTGGTCCCCGTATTCCGCGAGCGCGCGGTCGCGGCGCGGGCCCGGCTTTCGGATCAGCTCGTCGCCGATGTAGAGCGCCGAATGCGACCAGGAGCTCTGGCTCAGGTACTTGATCACGGCGGAGATGCGCGCGTCGCCTTCGACCAGCACGACGTCGCCCTTGCGGATGTTGCGATGCAGGCCACCGACGTCGTTCCAGCCGCGTCGCTCGTAGGTCGAGAGCGGCTGGGTGAGGATTTCCACCAGCCACTCCGAGAGGAAACGCCGCAATCCGTTCAAGCCCACTCCCTTTGACGTCCCTCGGGGTCTCCGGGAAACTCGCGCCTCGATGCGTCTGCGCGAAACGCTCCTCTCCGCAGCCACGATCACCCTGCTCGGCGGCTACGTCGGAGCCCTCCTGCTCTTCAGTCTGGTGGTCGCTCCAACCGCCTTCCAGGTGCTGCCGAACTCCGAGCTCGCCGGAAAGATGGTCGGCCCGGTGCTTCGATCGCTGTACTACTACGGCGCCCTGGTCGGCCCGGTTCTCGCGTGGATCGGCTGGTGGCGTGGTCGGGGCGCGTTTTCGATGGGACTTCCCCTCATTCTCGCGCTGCTCTGTCTCGTCGCACAGTTCGCGATCACGCCGGCAATCGAGGAGATCCGGGATCTCGCCTTCGCACAGCCCCCGGACCCCGAGGCGCTCCGGAGTTTTGGACGCCTGCACGAGGCCGCGATCGGGACCTTCACGGCGATCGGGCTGCTCTCGCTCGGACTCGTGGGGGTGCACGCCCACGCAGACGCGAAAGCGCGCTCGGGGCACTGAAAAAAGGGGTGGAATCCGTTTCGCTTCCGGCGCGCCTGCGTTATTCTCCGATCGCTTCTTGAATCCCTAGCAAATCCGATTAGTTAGGGATCTTCTGACGAGTCCGGCGCAGACCGTCTCCGATCCGGAGGCGGTCGCTTCGCGCCCGGGCGGTCGGGCTTCGTTCGGTCGGGCAACGGGAGCGACGAGAATCATGGCGATCCGCATCAAGGCGACCCTCGACTTCACGGTCTCGGGCGATGGACTCGAGGAGGCGCTCGCCGAGTACGACGAGATCACCGTGGAAGGCTTTCTCCGCGAGGTTCTGGACAAGGCGATCGCCTGCGACGAGATCAAGGCCAAGGTGGTCGAAGGACCGAACACGCTCGAAGAGTTCGATCAGCAGGTCGGCTAGCTCCCGAAGAGTTCGAGCTGCACGATCGCCCGGGCCGGCGTACCCCGCGCCGGAGCTTCGCCCGCAACGACCTGCGTCGCCGGCGCCCGGGCCGGCGCGCGACGCCTCCGCTTTGCAGCCATCGCCACGGCGGCCGTCTGCAGCGTGGCGGGTGTCTCGAAACGAACGATCGGCGCCTCCGCCGCGCGCGGTCGGTAGATGCCCTCGCTCCGGGCCCAATCGAGGATCTTCAGGTAGAGCGCCTTGAAGCGTGGCCCGTGGTTCATGTGCCGCAGATGGGCGAGCTCGTGGCAGAGCGTGTTCACCAGGCTCGAATAGCGAAGCGGCTCGCCCGTCATGGCGTGCCGGAGCCGGATCCGGATCGTTCCGTCCGAGTAGCAGATGCCGTAGCGGCTCCGGACCCGCGGGCTCTCGGGCTCGAGGACGCCGAGACGAAGCCCGAAGCGCTCGCAGATGCGGTCGGCATCCTTGCGCAGGCGCTCCATGAGAACGCGCGTGGTCTCGCGGTCCATCACCCCCCGGCGGGCCGCAGGCCCTCGGAAATGGCCCCTCTTGGCTGCGAGCTATGTTTGCCGCATGGGCGCCGACGCGCAACGCGCGAGCATTCCGATCTTTCCGCTCGCGAACGTGGTGCTCTTTCCAGGCGTCAAGGTGCCGCTCCACATCTTCGAACCTCGCTATCGCGAGATGACCCACGACGCGCTGGGCGGTGAGCGGCTCATCGGGATGGTGGCGGTCCGCGAAGAGGAGGCGGATCGCATGGAAGGTGATCCGGCGCTCCATCCGTTCGGCTGCTTGGGAACCATCGTCGGCGCCGAGCGTTGCGACGACGGCCGCTACGACATCGTGCTGCTCGGAACGCGGCGCTTCCGGATCGAGCACGAGCCGGAGCGGCCTGCAAGTCGGCTCTACCGCGTCGCGGAGGTCACCCTCCTCGACGATCTGTTCGATCCGACCGAGGCTCCGAAGCTCCACG
>CAJPFO010000135.1 GCA_905339255.1 Myxococcaceae bacterium
TTCAATAACCGCCGGCTCCTTGGCTCGATCGGAGATGTTCCTCCGTCCGAGTTCGAGGCGGCGTATCATGCAGAACGGACGAGCCAGACCAGGGAGGTCGGACTCAACTGACCGAGCCTCCGGAGAACCCGGGGCGATTCAGATCGTCACCATCCGCCACTCGATGTTGCTCCAACTGGGCCCGCCATTGCATGCGGAGGAAACCGGCTGGTTCAAGAAGGGAGCGATGGCGAACGCGCAGTGCTCCGACCCGACTCTGCAGAAGAGGTGTGAGGCACGAGAGGGCGTGCTCGACGCGAGGCCGAGGACCGTGCAGAGCGCGATGGACGTGGATCTCCTCACGACGTCACGGTCCTTCCGGCAGCCAATCGAAGCTCCCGCTCAGAATTGCGTAGACGGCCTCGCCGGGGCCCGGGAATGCGTCTTGACGATTCGTCGCAGCGCCGACCAGTCGCACGTGGTTCCCGGCCTCTACGGGTGTGCCATCGATGGCCACCGTCGCGGTTCGACGCGCATTCGACGCCTGCGCCGTACCCGTCGTGAAGCGAAGCTCGAAGAAGGCAGGTGGCGTCTCCGCGCTCCCCTGCAACGTGGCGACGAGCGTCGCGAAGAGCTCGATCTGTTTGCTTCCGCGAATGTTGCGAAGCGTTCCGCTTGCGACCCGGGCGAGGGCGTATTGGATGGCCAGTCCTTCCGCCACGGGGATCGGAGCGATCGAGACATCCTCGGGATATACGCTGATCGGAACCGATCCATCCGCGCTGGCCGCTCCGAAGCGAAACCGGATCGTGCTACCCGAAGCAATGTGAGAATTCTGCGACTCGCCGTAAGAGAGATATGAGTCGGAATCGAGAAGAAGTGTCCCCTGACCGCCCGCCATGGCTCGATCCGTGGCAACCGAAAGAATGGCCACCAACGCTACCGGTCCTGCGACACGTCTCCAGGCTCTCGTCCACGCGAAGCGATGCATTGCTCGTCTCCACGATTGCGAAATGCCATTTCGCCTCACCGAACTGCACGGATCGTTCGGTCAGGCTCGCATCGTACACATCGTGGATGCGGGTTTGGTCAACTTTCGGAGGAGAAGCACGGTGCTCGCTTCCGAGGTGGGCACCGCCGTGACGCCATTCGAGATGACTACCCCATCGACGGGAGGCACGAGCATGCTCCGTGGCCGGCGGGCGCCGCGCCATCGCTGCGAGCGCGAGCAGCAGTGCCGTGATGAAGGGCGCATCACCGGTTCGCGCGTAGAGTGGCACCGCACCGGCCGCAGCAACCTCGGCGTGCAACGTCCCCTCGGTGAATGCCGGGATCGACTCCCGCACCCGCCCGGTCGCATCGATCACTCCCGAGATTCCGGTATTCGCGCCACGTACCACCGGGCTGCGTGTCTCGACGGCGCGCAGAATCGCGTGCTCGAAGTGCAGCTCCGGGTAGCCGACCGGACCGAACCATGCGTCGTTCGAGAGGTTCACGAGGAGTCGCGCACCTGACGCACGGAAGCGTCGCACCAGCTCCGGGTCCGTGATCTCGAAGCAGACCGGGGTGGCCAGCGGGATCGGCGCGGCGCGGAACACCGTCGCCACGCTTCCAGGCACGTAGGGGGCTCCGCGGACGACGGGGGCCACGAGGGGCGCGAGCCAGTCACCGAGGACGGGGCTGTACTCGGAAAAGGGCACGAGGCGTTGCTTGTCGTACGACTCGACCAATCCTTGCCCCGGCGCAAAGAGTACTGCGGCGTTGCGGAGCATCCCCCCTCTGGAGCGGGGCGCGCCAGTCAAGATCGGAACGCCGATCTCCGTCGCGAGCTGCGCGAGACGCGCGCGCAGATCCGGACTGCGGCCGATGTCCGCGTCCACGGCAGTCTCCGACCAGACCACGAGGTCGAGCGGTACGCGAGCAGCGAGTGCGCGCGTGGCCTCGGCGTACCGCGCCAGATTGCGCAGGGCAGAGTCGTCCTGGAATCGTTCGGACTGGGGCACGGACGCCTGCACCACCCCGATCGTGGCAACAGGCCCATGTGTCGGAGAAAACGTGGCGAGCCGCAGCGTGCCGTAACCGAGCCAGAGCACCGCCACGAGCGCGGGGGCGAGAAGCGCCTGCGCGCTCCGGCGCCGGAGCGCGATGCCGAGCCCCGCACCCACGGCGAGCGCGCCGAACGAGACCGCGTACTGTCCGAAGAGCTCGGCTACCTGGAGCGCCGCGGGCCAGCGCGCGAGTGCGTGCCCCGTCAAGAGCCAGGGAACGCCGAGCCCGGCGCCGCGTAGCCACTCGCCGAGGGTCCAGATTGCGGCGAAGGCGAGTGGCGCGGCACGCGTGGACGACCGGGAGGCGAGCGCTGCGAAGATTGCACCCGCCGCGCCCTGTACCAACGCCAGGCCGAACACGATGATCACGGCGAACATCCACGCGGGTGCATGTGCGACCCCGTATTCCTCGACGAGCGCGTGGAGGAGCCAGCGCACGAGCCAAAGCGCCGCGGCGCCGGTCGTGAGCCAGGCGAGCACGAACGCGCACCGCGTGCGCATCCCGTCGAGCGCGAAGGCGAGCGGCGCGATCATGACGAGCCCGAGCCCCGGTACGCGCAGCGGCGGGTGCGCCAGCACCATTGCGGCCACTGCGAGAAGCGCCGCCGCGGCCTGCGGGCCGCGCCGCGAGGCACCCCCTCCGCGCCGCGTCGATCCCATGGCGTGAGCCTATCGGAGTGCGGTGGGGCAGTAGCTCCGAGGTCTTGGCGGCATCCCGAAGGCTCCTGGGTGCGGAGGGCTTCTGCGGCCCCGACGTGCGACTCGCGGGCCGCTCTCCTAGCGTCCGGCCGTGTCCGAGATCGAGCGCTCCTCCCGGGCGCCTTCCCCGACGGATCTTCCAACCGATGTCGAGCCGACGCGCCGTCCTTCTCGTCGATCACGGTAGCCGCCGCGAGGAGGCCAACCGCCAACTCGAGGAGCTCGCCGGGCGCGTGCGGCGCGCGCTTCCCGATCGCGAGGTCGCGATCGCGCATCTCGAGATCGCCCCGCCTTCGATCGCCGAGGCGATCGAGTCGCTCGCCGCTCGCGGTGCGAGCGAGATCGTGATCCATCCTTTCTTCCTCGCACCCGGCCGGCACGTTCTCGAGGACGTCCCGCGGCTCGCCCGCGAGGCGGGGGAGCGGCTCGGGGGGGTGGCGATCCGCATGGGCCCCCCGCTCGGACTCCACGACCGCGTCGTCGAGGCGGTCGTCGCCCGGATCGAAGAAGCCGAACGAAGCTAGAGAAGAGGATTCCGATGCCGCCCGCGCCGTTCCGACCGCTGCGCTTCCCGTCCGACTTCTGGTGGGGGACCGCGAGCGCCGGCCACCAGGTCGAAGGCGGAAACCTCCATTCGAACTGGTGGGCCTTCGAGCAGCAGGGCCTCGTGAACGATGGATCGCGAAGCGGACGCGCCTGCGACTACTGGAACCGATACCCCGAGGATCATTCGCTCATGCGCGCCCTCGGCCTGAACTCGCTGCGGCTCGGCGTCGAGTGGGCGCGGATCGAGCCTGCCGAGGGGCGCGTCGACGCTTCGGCGCTTTCGCACTACCGGAGCCTTCTCGAGGATGCCCGCGCGAACGGGCTTCGCGTCTGCCTGACGCTCCATCACTGGGTGCTCCCGCTCTGGCTCGCCGAGCGAGGAGGATGGGAGTGGGGAGGAGCACTCGGCGCATGGGAAGCGCACGTGCGTCGCGTGGTCGGAGCCGTCGGGGACCTCGTCGATCTCTTCGTCACGCTGAACGAGCCGATGGTCCCGGTGCTCGCCGGCTATCTCGCCGCGTACCACCCGCCCTGCCGCCGCGCACCGCTCGCCGCGGCGCGAGTCTTCGAGGCGCTGCTCCGCGCCCATGCAATCGCGTACCGCGTCGTGCACGCCGAACGTCCGCGAGGACCGGGCGGAACGACGGCCCTGGTGGGCTTCGCCAGTGCGTACCAGCACGTCGAGCCCTACCACGAAGGAGGGCTCCTGCGGCTCGCCGAAGCTCCGATCGCTCGCCTCGTCGCACGGGGAAGCTTCGGCGCGTGGGATCGGAGCGTGCTCACGGGTCGCGTGGCAGCACCCTTCGGCCTCGGCCGCCGTATCCCGGGCCTCGCCGGATCGGCCGACTTCGTCGGCGTCAACTACTACATGCGCTGGAGCGCGAAGCTCGCTCTACCGCGCTTCTCGAACGTGAAGAGCGCGGGCTCCGCATGCCCGCCTGGAACCGAACTCACGGAGATGGGCTGGCAGGTATATCCGCCGGGGCTCTTCCACGTCCTCGACCTCGTGCGACGGAACTTCGGCAAGCCGATCTGGATCACCGAGAACGGCTGCGCCGACTCCGGCGACGAGAAACGGCGCCGCTACCTCGCCGCGCACCTCGCGCAGGTGCACCGCGCGATCGCAGCGGGCTGTGACGTGCGCGGCTTTCTCCACTGGACCTTCACCGACAACTTCGAGTGGCGCGAGGGCTTCGAGAAGCGCTTCGGCATCATCGCGATGGATCCGAACGATCCCGAGCTCCGCCGCACGCCGAAGCAGAGCGCATTCCTGCTCCGCGATGTCGCGCGCGCGAACGCGCTCGACGCCGATGCCGTCGCGCGCCACGCGCCGGGAGCCCTCGACCCCTGGCCGCTCGCACCCGGTCTTCGCATCGGAGCGTGACGCCGAGGCGCCCGCTACCTGCGGGGCGGCCCGAGCCCCCTTCCCGCCACGGGGTCGAGCGGTGGCTCGACCTCGTCGGAGATGCTCGGCAACACCGGACGATCGTCGGAGATGGCATCGCCGGGGCGAACCGCGACGGTGCGCGTCGCGATCGGCCGCGCCACGAGACGCACCTCGGGAACCCGCCGTAGCAGCGGGAGCGTCGCGAGCCTCGCGCACGACGAGAGCCCGAAGATCACGAAGTATCCGAGGCGCGCCTCCCCGAACGAATGGAGGATGGCGCCGCCGAGGAGCGAGCCCGCAACCATTGCGATCGCGTTCGCGAGGTTGAAGGTCGTGAGGATGCTCGTCCTCTCCTCCTCGCGGATCGCCTCGAAGACGAGCAGGAAGGTGGCGAGCTCCCACGCTCCCCACATGATGCCGGCGAGCATCTGGACGAAGATCATCCACGGCATCGCCGAAGACGCGATCCAGAGCGCGGCGAGCGGGATCACACCGATCCCGCCGAACCAGAGGAGCCCGCGTGCGCCGAAACGGCGAGCCACGCCACCGAGCGCCGGCATGACGAGGATCTTGGTCCCGAACGAGACGGCGACGAGCGTCGTGTACTGCACGTAGGAGAGGTGGAGCTGCTCGACCCAGTAGGGGGCGAAGTACGGCGCCGAGATCTGCACGGCGATCTGGATCGCGAGCATGTAGCCGAGGAGCTTTCCCTCGTGGCTCCGCCGGAGATTCGCGAGAAGTTCGCCTGCCGGCACCCGGCGAAACTGCGCCGGAAGGGGAACGGGCTCGCTCTGGCTCCAGAGGAAGTACGTCGAGAGATAGCGGCACAGGCCCGCAACGAGAAAGAGCACGGCGTAGGCCTGCATCTCGAATCCGCCGCTCCGACCCGATGCGAGGAGCGCGCCCCCCATGAGCAAACCGAGGACGGTTCCGACCTGCGAGACCCTCGTCCGCCGGGCGAAGTAGCGCGCGCGGATCGGCGCCGGGACGAGCGTGCTCACCCAGGTGTTCCAGGCGGGCCCCGTGCTCATCCCCGCGCCCCAGTAGACGCTCGCGACGAGAAACGCCGCGAAGGTCGGGATCGCTCCCGCGAGCGCGGCCACGACGAGCGGAACGAAGCTCGTCGCCTGGGTCGCCGCGCAGAGCACGACCCAACGCCGGTGCGAGCCGAGCCTGCGGACTCCCGCCGGCGAAACGAGCTGAAGCACCGCTCCGGCGAGCGGCGGAAGCGACGAGAGCAGGCCGGCCTCGACCTGCCCCATCCCGATCGCGAGCACGAACGGCGCGAGGTAGGTCTCCCCGCATCCCACCATGACCGAGAAGACGGCGCCGTCGAGGGTGATCGAGCGGAGGCTCCTGCGCAGATCGGACGGTTCGGCAGGCGACATGGGGCAGGGCGGCAGGGAACGCGAGCGCCACCGGGGTGTCAAGTGGGGACGCCAAAGCCCGGCACCGAGGATAGACTCGGGCCCCGGAGCTTGCTCTCGGAAACGAAGGAGGCGGGACGTGGCGGAGTCGATGAAGGAGTACGACGGCGCGATCGACAAGGGCCTCGAGGGAGTCGTCGCGTGCCATACCTCGATCAGCGCGATCGTCGGGACGACGCTCCTCTACCGCGGCTACACGATCGAGGACCTCGCCGCGAACGCGAGCTTCGAGGAGGTGGTCTACCTGCTCTGGCACGGGAGGCTCCCGACCCTCGAGGAGCTCGCCGAGTTCGAATCCGCGCTCCGCGGGAAGATGGCGCTCCCGCCGAACTCCTTCGGCTGGTTCCACGGGCTCCCGACCGAAGTCCATCCAATGGACTTCTTGCACGCCGTCGTCGCGGGGCTCTCGCTCCACGACCCCGACGCCAACGTGATGGGAGACGAGGCGACGCGGCGCAAGTCGATCCGCATGACGGCGCGCTTCGGAACGATCATCGCCGCGTACCACCGCGTGCGAAGTGGGCAGTGGCCGCTCCAGCCGAGGCCCGACCGCGGAATCGCCTGGAACTTCCTCTACATGCTCTTCGGCGAGGAGCCCTCGCCCGAGCGCGTGAAGCAGTTCGATACCTGCCTGATCCTCCACGCCGATCACGAGCTCAACGCGTCGGCCTTCTCGGCGCGAGTCACGTCGAGCACCGAGTCGGGAATCTACTCGAGCGTGATGGCCGCGATCGGAACGCTGAAGGGCCCCCTCCACGGCGGCGCGAACGAGCAGGTCATGAAGATGCTGCTCGAGATCGGCGACCTCTCGAAGATCGAGCCCTTCTTGAAGGACGCGCTCGCCGAGAAGCGCAAGGTCATGGGCTTCGGCCACCGCGTCTACAAGGAGGGCGACCCGCGCGCGAGGATCCTGCGTGAGATGAGCGGGACGCTCACGCGCGAGACGGGCCAGTCGCATCTCTACGAGATGAGCGTGCGGATCGACGACGTGATGCAG
>CAJPFO010000136.1 GCA_905339255.1 Myxococcaceae bacterium
GAGAGCCGCGCGGGCGTCGCCGTGCGACGAGCGGCGAGGCTGGAAGATCCCGGCGACGCGTGAGTGCTACTTCGCGGATTCGAGCCGGATCGTCGAGGTCGCCCAGGCCATCGAACCGTGGCGGCCGGCGCAAGCACGCGAGGGTGAGACGCGGGAGCGCGTCTGCGCGGCGGTCTCCCGCTGCGGTCGGAGCGCGACTTCGCGAGGTTCGCCCTCGCGTCGCGCGCGCCTTCGCGAAGCCGCCGCGAGCCCGATCAATCCGAGAAGCGCGAGGAGCGCCGGGGCCGGCTCGGGGACGGTGACTGCGCCGCCAACCAGGTCGATGCTCCCGCCCGGCGCGAGCACGAAGTCGTACTGGAAGGCCCCCGTGAAGTCGGCGGGACCGAAGCTCGCCGCGGTGTCGGGGAGGTCCTGCGCGGCGGCCATGCCGTCGAGCAGGTTCCGCAAGCCCGGATAGGCCTGGACGGCGAAGTGGTCGGCGGGGCCGCCATTCGCGGCGTTCCAGGCGAAGACGAAGGGGGCTGTCCCGTCCGCGACGACGATCTGCGAGCCGCTTCCGCTCGCCAGGTCGTCGTTCGCGGTGCCGTTCAGATCGAGGTCGAGGTACTGATACATCGAGAGCGAGACGGAACCCGAGCCGAGGTTCGCGATCGAAACGTCCCAGCGGAACGAGTCGAGGTCGAACGGCGAGGTGTCGTTGATCAGTCGGAAGACGTAGTCGATCCGGATGTCTCCCGCCGCGAGCCCGAGCGCCGTGGCGCCGGCGCCGTTGAGTAGAAGCGACGATTCCGCCACCCCTGGGCTCGTCTGTGCGATCGCGGACGCCACCGAGAAGTACGTCCCGTTGATCGCGACGGTGTCGGTCGCGTTCCCGAGGTAGCCGTACATCTGGTAGAGCTGGTCGGTCGTTCCCGAGTCGAAGGAGAGCTCGCTGTTGGTGGCGGTGAAGCCGTAGCTCCCGAGGTTTCTCGCCCGGACGTCTCCGAAGGTGACGTTCAGAGCGCTGGCCTGCTGGGCCGCGAGAGTGACAGCGAGAATGAGGGCCGACTTCCAGTGTCTCAGGGGGGTGTACATGCCGCAGTCCTCGGGGGAAGGACGGTCAACACGACCGAGCTTCACATGGTGAGGTGGATCGGACCCGGCGATCTCGGACTTGAGTAAATGTGATCTGCGATCCCGCAACGCGTACGCAGCGGGGCTGCCGAACTCGAGGACGCGGATCGAGGCCTACACATTTTCGCGATCTGCGTCGGAGCTTCGGGAGCCGGCACGCCGCACGCAGCCAGCGAGGAGGAATCCCTGCACGATGGGGGGACAGATCTCCCTGCGGCGGCCGGCAAGAGGACTCGACCGCCGTGCGCGTCGCGCGCTCGTGTCCGCCCTCGCTGGATGCGCTCGCCGCTGCGAGCGACCGGGGTTTGGCGCCGATCAGCTCGCGAGTTGCGGTGCGCCTGCGGAGCGAACCTGCACGTACTCGGGGAGCGGGCCCACGCGGAGCTCGCGGCGTACCTCTTCGAGTGGTCGAGCGAGGAGCGCTTCCCAATCGGCGGCCGGAAGCCAGGCGGCCTCGCGACCGCGCCGGTAGCCGCCCACGAGAAGGTCGCGGAAGGGTTTGCCGTCGGCGCCGCGTGCGCGCCACCAGGCCATCGCGACGATGAAACCGATGCCACGGTTGCGAGTCTGCGCGTACGAAAAGGCGAGGAGCGCGGCCTCGCCGAGTAGATCGCGTCCGTAGCCCGTGACGACGTGCCAGAGATCGTGCATGTCTCGGAGCCGCTCGCCGAAGAGCCGCCGCTGTTCGCCGAGGTCGAAGCGCCTTCCTCCCTCGACGCTCGCGGCGACGAGCCCATCGGCCGAGATCTCTTCTCGCGCAGTGAAATCCGCGTAGGCGCGGCCGAGGCTTCCCTCGGGCAACGCGAGGAGCGCCTCCCGGTCCGAGAGCACACCGAGCAGCGAGCGACGCTCCGCGAGGATCCGCTCTCCCGTCCCGGTCCGGCGGAAGCGCTCGAACATCCGCTCTCCGGCGCGTCCTGAGAGCGCATCGATGATCCGGAAGACCTGCTTCGTGTCGTCGGGGTTCCGGAAGAGCTCGCGGAGTGCGCGCCAGGCCTCGAGAGGTCGGATGCGGGGGCGCGGGTTCGGCGGGGTCATGGGATCCTCCATGCGCGCGGGAGGCGCAAGACGGCTCCGGCGAGAAGCCGGCAGCAAGCCCGGCTACTGACAATGTTGTAAGTAACAGGGGGTCATGAGCCGGTCAAGCCGAACCCGGAGGACGGCCGCCGAGTCGCGCAAGGCGATCCTCGACGCCGCCGAGTCGCGCTTTCTCGCCGGGGGGCCGGCGAGCCTCCGCCTCCAGGAGATCGCCGAGGAGGTCGGGGTTTCGCATCCGACGATCCTCCACCATTTCGGAAGCCGCGAGGGCCTCGTTCGCGCGGTCGTCGAGCGTGCGCTCGAGACGCTCGAGGTCGATCTGCTGCGTGCGCTCGCCGAGCCCGAGGTCGAGCGGATCGATGTGTCGGCGCTCCTCGATCGCATCCTCGACACCCTCGATGCACGCGGCCAGGCACGCATGCTCGCCTGGCTCGCACTCTCGGGCCCGGCCGAGCCGGGCGGGCGAGGCGCTCCGCGACGCCTGCTCGGCGCGATCGCCGAGCTCGTCCACGCGCGCCGGGGTGCGTCCCGCGCAGGGCCGGGTGAGCCACCCGGATACGACGACACGCGCTTCACGGTGATGCTCGCCGCGTTGGCGCTGCTCGGCGATGCGCTCCTCGGAGACGCGATCCGTTCGAGCATCGGCCTCGGCGACGATCCCGATTCCGCGCGACGCTTCCGTGTCTGGCTCGCCCGTCTTCTCGTCGGGCACCTCGGCGGAGCGCACGACGACGGAGCGAAGCGCTAGCGGACCGGCCCCGGACCCGTCGGTCTCCTAGCCGTGAGCAGGGGGACCCAGCGCGGCATCCCGCTCGCGGAGCCATTGCGAGAGCCAGGCGTTCACACGCTCCGGGGCCTCCTGCTGGACCCAGTGCGAAACGCCGGCGAGGTAGCGGATCGTGAGATCGCGGACCCATTCACCCGTCCCGTAGGTGGTCTCGATCGAGAGCGCGATGTCCTCTTCGCCCCAGATCATGAGCGTGGGCGTCTCGATCACCGGGAAGCCGAGTTTCTCCTGCCGGCGACCGCCCCCGCCGCGAAGCAGGGCACGGTAGTAATGGAGCATCGCCGTCATCGCTCCCGGCGCTGCCGCGTTGTGCCGGTAGACGTCCAGAACCTCGTCGGGAAACCGGCTCGGATCGCAGGAGGAGCGGCGCATCGCCTCGCCAACGGCGAACGCGCCACGTGCCCCGAGCAGCCGCTCCGGAAGCCAGGGGATCTGGAAGAAGGCCGCGTACCACGAACGGCGGAGCTGCCCGAGCGACCGGAGCTCGCGCGCCATCGGCGCCGGATGCGGAACGTTCATGATGACGAGTCGCGAGAGGGGCCGGAGCCCGCGCATCGCGAAGAACCAGGCGATCACCGCTCCCCAGTCGTGCGCGAGGAGGATCGTCTCGCGAGCGCCCGAGGCGTCGATCAGGTTCGCGACGTCGTCGAGCAACCGCTCGATCGCGTAATCCTCCATGCGCGACGGCCGATCGCTCTCGCCGTAGCCGCGCAGATCCGGCGCAACGACCCGGTAGCCGAGGTCGGCGAGGAGCGGCATCTGATGCCGCCACGAGAACCATGTCTCCGGGAATCCGTGCAGACAGAGGGCGAGGCGGTCGCCCTCGCCGAGGCTCGCGACGTGGAAACCCAGGCCCCCGGCCCGGATGCGCTCGTGGCGGATCGAGGAGAGGGAGAAGGTCGACACTCGGGCCTCCCGCACGGCGGATCCGTGCCATTCGCGCGCGCAACCGGAGCGGAGCCTCGGCTCGCCGCCGCCTCGCATCAAGCTATCGGAGCGCCCGAGCGGCGGATAGCCACCGGCGCTCGGGGTTGGAGCGGGGCGCAGCCCCGCCGCACCCGAACCCAGGCGGGCTACGAGCCGGCTGCCGGGGGCTCCGAAGCCGGGGCGCGCCGCGCTAGGATCCGGGGGAAACCCCTCGCCATCGCCAACGGGCCCCGCGCCCGGCCCCGCGGAGGATCGTTCATGCAGCTCCGAACCTGGCTCGTGCTCTGCGGCCTCGCTTTTCTCGCCGCGGTCCCGGCGGCGGCCGTCGAATCCGAGGAGATCGACGGCGTGGCCGCGCAGGTCGGCAACGAGATCGTGCTGGTTTCGGAGGTCACGCAGTACACCGAACCCGTCGAGCGTCAGATCCGCGAAGCCGGAGCCGGCGACGAGGACGTGCTGCGCATGAAGTCGGAGGTCCTCGAGCGTCTGATCGAGCGCAAGCTGATCGATCAGGTGGTGCGGAAGGCGGAGCTCGAAGCGACCGACGCCGAGGTCGACCAGACCATCGAGGCGATCGCGAAGGAGAACGGCCTCTCGGTCGAGAAGCTGCAGCAGACGGTCGAGGCGAGCGGGATGCCGATCGCCGTCTACCGCGAGAAGATCCGCGGCGAGATCCAGCACGCGAAGGTGATGAACGGGATGGTGCGGGCGCGCGTCTCGGTCGACGAGTCCGAGGTGAAGCGTCTCTACGAGAAGCGCTTCTCGAACGCTCCCGAGGGCGGAGCCGAATACCACCTGCGGCACATCCTGCTTCCGTTCATCAGCGCGAAGCCCGAACAGAAGGCGGTGGTCTGCAAGAAGGCCGAGCAGGCGCTCGCGCGCGTCAAGAGCGGCGAGAGCTTCGAGCGCGTCGCCGCCGAGTTCTCGGCGGTGAACCCCGAGCGCGGTGGGGACGTCGGCTGGGTGCACGAGCGCATGCTCGTCGAGTGGATGGCGCCGGTCGTCCGAGGCCTCGCGCAGGGCCAGACGAGCCCGGTGATCGAGAGCGCATTCGGCTGCAACGTGCTCCAGGTGGTCGAGAAGCGGGAGTTCCGCAAGAAGAGCTACGAGGAGGCCAAGGGCCAGCTCTTCGAGGAGCTCTACCGTGAGCGGATGGACGTCGAGTACAGCCGCTGGATGGACAAGCTCCGCTCGCAGGCGTACATCGAGCGCAAGGGAATGTTCGCGAAGGCCGGCGCGTCGCGGCCGCCGGTCGGCTCCGGCCCCGCACCGAAGTAGGATGGCAGGCGCCGCCGCAGGCCCGAGCCACATCGTCGTCCGAGGCGCACGAGAGCACAATCTCCGCGGAATCGACGTGCAGATCCCGCGCGATCGCCTGGTCGTGATCACCGGTCTTTCGGGGTCGGGAAAGTCTTCGCTCGCCTTCGAC
This sequence comes from Myxococcaceae bacterium, assembly GCA_905339255.1. GTDB lineage: Bacteria > Myxococcota_A > UBA9160 > UBA9160 > UBA9160 > MYXO. The sequence goes on from CAJPFO010000136.1 coordinate 5,295, forward strand.
ACGATCTATGCCGAGGGGCAGCGCCGCTACGTCGAGTCGCTCTCGGCGTACGCGCGGCAATTCCTCGAGCAGATGAGCAAGCCCGACGTCGAGTCGGTCGACGGCCTCTCGCCCGCGATCTCGATCGAGCAGCGCACCGTGACCCGGAATCCGCGGTCGACCGTCGGGACGATCACCGAGGTCTACGACTACCTGCGGTTGCTGTGGGCGCGCGTCGGGCGCCCGCATTGCTGGAGCTGCGGCCGACCGATCGCGAGGCAGACCGTCCAGCAGATGACCGATTCGGTGCTCGCACTCGGCGAGGGCGCCCGCGTCCAGATCCTGGCTCCCGTCGTTCGCGGAAGGAAGGGTCATTACAAGAAGGAGCTCGATGCCTTTCGCCAGCAGGGCTTCGTCCGGGCGCGGATCGATGGCACGCTCGTCGATCTCTCCGACGACGTCGACCTCGCCCGACAGAAGACGCACGACATCGATCTCGTGGTCGACCGGATCCAGGTGAAGGAGGCCGCTCGCGCACGGATCGCGGGATCGATCGAGACGGCGCTTCGCATGGCGGCCGGCATGGTGTGGATCGACCCGGGAAACGCCGCACCGTGGCTGCTCTCCGAATCGAGCGCATGCGTCGCTTGCGGCATCTCGTTTCCCGAGATCGCTCCGCGATCGTTCTCCTTCAACAGCCCGCACGGTGCGTGCCCGCGCTGCGACGGGCTCGGAACGCGCGAAGCGCTCGATCCGGAGCGGATCGTCCCCGATCCGGCTCGAAGCCTCGCGGGAGGCGCGATCGAGCCGTGGGGGGCGAAGCGCGTTCCGCGCTACTACGCGCAGCTTCTCGAGGCGCTCGCCACGCATCTCGCCGTCTCTCTCGACGTGCCGTGGCGCGATCTCCCCGAGCGCGCACGGCGCGGGATCCTGTTCGGGCTCGGTCGCGAGGAGGTGAGCTTCCGGCTCGAGCGGGGCGGGCGCACGCAGACACTTCGCCGCCGCTGGGATGGCGTGGTGGGAGAGCTAGAGCGCCGCATCGAGGCACGCGGCGGGGAAAAGCTCGCTGCTGAGCTCGCGAAGTACCGTACCTCCCGCCCCTGCGACGCCTGCGGAGGGGCGCGCCTACGCGAGGAGATGCGGAGCGTCGAGATCGGCGGCATGGGGCTCCACGAGCTCGCGGCGCTTCCGATCTCCGAAGCCTCGAAGCGTCTCGGCTCGCTCGATCTCGACCCGACCGAGCGGATCATCGCAGATCGCATCCTGCACGAGATCCTCGATCGGTTGCGCTTCCTCGACGACGTGGGAGTCGGCTATCTCACGCTCGATCGTCCCGCGGCGACGCTCTCGGGGGGAGAAGGGCAGCGGATCCGCCTCGCCACACAGGTCGGCGCGAGCCTGATGGGCGTCCTCTACATCCTCGACGAGCCGTCGATCGGGCTCCACTCGCGAGACCACGAGCGGCTGCTCGAGAGCCTGTTCCGCCTTCGCGACGGCGGCAACTCGGTGATCGTCGTCGAGCACGACGAGGCGACGATCCGGAGCGCCGACTGGGTGATCGACATGGGCCCCGGCGCAGGAATCCACGGCGGCGAGATCGTCGCCGAGGGGACGCCCCTCGAGATCGCGGCGAATCCGAAGTCGCTCACGGGAGCGTACCTCTCGGGCACCCGCGCCATCCGCACGCCGGCGCGGCGCGAGCCCGACCCCGCGCGTGTCCTCGAGGTCTCGGGCTGCTGCGAGCACAATCTGAAGAACGTGACCCTCCAGATCCCGCTCGGGCTCCTCACGGTGGTGACGGGAGTTTCGGGATCGGGGAAGTCGACGCTCGTGAACGACATCCTGCATCGTGCGCTCGCGCAGCGATTGCACGGAGCCGAGGCGCCGCCGGGGCGCTTTTCCGAGATCCGCGGTCTCGAGCACCTCGACAAGGTGGTCGATGTCGATCAAGCGCCGATCGGACGCACACCGAGAAGCAACCCCGCCACCTACACCGGGATCTTCGACGGGGTTCGTGCGCTCTTCGCGCAGGTTCCCGAGGCGCGGGTGCGCGGGTACGGTCCGGGGCGCTTCTCGTTCAACGTGAAGGGGGGCCGCTGCGAAGCCTGCGAAGGCGACGGTCTGCTGCGGGTCGAGATGAACTTCCTCCCCGATCTCTTCGTGACCTGCGAGGTCTGCGCGGGAAGGCGCTACAACCGGGAGACGCTCGAGATCGTCTACAAGGGCAAGAACATCGCCGAGCTGCTCGAAACGAGCGTCGAAGAGGCGCTCGGCTTCTTCGAGAACGTGGCGTCGCTGCGCCGCCCGCTCCAGACGCTCCAGGACGTCGGGCTCGGCTACCTGCACCTCGGCCAGCCTGCGACGACGCTCTCGGGCGGCGAGGCGCAACGGATCAAGCTCGCGCGCGAGCTTTCGCGCCGCAGCGATGGGCGGACGCTCTACCTGCTCGACGAGCCGACGACGGGCCTCCACTTCGCCGACGTCGAGAAGCTGCTCCTGGTGCTCGGACGTCTGGTCGAGCTCGGCAACACGGTCGTCGTGATCGAGCACCACCTCGATGTCGTCCGCTCGGCGGATCGCGTGATCGACCTCGGGCCCGAGGGAGGATCGGCGGGCGGCGAAATCGTCGCCGAGGGCACGCCCGAAGAGATCGCACGGATCCCGAGGAGCCATACCGGTCGCGCGCTGCGGGCGGTTCTCGGCGGATGAACGAGCCCGCCCCTCCGTTTCCCGGACCGCTCGCTGCCGTCTGGCTCACGATCGGAAGCTGGCTCGCGACCACGTTCGTGCTCGCCACGCTCGTCGAGCCGCTCGGCCCGATCGCAGCGCTCGGCTGCGGCCTCACGGTCGGGCTCGGACTCACGGGGACGCTCGCGGCGCGGAGGGTGCCGCCGCCGCAGGCCGAGCGCATCGGACTTCGGAGCTTCAAGGCGCGGCTGCTCCCCGTCCTCGTGCTGCTGGTTCCGTCGGTCGTCCTCGTGAGCGAGCTCGACAACGTCGTCCGCACGATCGTCTCCTCGGCCGAGGCGGGCGACGGCACCACCGAGCCCGCCTTCGCTTCGGGACTCGAAGCCATCGAGGCCTTGATCGTGATGGTCGGGATCCTGCCGGTGCTCGAGGAGTTCTTCTTTCGCGGCGTGCTGCAGCAGGGTCTCGTCGCGCTCGGCGGGCCCGTGCGTGGCGTGATCGCCGCCGCGACGCTCTACGCGCTCGGACACGGGAACCTGGCGGGGAGCGTGGCGGGCTGGCTCTCCGCCACGGCCGGCGGGCTCGTGGTCGGCACGCTCCTCGGTAGCGTGCGGCTCGTCTCGGGATCGGTCCTCGCCTGCGTGGTACTCGCCATGGCCATCCAGGCCGCCGGCTTCGGAGCGCTCCGGCTCGAAGCGTGGCTTCCCATCCCGGGCTTCAACGCCCCCGGCGCGCATACGCCCTTCGCCTGGCTCGCCGGCGCCGGCGCGAGCGTCGCATTCGGCCTCTGGCTTCTGCTCCGTGAGGCGCGCCGGAACGAACCGCCGGATTCGCGCTAGGCGATCGGCCCAGGATGGGAGGGCGAGTTCCGGCGCCGATGCGCGTCACGAGCCGATCGGTCCCGGGATCGAGGCATGAAGCCCCGGAATGAGGCGAGATGCCTCTCGCCCAGCCCTGCCGAGCGATCTCCGAGGCGGAGAAGGCGGCACGCAGCTTGAACCTCCTCGGAGCCGGAGGTGCGTCATGGATACACCGGTGAAGCAGTGGATGACCGGGAGCCCGGTCTCGATCGAGGCCGATGCCTCCGCGCTCGAGGCCCTCGAGGCGATGATCGAACACGGGATCCGACACCTCCCGGTGGTCGATACCTCGCGACGCGTGGTCGGGATCGTCTCGATCGACGATCTGCGGGCGGGGCTGCCCCTCGAGGTGAGCCTGCGCAGGCCACCTTCGCCCGAGGAGCGTCTGCTCGCGCGCGACGTGCAGGTGGGCGACGTGATGACCTACGCACCCGAGGTGGTGCGTCGCGACATCGCGCTCGACGAAGCCGCGCAGCGGATGGCCGATCGGAGGATCGGCTGCCTTCCCGTGGTCGACGCGGAGGGGCGACTCGAGGGGATCCTCTCCGAGACCGACGTGTTGCACGCCGTGGCGACCCGGCTCTGGACCGATCGCGTGCGGGCCCGGGGAGGCGCCGACGACGAGCGCGCGGCGCTCATCGACGAGCTCCGGCGCGAGCGCGAGCGGATCCGCAAGGAGATGACGTCGACGGCGCGCGACGCCGAAACCCTCATCACCGAGTCGAGGCTCGGCGGGCTCGACGAAGAGGAACGCGCTGCCGACCGCACTGAGGCGCGGCTTGCGGATTCGATCCGCGAGCTCGCGTACCGCAGACTCGAGGCGCTCGACCGAGCACTCGGTCGCGCCGAGCACGGCGAGATCGACCGCTGCGAGCGCTGCGAGGGGCGGATCCCTCTAGCGAGGCTTCGCGCGATGCCCGGAACGACCCTCTGTGTCGCTTGCGCCCGGAGGGCCGGCCTCTAGCGTCGCCGCTCCGTCTCGCGCGGGGCCCACGACCCCGTCCGCGTCGCTTTCGAAGACGCTGCTCTCGGGGTGGAATGCGAGCCACGCGAAGTAGTAGCCCTCGATCACCTCTACGTCGGGCGGCGCCTCGACGGAGAAGGCCTCCTTCTCCGGATCGAAGCGGATCCGCACCTCGCGATCCGCGAAGCGCTCCGCGACCGTTCCGCCTGCCTTCACGACCTCGATCGCCGGATACGCGCGCGCATGTCCCGACGCGAGCCGGAGGCCGACGGTCGGCGTCTTCGGATGATGCCGGCGATCGAGCGGCACGGGGAAGAAAAGCTCCTCGGACTTCGCGTAGTCGCCGTAGGGAGAGCGTCCGTATTGGCGGGCGTGTCCGGTCTCGGGCGAGAGCACGCTCGTGCTCGGATGCAGCGCGCGCCACTCTCCGAGCCGAAGCAGACTCGAGCGAAGCAGCACGAGGCGCTCGCCGAGCGAGGCACCCGTGACGGCGCTCGCCTTCACCTGCGACCAGAGGCTCCTCGTTTCGCGATCGTAGAGCAGGAGATCGGAGAGATAGAGAAGCCCCGAGACGCCGAAACTCCGCAGGCCACCGCGGACCCGCCGGTCGAAGACCATCGCCGTGCCGCAGAGTGGGCAGTACGAGACGAGGATCGGACGCCCCGCGAGCGTGTCGTTTACGAGCTCGTGCCATTCGAGGATCGCGAGCGGGTAGGCACGCGCCTCGCCACCGATCGCGACTCCGATCACGAACTCTTCCGCGGCGAAGGGCGAGCTTTCCGCCGAGGTCGTCGGAGGATCGAAGAGCGCCGGAATCCCGTCCCGCGGCGGCCCCCCGGGGAGAATCTCCTCGGCAGGCATCGAGGAGGGAGCCAGGACGAAGCCGTTCCGGGTTGGATCCGCCAGGGCTTGGCGGCCCGCGACGAAGATCGCCACGACCACGAGCGACACGCCGCGTGCGAACAGGCTCCAGCGGTGCGAAGGCCGGCATCCAAAGGGCGGCATCGTGGAGGTGGTACGAGGCATGGCGATTGCCGGTTACGCTGGCGGCGGGTAACCCGAACCGATGGCCGAGCGTAATGCCGAGCGAGAGCGCGTGGCGCTCGAACGTGCCCGCGCGATGGCGGCCGCGCAGCGCGGCGACCGCGGCGCGTCGAGCTCGCCGGCGGCATTGATGACGCAGCTCTGACGCACGCCCGATCGGATACAGAACGCGCGCGCGATCCGGAGTCCGTGCTCGCCGCGCTCGAGCTCTCGCCCGAGCTCGGTGCGGCGCTCGAACGCCTTCCCGCAGCGCAGCGCGAGGCGGTCGAGCTGCTCTACATCGAGCAGCTGCCGGTCGCCGCGGCGGCA
>CAJPFO010000137.1 GCA_905339255.1 Myxococcaceae bacterium
CCGGGTCCGTTGCCGGACCCGGCCCTCGGATCTACCAGCCGCCGCCGCGTCGGCCGCCGCCGCCGCCACCGCCGTAGCCGCCGCCGCCGCCACCGCCGCCGTAGCCGCCGCCGCCACCGCCGTAGCCGCCGCGACCGCCGCCACCGCCGCCGTAGCCGCCGCGGCCACCGCCGCCGCCGCTACCGCCGCCGCCACCGCGGCGATCCTGGGCCTCGTTCACCCGCAGGCTCCGACCCCCGAAGTCCTTCCCATCGAGCGCCTGGATTGCCGCGTCCGCACCGGCCTCGTCCATCTCGACGAAGCCGAAGCCGCGCGGCCGGCCCGTCTCACGGTCATTGATGAGCGAAACGGACGTGACGCTCCCGTGCCGCTCGAAGAGGCCACGGATTTCGTCTTCCGTGGCGCTGAAGGGAAGGTTGCCTACGTAGATTTTCTTTCCCAAACCGACTCACTCCGAAGCCCGCACTCGCGGTGGGGCATCCCCTGGCCGCCTCCGCTCCGGCACATCCGGCGCTCGGAAGGCGACACGAACACCGACGCACCGTGGGATTGCGTGCAATCCCCATGCGCGCCCGGGAAAGGCATTCTTGAGCGGGATCACGTTCCGGTGGGCTAGACACTGGCGCATCAAACCGATCGCAGGACGCCTCTCGATGCAGGGGACTAGCACACGAACGGGGGAGGGCGCCAACCACTCCCTCGGGGGTCCGATCGGGGGCGGAGGGGCCGCTAGCACCGGATGACGCTCGATGCCGTTCGAAGCCGCTTCGCCGACGAGCTTCGGGCTCGAAAGGGACTGCGCTCGGAGGCGCTCGTCCGTGCCCTCTCGAAAGTCGAGCGGGAGCGTTTCGTCGGCGCGGGCCCCTGGCTCGTGCTTCGAGTCCCGGAGGGCTACACGTCGACTCCCGACTCGAGCCCCGAGCACCTGTACGCGGACGTCGCGGTGGCGATCGATGCGGCCCGGCTCATGAACAACGGTGCGCCCGGGCTGGTGGCGCCGATGATCGACGCGCTCGATCTCCGGGCGGGCGAGCGCGTGGTCCACGTGGGCTGCGGCACGGGCTACTACACGGCGATCCTCGCCGAGATCGTCGGTCGGGAGGGGCGCGTCGAAGCGATCGAGATCGAACCCGAGAGCGTGGCCCGCGCACGCGAGTCGCTCCGCGGATATCCGCAGGTCGAAGTGATCCGCAGCGACGGCAGCCGCTACCGTGCCGCGTCGCCGGACGCGATCCTCGTCACCGCGGGCGCGACGCATCCGCGTCGCGAATGGCTCGACGCGCTCGCTCCCGGCTCCCGGCTCGTGGTTCCCCTCACCGCGGTCTCGATCCCGGGACGCATGGCGCGTTTCGGCAGGAGCCTCGCGGGGAGGGTGTTGCGCGTCGTCGCCGAGCCCGGAGGCCTTCGCGCGGAGTTCGTCGAGACGGTCGGCATCTCGTTCTGCCACGGCGCCCGCGACCTCGACCACGAGCGCCGGCTTCGCGAGGCGCTCGTTCACGGAGGTGCGGGCACGGTGGCGTCGCTCCGGCGCGATCCCCACGAGCCGGATGCGAGCTGCTGGCTGCACGGCGAGGGCTTCTGCCTCTCGACCCGGCCGGTCGCTTGACGGCGAGCGCCGGCGCAGTCCCGCGGCCGGCGGCGCACTCTAGGACACCGTGCTCCGCACCATGTAGTTGCCGCGCTTATCGTCGAACTCGAGTTCGACCTCACCCTGCGCCGCCGCGTCCTCGAGCAACGCCGCGAAACTCGCGTACCCGTAGTAATCCTCGTTGAAGCCCGGATAGACGCGGCGGATGGTCTGCTTGACCATCGATCCCCACACCGGATCGTAGTCGCGCTCGAGCGAGCGAACGATCTCGACGAGCTTCTCGACCGCCTCGCCCTTCTTCGAAGTCGGCTTCGACCCGCCGCTCGTTCGTGCGCGCTTCGGCTTCTCTGCAACGCGGACCAGATCGTCGTAGTAAATGAATTCATCGCATCCGGAGATCAGCAGATCCGAGGTCGAGCTCTTGACCCCGCATCCGATCACGCGCTTGTTGTTCTCCTTCAGCTTCGAGACGAGCGGTGAGAAGTCGCTGTCTCCCGAGAGCAACGCGAAGACGTCGATGTGGTCCTTGGCGTAACAGAGGTCGAGTGCATCGACGACCATGTGGATGTCGGCGCTGTTCTTGCCGCTCATCCGGGTCTGCGGGATGTCGATCATCTCGATTCCGTGCTTGTGGAACTCGCGAACGGCGTCGCGGTACTTGCCCCAATCGCAGTACGCGCGCTTGAAGACGATGCGGCCCTTCTCGAGCAGTCGCTTGAGGACGAGGTCGACCTTGAAGTCGCCCTTCTTCATGTCACGGACGCCGATCGCGAGGTTCTCGAAGTCCACGAACACGGCGATCAGTTGCTCGTCCGCCATGCGATTCCTCCTCGTGCCCCCCGGTTCGGCCCACGCGTTCGGGCGCCGGCCGTGGTGGGCCGATGCTTCGCCCCCCGATCCGCCCCGTCAAGGGCGGCGGATCGGTTAGGATCGCGCGAGCGTTTCGAGGAGGATCGATGGCCGCGCACCCCGCACGCGCCTGGTTTCGAGGGCTACCGCGGCCGCTGCGCTGGGCGCTCTGGCTCGCCGTCGGGGTGTTCGGATTCCTGCTCGTCCTCTCGCTCGCGCTCGCGATCGCCTCGAACCGCTTCCTCCGCCCGCTGGTCGAGGAGCAGGCTTCGATTGCGATTCCCGGGGAGGTCGAGGCCGCGTCGCTCGAGATCGGGCTTTTCGGCGGGCAGGTGACGGTCGAGGGTCTCTCGATCCGCCCGGAACCGGGAGCCGAGCCGGTCGTCGAGGTGGGAAGGCTCCACCTCTCGCTCGCCCGGCTTCCGCTTCTCCTCGGGCGGGTGGTCGTTCGCAAGGTGGAGGTCGACGCGCCGAAGCTGCGCGTGGTGCGGCTCCCGAACGGCGAGATCGACCTCCTCCGCGTGCTCGTGCCCGAGACGCCGCCCACTCCGGAGCCTCCCCCGCCCCCGTCCGAGCCGATCCCGATCCGCGTCGACTCGGTGCAGCTCGAGGCGGGGCGGATCGAGTTCGTCGACGAGGCGCAGCCGGGAGCCGAGCCGCTCGCCATCGAGCTTCCCACGATCCGCGTCGAGAACCTGGTCGTGACGGGGGATCCGGACGAAGACCCCGCAGAGCTCCGGCTCGAGATCGGCGCCGAAGGCGCATCGATCGAACTCGGAGGGCGCCTGCAGCGAGAAGGCGACCGGATCGATCTCGACGCGACGCTCGACATCGAGAAGCTTCCGATCGGTCGCGGCCGCGTCTACCTGCCGGACCTCGGCTGGAGCGAACTCGACGGCCGGATCGACGCATCGCTCCACTACGTACACGTGTCGGGATCGGCCCAATCCGCCGACGGGACGCTCGCGCTTCGCGACCTGCGCGTCGGCGTGCCGGGTCTCGCGGATCCGGCGTTCGCGCTCGCTTCGCTCGAAGTCGGAATCGAGAAGCTCGATCTTCTCGGCCGGCGGCTCGCGCTCGAAGAAGTCGAGATCGCAGGCCTGCGAATCTTCTTCGATCCGGCCGACCCGGCGAAGCTCCCGCTCCTGCCGAAGGGGCTCCCGGCTGCGGCGGAAACGAGCGATCCCCCGGCACCGGCCGAGGCGGGCGAGCCGTTCACTTGGAGCCTCGGCCGACTCGCAGTCTCGGACTCCGAGCTCGTCGCCGTGCGCGGAGATCTCGCTCCCTTCGTGCTCGATGCGTCCATCGAGTCGCTTGCGAGCGATGCCGCGACACCCGCGTCGCTCGAGCTCTCGGTCGGGCAGGGCGAGGGCAAGCTCGCGCTCGCGGGAAAGGCGGCAATCGATCCCGTCGGTTTCCGCGGAAAGCTCGGCATCGAGGCGCTCGCGCTCGCTCCGCTCGCGCGCGGCTTCGCGGGCGAGGCGGGCGAGGCGCTCGCGTCCGCGACGGCCGCCGGCGAGATCCGCATCGGCCTGGGCTCGCTTCTGGCGGGAGAGGCTCTCTCGCCCGGAGGCGATCTTCATGCGGAGGGGACCTTCACGATTTCGGGGATCGAGGCCGAGGTCGAAGCCGGAGCGCCGCTTCTCGCGAAGCTCGGCAAGCTCGAACTCGCCGTCGACCGCTTCGACGTCCCCGGGCTGCTCGCGCCTCCCGCAGCGTCGGCGGGATCGAATCCGCCCGTCTCGGCGGGAAGCGGGCAGGGCGCCCCCGAAGCGATCGCGCAAGCCACGGATCCGCCCGCAGCAGCCGCCCCCGCCTCGGAGCCGCCGCCGCCGCCGCCCGGGTCGAGTGGGCCGCTTCGCTGGGAGGCTCCGGCGGATGCCGGAAGCGTGCGCTTCGCCGGAACACTCCGGCTCTCGGATCTCGCGACGCGCGCCGCGTCGGGTGAGCCGCTCGCAGCCGAGTTCGAACGCTTCGAGATCGCCGTGAAGGATCTCGAGATCGCGAAGCTCCTCGTGCCTTCGACCTCGGACGGCAAGCCGGCTTCGAGCGAAGCGGGATCGCTGCGGCTCGAAGCGAGCACGGTGCTCTCCGCCGCTTCGCTCGAGAGTGGCAAGGACGCTGCGTTCGGAGTCGAGATCGAGCGTTTCGAGCTCGGCGTGCCCGAGGTCCTGGCGCCCGGACTGCTCGCCCCGGTGCCGCCCGAGGGGGCCTCTCCGCAAAGGAACGAGGCCATTCGCGTGGCCCTCGATCGCCTGCGCGTGGCGACACCTCGGCTGCGCGTGACACGAACGGATCGGGGGATCGTCCTTCCGTCGCTCGGATCCGAAGCGCCGGCGGAGGCCGAGCGAACCCCCGCGAAACCCGCTGCGCCGGATCCGAAGCCCTCGAGAGCAGGCGAGTCGTCCACCCAGGCGCTCCGCGTCGAGCTCGCGAGCCTCGCGATCGAGAACGGGAGCCTTCGTTTCGTCGATCGAACGGTCAAGCCCTTCTACCAGGGCGACGTGACCGCGCTGCAGGTGAAGGCTCGCGACGTGGCGTTCCCGGGACCGCGCGCAAGAGACGTCTCGATCCGCTTCGACGCTCCCGGCCCGGCTCCGTTCTGGGCGATCGGCGCCTACACGCCTCCCGACTCCTGGTTCGAGATGAATCTCGAGAAGCTCCCCCTCGCTCCGCTCAACCCCTTCGTGCAGAGTGCGGCGGGCTACGTCGTGAACCGCGGCGAGCTCAGCCTCTACTCGAAGGGCAGCGAGAGCGGAGGGAAGCTCGCCGCCGCGAACTGGATCACGCTCTACGATCCGAGCCTCTCGGGCGGAAGCGAGAAGTCTCCGCTCGAGGCCGCCACCGGAGTGCCGGTCTCGCTCGCCATCTCGCTGCTCAAGGACCCTGCCGGCAACATCGGGCTCTCGATCCCGATCGAATA
>CAJPFO010000138.1 GCA_905339255.1 Myxococcaceae bacterium
CGAAGGCTTCGGCAAGGCGACGCTCACGCATCCCACGACCACGGGCTACGGCAACCTGGTCCTCGACACGCGCTTCCCGGGCCAGATCTTCGACGCCGAGACCGGCTACCACTACAACTACTTCCGCACCTACGACCCCGCGACCGGCCGCTACCTCGAAGCGGATCCCATCGGGCAGAAGGGCGGGCTGAATCTCTACGCGTACGTCGAGAACAATCCGGTCAACTACGCCGACCCGCTCGGCTTGACGTCGTTCCGCTGCCAGAAGCCGCTTGATCGTCTGGGAGGGCCGACGCCTGGCTCTGGAACGCGGTCGGGGCCCGACGTCTCTTGGAACCCGCTCTATCACCAGTACGTCTGCGTCGTCACGCCAGCAGGGATTACCTGCGGAGGCCAGACCGCTGTTGGGGGTGACCCCTGGGGCGAGGGCCTTCCGAGCGACGATCACTTCGATCCGAACCGCTGCGAACCGACCGGGCCGCCCGACGACTGCATGGACCAGTGCTTGCTCGCCGCGTTCAGCGGCAAGAGGCCGCGCTACGGCCTCTTTGGCCCATACACCAACTGCCAGGAGTGGTCCAACGACGCCCTCTCGCTGTGCGAGCGAATCTGCGAGAACCGGAAGAAGAAATGAACAGGTTCATCTCGCTGGTGAAGGCGGCCTGGATTCTCGCTGTTGTCGCCGCGCTTGTGTTCCACCTGCAGTCCTCGGCGAAGGACTCGTTTGTCGTCTTCTACTGGAGCCTGGTGGTGCTGACATTTCCTCTCGGGTTGCTGCCATTTTTCGCGTGGGGATTGCTCGTCGGGGAGGGATTGGTCGCGTCGACGACGCTGAGTACCGCTCTGGCGGTTCTCGTGATGACTTCGGTCGGGTTCTTCCAGTGGTTCTGGCTGGTCCCCCGAGTGTTCAGGTGGGGGAAGTCTCGGATCCTCGCGAGCCGGAGTTCCTGAGAGACGACGCCGCGCCACGCCTGCGCGCCCCCCAGCGATGGTGGAGAGAGCGCAGGTCTCACGTTCCAGCGCGCGCCGATGGCCTTCGTTCTCCGCGGCTCGGCGCGCGGCCTCGATGGCGGCTCTCTGCCGACGGAAACCGCGCCGCGAGAAGCCGTCGAAGTGGAATGCAGGATAACAATGGGAGGATTCGCTGAGATCGCGACGGGTGAATCGCCCCGGGTTTGCCGGAGGCTTCGAGAAGAGGGCACGGGCGCGGATGCCGCGAGCGCCGGGGGGGGCAGGTCCTCGATCGGTCCCGCGAGGTGGCGAGGGGGTGGTAGGATCGTCTCGGCGGCCGGCTTCGCCGCACGAGGTGCCGATGCGTCCGTTTTGCTGCGTCTGCGAAGGTCTACGTTCCCGTCTTGCGTATTCCGGGGGGGCGGGTCGCGCGCTCCTCGTGGCGCTGGCGTGGCTCGTCCTCGGCGGCTGTTTCGAGCCGCCGTACGCGGCCGCGCCCGCGGTCGTCGTCGAGATCGATCCTTCCGAGCGCTTCCAGACGATCGACGGGATCGGCGGCTCGGCCGCGAACGAATCGGAGCTCCGCGGCATGCCGGAGCCCGATCGAAGCGCGGTGATGGATCTCGTCTTCGGCGATCTCGAACCGTCCGTGGTGCGCGTGAAGCCGCGCCCGTCGATCGAGCCGAGCAACGATGACGCCGACCCCGCGACCACCGATCTCGCGAACTTCGTTCGTCCCGACGATCACCTCTGGCAGCTCGACGAAATCGCGCTGCGCGGCGATCCGATGCGGATCGCCGCGATCTGGACGCCCCCGGCATGGATGAAGACGACCGGGCAGGAGAGCCACGGGGGATCGCTCCTTCCCGGGATGCAGCCCGAGCTCGCCGAGTTCTTCTCGGCCTACCTCGGCTTCATCGCACGGGCGGGGCATCGGATCGATGCGCTCTCGATCCAGAACGAGCCCGAGGCCGCCTCTCCCTGGGACAGCAACACGTACGACCCGGTCTCCTATGCCGACACGCTCGAGGTCGTCGCGCAACGCCTCGCCTCGGACGGCCACGACGTCGCGCTCGTTTCACCCGACAACGCGATCCTGAGCTTCACGCTCCTCTACCACCAGCTCGTACAGACGCGACCGACGGCGATGGCGCGGCTGCGTGCGATCGCGTTCCACATCTACCAGGGCGAGTACTACGACTTTGGCGCGCACGAAGCATCGCTCGATCTCTTCGCCGCCACGGCGCCGCCCGGGATTGCGCGCTGGATGACCGAGTACTCGAACACGACCGGCATCGGCTACGGGAGCTGGGAAGAGGGCCTCGCGCAGGCGCGGCTCGTCCATGCGGCGCTCGTACGCGGGACCTCGATGTACGTGATGTGGAATCTCTACCGGCCGGGAGGCCCCGGCGAGGCGCTCGTCGTGATCCCGACCCGAGCGGGTGTGGGCGGCTTCACCGTGACGCCCAAGTACTGGACCCTCCGGCAGTTCACGAAGTGGGTCCGTCCCGGTGCGGTGCGCATTGCAGCGAGCGTCGCGGATCCCGAGCTGCTCGTCTCCGCCTACCGCGACGACGCGGCGTCGCGGACGGTCGCCGTCTTGATCAACCCATCGGCCGAAGCGCGCTGGGTACTCGTCGAGGGAGGAGACCTCGACCGCGCGCCGCTGCTCGTGCGAAGCTCCGAGACCGAGCAGGGGAGGGAGGTCGGCGAGGAGACGCGCGATCGATTCGGAACCCGCGCGATCCGACTTCCGGCGAGTTCGGTGACGACGGCCGTATGGCCCGATCTCTGAGCGCCGGCTGACCGGAGCGGCCGGCCGCGCTACGCAGTGGGAAGCGATGGCTGCGCCGGAGTGCGGTGCCGAGCCGTGCGGCGATCGGAGGTCCCATGCCCCGCTGGTTCAAACGAACGCTCTTCGGTGTTCTCGCCCTCGTCCTGCTTTGCGCCGCGGGCTGGTCTTGGCTCACGGCGCCCGAAGCGCCGCCCGAGGTCTCCGACTACGAGATCCCGCTCGACGAGATCCGGCGACTCGCGACCTCGGTGCCCGGGGAGCTTCCGGTCGCAGTCCGCAGCGAGCTCGTCGCCGAGACGTCGATGCCGCGCGCGGCGATCTTCGCGGGAGAGTCATTCGAGCCGCATCCCATGGTCCACCAGGTCTTCCAGATCGTGTGGCCGGATCGCTTCCTACTGATCGACGCCGCGTTCCCGGGCGAGTTCATGGAGTCGATGGGTGCGTCGGGGAGGTATTGGGACGCATCGTTCTCGCGTGTTCTCGAGGCGCTGCGTCGCGCCGAGCGAATCTTCGTCACGCACGAACACTTCGATCATCTGGCCGGAGTCGGCGCGTACACTCCGGCCGAGGGCCTTGCGGGTCGACTCAAGCTCACGACGCCCCAGCTCTCGAACACCGAAGCGCTCGCGCAGGCGAAGCTCCCCGACGCGATGATCCGTTCGCTCGAGCCGCTCGATTACGATCGCGCGCTCGCCGTCGCGCCCGGCGTCGTTCTCCTCGAGGCTGCCGGCCACACGCCCGGGAGCCAGCTCATCTACGTACGGACGCAGGATGGCAAGGAGCGGCTTTTCGTGGGAGACGTCGCCTGGCACGGCGATCAGATCCGCGAGCTCCACTATCGCCCGCGGCTGGTGACCGACTTCTTCCTCGGCGAGGATCGTCGCGCCGTGCTGGCGGAGTTCCGCACGCTTTTTGATCTGGCGCGCGAACACCCGGAGGTCGAGATCGTCGTCTCACACGACGAGGACCAGCGCCGCGAGCTCATCCGATCCGGGGTACTGATCGACGGAATCGCCCCCTGACTAGGACGGGAACAAGAAAAGCCCCGCCACCACGGCCTCGACGGCGAGTGCGCCGAGGTTTCGCGGCGACCGGCTCTCGTCGACGAAAACCGACGCGAGCCGTCCGGCGGCGATCCCCGCCCACGCGATCCCCGCGACGAGGAACGCACCGGACTCCTGCGAGACGATCGCGAGACCTCCGAGCGCCGTGAAGAGTCCGCCGTAGGTCGCGCGGATCTCGGAGAGACCGAGCGCTCCGACCGGCTCGAGGCTCGTGATCTTCGCTGCGAGTCTCGGTCGCAACGCGCCGACGAGGCCGAGCGCGAGGCTCGAGGCCGCACCGAGGTTGTGGAGCAGGGTGTGCGTTTCCATCGCTTCCGATCGGATGCCTCCGGTCTCTATTCGGCGGGGATCTCTTCGGGGGGGAGCGAGAGGGCGGTCCCCACCCTCGAAGCGAAGGCTCGTGCATCGGCCTCGTCGGCGAACCCGAAGCCGCTTCGAAGCGGCTGGCCGTCGGTCCGAAGCAGGAGCACGCGCCAGGAGCGATTCGCGAACTCGGTCTTCGCCTCGACCGCGCGCCGCTCGCGGCGCTGCACCGCGACGCTCGCGACCTCCTTGCGAGGCCACTCGGCCTCGGTGCCGAGCGCCCCGTACTCGACGATCCGGTCCCGGGAGAGGACGACGCTCGGCAGACCGACCTTCGCGAGCGAAGGATGGAGCCAGGCGAGCAGGCGATTCAAGTTCGGATGCTGGTCGGGGAGCGAGCGGATCTCGAGCCCGTTCGGCATCTGACGGACGGCGTAGCTTCCGATCCTCTCCGCTCCCACGGGAACCTCCGATCCCCCGCATGCCGTCACGAGAAGGCCGGTCAGAACGATCGCGAATCGTGTCATCGCTCGGTCTCCGGGGCGAGCGTTCGCTCGCGCTCCCCGAAGATCTCGCGCTGAGCCCTGCGCATGAAGAGGAGCCCGATCGCCGCGTTGAAGAAGATGAAGAAGTTGTGCATGCACAACCCGAAGGCCGCGGCCTCGCCGACCTGGTCCGGGAAGAGCGTCGTCCACATCGTGATCGCCACGGCGCGCATCGGCCCGGGAACGGCCGCGCCGAAGAAGATCACCGGGAGATAGCCGAGGATCTCTCCGAGGCTCGACGAGATTCCGAACAAACCGAGCGCCCACGTGTAGACGGCCACCGCAGCGAGCAGCGCCGGCGAGCGCATGGCGAGGATCACGAGGTACTGCGACGGCCGAGCGCGGCGGAAGGCGTGCAGGAGATCGCGATCGCGAAGCGTGAGATTCGGCAGGAGGCGGCCGCGGAAGTAGGCGATCCAGAGGACGAAGAAGACCGCCGCCGCGAGCGCGAGGAGCGGGATGTTGTGGAAGATCCCGGGAAGCGAGTCCCAGCGAAGGAGCGTTCCGATCGTTGCCCAGCCGAGCAGGTAGTAGAACTCGCAGAACATGATGAAGAGCATGCTCGACCCGACCTGCCAGCCCGGAACCCCGTCGCGGCGGTTCAGGTAGATCGCCATCGCGCCCTTTCCGATCTGCTCGTTCAGGATCGAGAGCACGTAGGTGCTCGCGCGCACCGGCAGGATGTCGGCGTAGGCGATCCGGGTGTTGAACCAGTTCACGACCCGCCAGAGCACCCACGAGTCGATCAGGAAGAAGAGGATCGAGTAGGGGATCATGAGCGCGAGCCAGCGGCCCCACTCGACACGAGCGAAGATCGCGGCGAGGTACGGCGCGAGCGATTGTCCCTGTCGCTCGGCGGCGGCATCGATCCGCCCGTAGAGGAACGCGAAGCAGGCTGCGGTGATCGCCCACGGGAGAAGCTTCTGCCAGAGCTTTGCAGGGGGCCTTCCCGAGGAGGGAGGGGCAGCCGTCGCTTCGCTCATCGATCTGCCTCCGCGTCGGGCCCGACGCAGCGCCGGAGCGTGACGTCGAGCGGGGTGAGTGCAAGACCGAGCACCCGGCATGCGGGCCCCGGATCGATCCGGTCGTCGTGCTCGAGCACGCCGAGCATCGCGCGCGTGAGAGGGGGGTTCGAGAAGGCGCGCTCGGCCAGCGCGGCGAAGAGCCCGACCGCGCCCACGGGAACGCCGAGGATGCGAGGGCTCCGGCCGTGGAGTGCGGCCGCGCGCCGGACGAGGTCGCGATGCGGAAGCGACTCGGGGCCTGCGAGTTCGAGCGTCGCGCCGGCCGGATCGGATGCGTCGAGCGCGGCGACGATGGCCCGGACGACATCGTCCGCATCGATCGGCTGCTCGAGCGTCGCGCCTGCCCGTGGGAGCACGACAAAAGGGGCGAGCGCCTTTGCGCGAAGCGCTCGCGCCGCGATGTCGCCGGGGCCGAGGACCATCGGCACGCGGAGCGTCGTCGTCGGGATCCCCGAAGTGCGAAGGATCTCCTCGGCGCGTCCCTTCGAGGCGAGGCAGGCGTTGGTCGAGGTCGTGCTCGAGCCCAAGATGCCGAGATATACGATCCGCAGGATCCCGGCGCCGCCAGCCGCCGCGACGAGCGCACGGCAGGTCGCTTCATGGGCGTCGGCGTAGCGCGTCGCCTTCGTCTCCTTGAGGATCCCGATCAGATGGACGACGCGCTCGCAGCCCGCCATTGCGCGTTCGAGCGCCGGGGCGTCGTTCCAATCCGCAATCGCGAGCTCGATGCGATCGGAGAACCGGAGCTCGCGCACCGCGACGGCCGCGCGCTCGGAACGCACGAGCGCACGAGGCGCCGGACCATCCTCGGCGGCGAGGCGCTCGAGCAGGCGCCGGCCGAGGTTGCCGTTGGCGCCCGTCACCAGGATGCGTCCCCGCGTGCTCGCCATGTGCCTCCCGAGGGTCCGCGGCGAGGCTAGCCCGGATTCCCGAGGCGGCCCGCCGGGCGAAGAGCCGGGATCAGCGGGCGACGGGGTACTTCGCGAGCTTTCGCTGGAGCGAGCGCCGATGGAGCCCGAGCAGGCGGGCGGCCTGCGAGATGTTGCCGCCGCATTCGGTGAGCACGCGGTTGATGTGCTCCCACTCGGCCCTCGCGAGCGAAGGCACGGTGTCGGGAGTCGGGAGATCTTCGAGCGGGGAGAGCGAGCTCCGTTCGAACGCGGCGAGCAGCTGCTCGATCTCGACCGGCTTCGTGAGATAGTGCGTGGCGCCGAGCCGGACGGCTTCGAGGGCGGTCGCGATGCTGCCGTAGCCGGTGAGCACGACGACGTTCGTCGCCGAGTCGATCTGCTTGAGTCTGCGCACGGCCTCGAGGCCTCCCATGCCCGGCATGCGGAGGTCGACGACGGCGTATTCGGGGCTGTCGAGCCGGGAGATCTCGAGCGCCTTCTCGGCACTTTCGGCCTCGCGCACCTCGTAGCCGAGTTCGCGGAAGGCGAGCGCGAGTCGCGATCGGAAACGTTCGTCGTCGTCGACGATCAATACGCTTCGGGGCGTCGCGGCCGGCGCCGAGCTCATCGTGCACTCCCTCCCACGGCGTTCCGCTTCACTTCGAAGAGCGCTCGGGTCCCTCGCCCGGGAGCGGATTCGAGGCGGAGGCTCCCTCCGAGCTGCTCGGCGACCGCGCGGGCGAGGAAGAGCCCGAGGCCCATCCCCTCGCCGGGCGCACGCGTGGTGAAGAACGGCTCTCCAGCCCGGGAAAGGACGGCCGCGGTCATTCCGCTCCCGGAATCGATCACTTCGAAGCGGATCCGATCGGCGCGCCGCTCGGTTCGAAGTGAGACGCTGCCCTCGGCGGGCGTCGCCGCGAGCGCGTTTCGG
>CAJPFO010000139.1 GCA_905339255.1 Myxococcaceae bacterium
GGACTTCTTGCAGGGCGCCGCGTACGCCGAAGAGGGTCGCTCGCTCGTCTGCGTGCCGTCGACGGCGACCGTCCGCGGCGAGGTCCTTTCGCGGATCCGGGCGCAGTTCGTTCCGGGAGCCGTCGTGACCGGACCACGCCATCAGGTCGACGTCGTCGTGACGGAGCACGGCGCCGCGGAGCTCGCGGGCCGGAGCGTCGAGGAGCGCGCCGAAGCGCTCCTGGCCGTCGCCGACCCGCGCTTTCGCGATGCCCTTCGCGACGAGTGGCGCGAGCTTCGCAAGCGCGGAGCGCGGTAGGAAAGCAAATCGAGAGCGGAGGTCTTCGTGTTCGAGCAGCCCCGATTTCCGAGAGAAGCGCTGATTCCCCTGCTCGCCGGGATCGCATGGCTTTGGCCGAGCGCGAGCTTCGGTGTGATCGGATTCCTCGGCTCGCTACCTCCGGGCTGTCTGCTGCTCGGCGCCGGGATGGCGATGTGGCTCTGGCCGGGCGACCACCGGATCGACCAGTTCGCCGCCGTGGGGGGCGTCCTCGGCGTGATCTTCGCACTTCCGGCCTGGTTCACCGAAGGCCCCGCCGTCGGAGCCTGGCTCACCTCGATTTCGGTGGCGTCGTTTCTCGCGGCCGGCTGGGCGTCCGTGCGCCAGGAGCCCCATCACGCGGAGGTTCCGGTTCCGGTGCCGTCGCTCGGTCTCGCGGCGAAGGTGGCGATCGACGAGGCGATCCTCTCGACGATGCAGCTCGGCGCCTCGGTCCCGACCGGTGAGGCGGCGAAGCTCGCTTCGCGCGAGGTCCTCGCGGCGCGCGAGATGTTCGACTCGCGCGGCTGGCTCGAGAAGCCCGCCGGCTATCACGTCGAACCCCCGCCTCTCGAAGCCTTTGCGCTCCGTCCGCGAGAAGTGCGCGGGCGTGCCTTCGAGGAGCTTTCCTTCGAGAGCGCCTACGAGCCGCACGAAGCGGAGCCGGGGCGGGACCGCTGGCTCTCGTACGCCGCCAACCGTACGGCGCACGCCTGGGTGGTTCGGCAGGAAGACGAATCGCGTCCCTGGCTCGTCTGCATCCACGGCTACCAGATGGGCCATCCGCTCACGGACCTCTTCGCCTTCGACCCGCGCTGGCTCGCGAAAGAACTCGGCCTCAATCTCGTGATGCCGGTGTTGCCGCTCCACGGGCCTCGCAAGCAGGGCCGAAGGAGCGGGGACGGCTTCTTCTCGGGGAGCATTCTCGATTCCATCCATGCCGAGGCGCAGGCGGTCTGGGACATCCGCCGGATCCTCTCCTTCGTCCGTTCCCGCGGAGCCACACGGGTGGGAGTATTCGGGCTCTCGCTCGGCGGCTACAACACCGCGCTCGTCTCGAGCGTCGCGCCGGGGCTCGCCTGCGCGATTGCCGGGATCCCGGCGACGGATTTCGCAAGGCTCGTGTGGCGGCACGGTCCGCCGCTCCAGGTGCGATCGCTCGAGCACAAGGGCGTCGCTCGCGACGCCGTCGACGAGGTGCTGCGCGTCGTCTCTCCGCTCGCTCACGAGCCCAAGGTCCCCTTCGAAGGCCGCGCGATCTTCGGCGCGATCGCCGATCGGCTCGTTCCGGCGGATCAGGTCCGCGATCTCTGGATCCACTGGCGTCGCCCGAAGATGCTCTGGTACCAGGGCAGCCACCTGAGCCTTCCCTTCGAGGCCGAGGTCCGGCGCTTCGTCGAGTCGCAGCTCCGCGAAAGCGGTCTCGTCGGGAGCTAGACCCGCCGGGGCTGCCCATCGCGGGCGCTAGAAGAGCGTTCCCTCGACGTCGGCGCGCCTTGCGTCGAGTTCGTCGCGGATCTTCGCGTGGCGGTCGCGAGAGATCGGATACGCGCGTGCGAGCAGGACCGAGAGCCCGATGAAGAGCGCCGGTGCGAATCCGGTGAGCACCCGGATCGCCTGGAGCGCCGAGTCGGGCTGCGCCGCACCTCGTCCGCGGACGAAGCCGGCGAGGTCGAGCGCCACCCCCGCGACGAAGACGGCGACCGCCCCGCCGAGCTTGCGCAAGAAGAAGAAGAACCCCGAGTAGAGCCCTTCGCGTCGCTCCCGGGTCCGGAGCTCGTCGGCGTCGACCACGTCCGCGAGCATCGACCACGGGATGACGTCCGCCGCTGCATAGCCGGCCCCTGCGAGCCCTCCGAGGAGGATCGGGAGCCAGCGCGGCCACTCGCTCGTGGCGGGAACGAAGCAGAGCATGACGGCGAGCCAGGCGATCGACCCGGCGACGAAGAGCGTCCGCTTGTCTCGGCCTCGCGAGGCTCGCAACCAGAACGGAAGCGAAGCCACTACCATCGCGAGCATGAGCCCCATCGTGAGCTCGAAGTCGCCCGGGCGCGCGAGCCAGTAGGTGAAATAGAAGACGAGCAGCGCCCCGGCGATGTCCATCGCGATCCGGGAGCAGACGTAGAGGCCCATGAGGTTCCGGTAGGCGCGGTGTCGGAGCGTGAGGCGAAGACCCTCGTAGAAAGGGATCTCCGGCGGACGCTGGAAGTCCCGTCGCTCGCGGGTGGTGAGGAACGTGAGGATCCACGGCCAGGCGAGCATCGCGCCGAAGACGAGCCCGACGGCGAGCCAGCCGTCTGCACCGCCTCCGAAGCCGCGGACGAGCGGCTGCGTGGCGAGCGCTGCCACCGCCGTTCCGATCTGCCCGAAGACCGAGCGGTAGACGCTCAGCGCCGTCCGCTCCTGGTAGTCGAGCGTGAGCTCGGGCAGGAGTGCCATGTACGGCACGGTCAGGACCGTCGAGCACAGGGTCCAGGCGAGGTACACGCTCGCGTAGTAGGCGAAGCGGGCCACTTGCGACTCGATCGGGAGGTCGACGAAGAGGCCGGCGAAGGTGATCGCGAAGGGGAGGGCGCCGATCAGGAGCCACGGACGCCGCCTTCCCGCACGCATTCGCGTCAGATCCGTGATCCGCCCCATGAGCGGATCGAAGAACGCGTCGATGGTGCGCCCGAGGAGCAGGACGAGCCCGGCGAGGGCGGGGCGGAGGCCTCCCACTTCCGTGAGGAAGAGCAGGTAGAAGAGCGAGAGGGCCGAGAGCGAGAGGCTGAGCGTGTACTCGGCGACCGAGTAGCCGACTCGCGTCTTCAAGGGGAGCATCGGTCCGTTCGGAGTCGGCACGGGGCGCAGCATACCCTTTACACCACCGCCGTCGCGTGCGAAAAAAGCGACCTGGAGGACCCGCCCTCGTGAACTTCGACCAACTCGCCCAGAACAGCCTCGACCTCATCGCCGCCGCCGGACTCAAGGTGGTGGCCGCACTTCTTCTCTTCTTCGTCGGGCGAAGGCTCATCACCTTCGCCGTGAACCTGATGAAGCGCGCGCTCGATGCGCGAAAGATCGAAGAGACCCTCGTTCGCTACCTGGCGTCGACGGTCACGGTGCTGCTCAACATCGCCCTCGTGATTGCGATCCTCGGTTACTTCGGCGTGGAGACCACCACCTTCGCAGCGCTCCTCGCGGCCGCGGGCGTGGCGATCGGGATGGCGTGGAGCGGGCTCCTCGCGAACTTCGCTGCAGGCGCGTTCCTGATCATCCTGAACCCCTTCAAGGTCGGCGACTTCATCGAGGCCGGGGGCGTGATCGGTACGGTTCGCGAGATCGGGCTCTTCGTGACGAGCATCGTGACACCCGACAACGTCGTCGTCTACGTCGGCAACAACGCGATCTTCGGTGGAACGATCAAGAACTTCTCCACCAACCCCTTCCGGCGCGTCGATCTGGTCGCGCAGCTCGCGGTGGGCGCCGACCACAAGAAGGCGATCGAGCTTCTGAAGCAGAGGCTCGCGGCGATTCCGAACGTGATGAAGACGCCGGCTCCCGACGTCGAGATCCTCGAGTTCAACGTGATGGGCCCGGTGCTCGCCGTGCGTCCCTACACGCATACCGATCACTACTGGCAGGTCTACTTCGATACCAACCGGCTGATCCGCGAAGCCTTCGGCGAGGCGGGCTTCCCGGCCCCCGCGAGCCGGGTCGTGATGCAGGCGACCGCCTGAGGGCCGCGACCGCGAGCCGGCGTCGTGCCGGCCGACCCGGGACCGCGAGCGGCGAATGAGGCCGGCGTTGCGCGCCGTCCTCTTCGATCTCGACGGCGTCCTCGTCGAGAGCTTCGAGGCGTGGCACCGGCTCGTCGATGCGGTCGCTCGTGACCTCGGCGAGAGCCCCGTTCCGCTCGAGGCGTACGAGGAAGGCTGGGGTCAGAGTGTCGAGGAGGACGCGCGGCAGTTTTGCGGCGGTCGGCCACCCGCGGAGATCGAGCCGGTCTTCGTTGCGCGCTTCGCCGAGTTCGCGAGCCATCTGCGAGTCGATCCGGCCGCCGCGCCCCTGCTTCGGGAGCTACGCCGGCGAGGCCTCGCGACCGCGATCGTCACGAACACGCCCGAGGCGCTCGCGCGCGAAACCGTCGCGGGCGCTCGACTCGAACCGGACCTCGTCGTCGGGACGGGCCGCCTCGCCGCGAAGCCCGCTCCCGACATGGTGATTGCCGCATGCGCCGGCTTGCGTGTGCCGGCCGGAGCGTCGCTCTTCGTCGGCGACACGCGCTTCGATCGCGAAGCGGCGCGCGCGGCGGGGGTGCGCTTCGCCGGGCTCCGCATCGCGGGCGACGACACGATCGAGCGGCTCGACGACGTACTCGGCCTGCTCGGCCGTTAGGCGCATCCGGCGTCGCGGATCACGACTCGCGGCCGATCAATGGCAAGCGCTCGCCTGCTTCACGGGCGGTGGTTGTTGCGGATTCGAGGTGGCGCCGAGGATCTCGCCCTCTTCGAGGATCGTTGCGTCGGCCTTGCAGATGCCCGTTTCGATGAAGCCCTCGGCGATCGCCGTCGAATCGATGAGGCCACCCGGCCCCGGTACGCCGAACGCCTCCGCGCAGATCATCATCGCGTCGGCGAGCGCCTGGCCGTCGCTCGGATCGAGGAGATCGAGCACGTGCGCGACCACTTCTTTCTTGCCGGTTCCGAGGGGCTGCTGCTTCGAGGTCGGACTGCACAAGACCTCGAGGTACGCGAGGAGACATTCCTGCTGATCGAAGGAGAAGGTCGAGAGCGTCGAGACCCAGGACGGAACGTCGTTGCAGACGTTCGGAGGAAGCGGCGGGAGCTTCGGCGCGATCGTCCGCAGGCCCACGCCCGGGCCGAAAATGCAGACCTCGGCAGTGGGGACGGCCCCCTGCGGCGGGGTCTCCTCGCACGGTGGCGGCGGCGGCGGGTTCGGCGCTTCGTCGGCGAGGCATGCCTCCACGTCGACCGGGAAGCTCGCGAGCTCGCCGCCGCCCGGGTAGTGGAAGAAGGCGACCGGCTGCGTCGTCACGGCGCCGCGTGCGGAACCGGCACCGAGCCTCAGGTTCCAGCGCTCGTCCGCTTGCGTGAGCGAATCATCGGAGTCGTACGAGGCGAGAGTCACCTTCTTGATGTCGAAGAGACCCTTCACGAGGTGGATGTCGTCGAGCGGCCAGGGCAGCGAGAGCGAGAGGGTGAGAGTCCCCTTGGCGGGATGGAGATCCGCTTGCCCCGTCTGGCGAGGCCGCACCGTGAGCCCGGTGGTGGGTGTCATCGCGGAAAGCCCCTGATCCTGCGCGAACAAGGAGTCGCTCACGACGTGATGCTGGGTCACGGTTCCGGTGAGAGACCCCGTGATCGAGAGCTCGACGGTGAACGGGCCGAAGCTCCCGCCGAAGATTCCCGAGAGGCTTCCCTCGATCCCGAGGCCCGTCCCGCTTCCGAAGAGATGGTCGTCGTTCGCGAGCAGTCGAAGGTCGAGCGGAGGGGGCGGAAAGAGCGCGATCGGCTTGCGCCAGAAGGGATCGCCCTGTCCGTCGGGAAGGACCGTCCAGGCCCAGTCGCGAAGCGGGTTCCAGGGCCCGCTTCCCGATCCACGGAAGAATCGCGGGCCCCACGGGCCGTCGTGCCAGCGCGTTCCGCTCGCGGGGTTCCACCAGAGCCGACCCTCGCGTGCGGCCGGGAGCCCGGGCAGATCGAGGACGCGTCCGTCTCCCGGCGAGGCGACGCCGAAGAAGTAGTCGATCCCGAAGCCGAGCTCGACGGCGACCGGCCCGATCCGCATCACCTCGGTTTCGCCCGAGATCTCCGACGATTTCTGCGCGGTCCGGAGCAGGTCGAGGTGCGTGATCGTGAGGTGGTCCTTGCGGTACTTCGTCTCGAAGTTGGGGATGACGACGCAAGAAACGTAGGGCGGAGTCTCCTTCCAGCCGCATTCGATCTCGCTTCCCATGAAGACGGAGCCGAGGTCCGACGCATTACGCAGTTCGGTGTCTGCCGTCACGAGCGAAACCGGAACCCGGATCTCGCGGAAGCCCGGGAGCGGAAGGCCTCGGATCGGCGTGATTCGCGTCCCGGCCTGCAGGGGGATCTCGAACGCCTGCGCGCCGTTCGCGGCACCCTTCCCGGTGAACCGCTCGGGTCCGTCGAGGACGAGCGTGGGCTCGACGACGAGGAAATCGATCGTCTGGCCGAGGACGTTCACCGAGAAGCCGACGCGCTCGCCCATCGACGACGGCTCGGCCGGTTGCGCGAACTGCGCGGCGCGCGCCGCACAGTAGAGCCTCGCGCCGCGCTGGCGGAGTTCACGGAAGGGAGCGGGCTGCGGGTGGTAGCTGCGGAGCGGAGTCGACTGCCACGGAAGCTGGAACCCCTGCACCGCCCATTGGCTCCGCAAGAAGCGCCCTTGAACGGGCTTCCACGAGACGCAGCGGTCGAGTGTCGCGCCGATCTCGACGTCCACGTCGCCGCCGAGGGCCTCGACGACCGTTTCGAACGCCCCGAAGAAGTCCTGGATCGTCCCCCCGTCGAGCTTCGAGACCGATGCATTCGCCTCGCTCAGCGCCTGCCCGAGGTGGAGCCCGAGAGCCGGTGCCGTTTCGGTTGCGGCGGCCTGCGGCAAGAGGCAGGCCGCGCCGACGCCCGGCGGCGCGAACGTGTCGCCCCAGAAGGTGAAGCGGCCTTCGTGGACGTCGTTCGGGCCGCTCGCAGCGGCCGGCGCGTCGAAGAGCACGCCTCCTACGTTGAGCGGCGGGATCGGGCCCTGCTGTGGCGGACCTTCGTAGGGGCTCGCGAGATCGACCTCGGCGTGCGAGGCGAGCGCCAAGGCGAGCGCCGCGACGAACGACGCGCAGGCGGGGATCGAACGTCCGGGGATCCGGGAGCGGGTCGGGCCGAGCATCGATGGGTGCCTCCTCGGGCGGGAT
>CAJPFO010000140.1 GCA_905339255.1 Myxococcaceae bacterium
CTCGCGCCCGCCACCGCGCATGCGGGAGCGCCGGCCGGCGAGGAGCTCTTCGACCTCGTGCTGAAGAGCCTGAATCTCGTACTCGTGGTCGGCGCGATCGTCTACTTCGCGGGTGCGCCGATCAAGGCCTATTTCGCCGACCGTCGCAAGGCGATCTCGGGCGAGCTCGATGCGGCCGCCAAGCTCCTCGGCGAAACCGAGAAGAAGTACGCCGAGTGGGAGCGGCGCGTGGCCGGACTCGACAACGAGCTCGCGGCGATCCGCGAGCAGGCTCGCGAGCGCGCAAACGCCGAGCGCGATCGCATCCTCGCCGAGGCCGAGGCAGCGGCCGCGCGCCTGCGGCGCGACTCCGCAGCGGCGCTCGAGCAGGAGACCCGACGCGCGCGCGCCGAGCTTTGTGCCGAAGCGGCCGAGCTCGCCGTCTCGCTCGCCGGAAGGCTCCTGCGCGACGGCGTTACGTCGGCCGACGGCGATCGCATGATCGAAGAGTTCGTCTCGAAGCTCGAGCAGGGCGCGACGGCGAGAGGAGGGGCCTAGGGCATGCGGGGCCATGGGGCGGCGCGCCGCTACGCGCGCGCGATCTTCCAGCTCGCCGGCGAGCAGGGCGAGCGCGATGCCGTCGTCGCCGAGCTCGATTCGCTCGCGAAACTCCTCGATCGGGCCCCCGAGCTCGCCGACGTCCTGTACCGGCCGCTCTACCCGATGGCCGAGCGCAAGGCCGCTTTCGATGCGGTCGCGGCGCGGATCGGCCTCGGAGCGACCGTGCGGCGCTTCGTCGAGTTCCTGCTCCAGCAGCACCGGCTTCGCGACTACCCGATGATCGTCGCAGAAGTCGGGCGGCTCGCCGACGAGGCCGCAGGCCGCGTCGAAGCCGAGGTGGCCTCCGCCGCGGCGCTCGAGCCCGCCCAGCTCGATCGGGTCCGCCGTGCGCTCGCCGCGCGCACGGGTCGCGACGTTCGAGTCAACCCGCGCATCGACCCGTCGCTGATCGGCGGAATCGTCGCGCGCGTCGGGGATCTCGTCTTCGACGGAAGCATCCGCACGCAGCTCGAACAGCTGCGCGCCAACCTCGTGAGGGAACGATGAGCACCGACATCAAGCCCGGAGAAATCACCGACATCCTCAAGCGCGAGATCAAGGAGTTCGGTCGCGCCGTCGAGGTGGCGGAGACGGGGACCGTGCTCTCGGTCGGCGACGGCATTGCGCGCGTCTATGGTCTCGATCAGGCGATGGCCGGCGAGCTCGTGCTCTTTCCCGGCGACCTCCAGGGGATGGTGCTCAACCTCGAGGAGGACAACGTCGGAATCGCCATCATGGGCGAGTCGGCGCACATCCGAGAGGGCGATCTCGTCAAGCGGACCGGCCGCATCATCGAGGTTCCCGTCGGAATGGGTCTGCTCGGCCGCGTGGTCGATGCGCTCGGAAACCCGATCGACGGCAAGGGCCCGATCCAGTCGAGCGAGCGCCGACGCGTCGAGCTGAAGGCGCCAGGAATCGTCGCCCGGAAGTCGGTGAACCAGCCGCTCCAGACGGGGCTCAAGGCGATCGACGCGATGACTCCGATCGGCCGTGGCCAGCGCGAGCTCATCATCGGGGACCGGCAGACCGGAAAGACCGCGATCGCGATCGACACGATCATCAACCAGAAGGGCCAGGACGTCTTCTGCATCTACGTCGCGATCGGCCAGAAGCAGTCGACCGTCGCGCAGGTGGTCGAGAAGCTCTCGCAGTACGGCGCGATGGATTACACGATCGTCGTCGCCGCGACGGCCAGCGAATCCGCTCCGCTCCAGTTCATCGCACCCTACTCGGGCGTATCGATGGGCGAGTGGTTCCGCGATTCGGGCAAGCATGCCCTCATCGTCTACGACGATCTCTCGAAGCAGGCCGTTGCGTACCGGCAGCTCTCGCTCCTGCTCCGGCGGCCGCCCGGACGCGAGGCCTACCCCGGAGACGTCTTCTATCTCCACTCGCGGCTCCTCGAGCGCGCGGCGAAGATGAGCGATGAGCTCGGCGGCGGGAGCCTCACCGCGCTTCCGATCATCGAGACGCAGGCCGGCGACGTCTCCGCGTACATCCCGACGAACGTCATCTCGATCACCGACGGCCAGATCTTCCTCGAGACCGATCTCTTCAACTCGGGCGTGCGGCCCGCGATCAACGTCGGCATCTCGGTGTCGCGCGTGGGCGGCGCGGCGCAGACGAAGGCGATGAAGTCGGTCGCCGGGCAGCTCAAGCTCAACCTCGCGCAGTACCGCGAGATGGCGGCCTTCGCGCAGTTCGGCTCCGATCTCGACAAGGCGACCCAGGAGCAGCTCGCAAACGGCGAACGCCTGACCGAGATGCTGAAGCAGCCGCAGTACCGTCCGATGCCGATGGAGCTGCAGGTGATCGCGATCTACTCCGCGACGCCGCAGGAGAAGCGGTCTTCGTGGGTCCGCGAGCTCGCCGTCGAGGACATCGCGCGCTACGAGCGCGAGATGCTCGAGTACGTCTCGTCGCGGCATGCGGACGTCGTGACGGCGGTCCGCGACAGCGGAAAGCTCGAGGACGCCACCCGCACGAAGCTCGAGGCCGCCCTCGACGAGTTCGCAAAGGTCTTCCAGCCGTCGGTGCGGGGCGCCGCGGAGAGCGCGGCGGCCTAGCGTGGCAGGACTCCGCGACATCAAGCGCCGGATCGTGAGCGTCAAGAAGACGCAGCAGATCACGCGCGCGATGCGGATGGTCGCCGCGGCCAAGCTTCGCCGCGCGCAAAACGCCATCCTGTCCGCGCGGCCGTACGCCGAGCGCATGCGAGCGACGCTCACGGAGGTGGCTCGCGGCCTGCAGGAGCCCGAGCATCCGCTTCTCGTCGCGCGCGAGCGCGTGCGCCGGGTCGACTACGTGGTCGTGACCTCCGATCGCGGGCTCGCCGGGGCGTTCAACGCAAACGTGCTCAAGTTCGCGGCGCGGGAGATCGAGCTGCGCGAGCGGAGCGGCGAGGCCGAGTCGATCGGCCTCGTGCTCGTCGGGCGAAAGGCCAACGAGTTCTTCAGGCGCCGGCGCCCGAAGCAGATCCTCCGGGCGATCGCCGGCCTCGGCACCGTGACCTACGACCAGGCGGTTCGGATCGCCGAGGGGCTCGCCGGGCGCTTCGTCTCGGGCGAGACGGACGAAGTCGTGCTCGTCTACAGCGAGTTCGTTTCGACGCTCAACCAGAGGCCGCGCGCCGACGTGCTGCTGCCGTTCCGCGCGGCGGATTCCGGAGACGCCGCCGGTCTCCCCTTCGAGATCGAGCCGGATCCGAAAACGGTGCTCTCGACGCTCGTGCCGAAGGCGCTCCAGGTCGAGATCTTCCGCGCGCTCCTCGAGAACCAAGCGGGGGAGCATGCGGCCCGGATGGCGGCGA
The DNA here is from genome assembly GCA_905339255.1 of Myxococcaceae bacterium. Classification (GTDB taxonomy): domain Bacteria; phylum Myxococcota_A; class UBA9160; order UBA9160; family UBA9160; genus MYXO. The sequence goes on from CAJPFO010000140.1 coordinate 3,389, forward strand.
TGGAAGCCGCGACGCGAAACACCGAAGAGATGATCGCCTCGCTCACCCTCAAGTACAACCGCGCGCGCCAGGCGGCGATCACGCGCGAACTCGTCGAGATCATCTCGGGCGCCGAAGCGCTGTAGGAGTCATCGAATGGCAACCGCACAGGGAAAGATCCTCCAGGTCATGGGTCCCGTCGTGGACGTCGAGTTTCCGCCGGGCCAGCTCCCGGAGATCTACACCGCGCTCCGCACCACGAACCAGGCGATCGACGACCGCACGGACAACCTCGTCGTCGAGGTCGCGCAGCATCTCGGCGAGAACACCGTGCGCTGCATCGCGATGGACACGACCGACGGACTCCGCCGGGGCCAGCCCGTGACGAACACCGGCAACGGAATCTCGGTTCCGGTCGGACCGAAGACGCTCGGCCGCATCATGAACGTGATCGGCGAGCCCGTCGACGAGCGCGGCCCGATCGGCGCGGACTCGACGCTGCCGATCCACCGCCCGCCGCCGGAGTTCGTCGATCAGGCCTCGACGGCCGAGGCGCTCGAGACGGGAATCAAGGTCGTCGACCTGATCGCTCCGTATCCGAAGGGCGGCAAGGTGGGACTGTTCGGAGGCGCGGGAGTCGGCAAGACCGTCGTCATCCTCGAGCTCATCAACAACATCGCGAAGCAGCACGGCGGATACTCGGTCTTCGGAGGCGTCGGCGAGCGAACCCGCGAAGGCAACGACCTCTGGCACGAGATGGCCGACGCGAAGCTCTCCGACGGAACCACCGTTCTCGACAAGGCGGCGCTCGTCTACGGACAGATGAACGAGCCTCCGGGCGCGCGCGCGCGGGTCGGACTTTCGGCGCTCACGGTTGCGGAGTACTTCCGCGACGCCGAAGGCAAGGACGTGCTGCTCTTCATCGACAACATCTTCCGCTTCACGCAGGCGGGTTCCGAGGTGTCGGCGCTGCTCGGCCGGATTCCCTCGGCGGTGGGCTACCAGCCGACGCTCGCGACCGACATGGGCGAGCTCCAGGAGCGGATCACCTCGACCAAGCGCGGTTCGATCACGTCGGTGCAGGCGATCTACGTCCCCGCCGACGACCTGACCGACCCGGCGCCGGCGACGGCGTTCTCGCACCTCGACGCCACGACGGTGCTCTCGCGTCAGATCGCCGAGCTCGGAATCTACCCGGCCGTCGATCCGCTCGATTCGACGAGCCGGATCCTCGATCCGCAGGTCGTCGGCGAGGAGCACTACCGCGTGGCGCGCGGCGTGCAGCAGGTGCTGCAGAAGTACAAGGATCTGCAGGACATCATCGCGATCCTCGGCATGGACGAGCTCTCCGAGGACGACAAGCTCACGGTCGCCCGCGCGCGCAAGTTGCAGAAGTTCCTCTCGCAGCCCTTCCACGTCGCCGAGCAGTTCACGGGCGCGGCCGGCAAGTACGTCCGCCTCGAGGACACCATCCGCGGCTTCAAGGAGATCCTCGAGGGCAAGCACGACGAGCTTCCCGAGCAGGCCTTCTACATGGTGGGGACGATCGAAGAGGCGATCGAGAAGGCGAAGAGGCTCGTCTAGCCCATGGCCTTCGAACTCAGCATCGTGACGCCCGAAGGCGTCCGCTTCCAAGAGCCGGTCGACCACGTCGTGCTCCCCGGCGCCGAGGGCGCGTTCGGGGTCCTCACGGGGCACGTCCGATTCCTCGCCCCGCTCGGGATCGGTGAGGCCGCCGTGACGACGAAGGGCAAGACCCTCTTCGCCGCGCTCTCGGACGGCTTCGCCGAGGTGACGCAGGACCACGTGACCGTGATGGTCGACACCTGCGAGTTCGCCGAGGACATCGACCTCGCCCGAGCGCAGCGGGCGCGCGCGGACGCCGAGGCCGCGCTCGCCGCCGCGAAGTCGGCGGCGCACGAAAGCGAGCTCTTCGCACGCCAGGAAGCGGCGCTCAAACGGGCGATCCTCCGGATCAAGCTCGCGACCGACGCCGGCCGCCACTAGGAGCCCGGCCCGAGACGGGTCGGATCGATCTCCCGGGAACCTCTCGGGCAGCCGGGTGGAGCCGCGGGGCGCGGCTTCGGTCTATGCTCGGGACCGGGAGGCGCCCATGTTCCACGAGCGCGAATCGAGGCCTGCCGGCGCGCCCGGGCCCGAGGCCTCCGAAGCGGTCCCCGAGAGCCTCGAGCTCCGGCTCTCGATTCGTGAGCCCGATCTCGTCCGTGCGCTCGCGCGCCAACCCGAGGGCAGGACGCGCGAAGAGTTCGCGCTCGCCGCGCTCCGCATCGGTGTGCTCTCACTCGAACAGGCGCGCGGCGCCGTCGATGCGCGCGCCGTCCGCGACGAGGTCGATCGCCTGCTCCACGACCTCGCGCTCGCCTTCTCGGGCCATCGCGATGCGCTGCGGATGCAGACCGAGTCGGTCTTGAAGGACTACTTCGATCCGCAAAGCGGCCGCTTCGCCGAACGCGTCGAGCGCCTCACGAGAGAAGACGGCGAGCTCGCGACGGTGCTGCGCCGACACCTCTCTGCGGAGGATTCGACGCTGGTTCGAACGCTCGCATCGCACCTCGGGACCGAGAGCCCGCTGCTTCGGCTCGTCGACCCGCAGAACGCCGTTGGCCTCGTCGGCACGCTGCAGAAGCTCGTCTCCGACGAACTCGAAGCGCAACGCGAGCGGATCCTCGCGCAGTTTTCCCTCGATCACGAAGAGAGCGCGCTTCGCCGCCTCGTGAAGGAGCTCACCCAGAGTCACGGCCAGCTCGCCGAGGATCTGCAGAAGCGGATCGGCGAGGTGACGGGAGAGTTCTCGCTCGACAACTCCGATTCGGCGCTCTCGCGGCTCGTCGGCCGCGTCGAGCAGGCGCAGCGTCAGATCACGAGCGAGTTCGACCTCAATGCCGAGGGCTCCGCCCTCGCGCGGCTCCGCCGCGAGCTCGTCGAGATCGCCGAGAAGCAGGAGAAGTCGCTCGTCGAGCTTTCGCATCGTGTCGACAAGGAGCTCCAGCGCCTCGCCGACCGGCGCGTGGCCGAAGCGCGGACGACGCTCGGAGGCCTCGCCTTCGAGGACGCCGTCTGCGGCTGGCTCGAACGCGCCGTGCTCGGGTCGAGCGACGTCGTCGAGCGCACCGGAAATACGACCGGCCTGATCCGCAACAACAAAGTCGGAGACGCCGTCCTCGGTATCGGCCCCGAGCAGGCGGCCGCCGGAGCGCGGATCGTCTTCGAGGCCAAGGAGGTCGCCGGCTACACGCTCAAGACGGCCTGCGAAGAGATCGACGAGGCGCGCCGCAACCGCGGTGCGGGGGTGGGTGTGTTCGTCTTCTCGAAGCGCAGCGCCCCCGAGAGCTTGCCGTCGCTGCAGCGGATCGGGAACGACGTCTTCGTCGTCTGGGACGCCGACGACACGGCGAGCGACGTGCAGCTCTCGGCCGCGCTCAGCGTCGCGCGGGCGATCGCGTTCCGCGCCGGCGCCTCGCAGCACGAGAGCGTCGATCTCGAGAAACTCGACCGTGCGATCCGCGAGGTCGAAAAGCAGGCGAGGGGGCTCGAGGAGATCAAGCGCGCCGCCGAGACCATCTCGAGCGGGAGCCAGCGGATCCTCGATCGCGTGCGACTCGTGGGCGACGGACTCGGCCGCGCCGTCGGCGAGCTCGACGCCTGCGCCATGGCGGTGAAGCGCGCCCTCGACGCTTCCTGAGCCCGCCCCGCGCGCCACGTCCGACCTCCGGCACCGGGGCATCCGGCCACGGTGGCGCGGCGTGACGCCCCAGCCGTCGTGCCGGCGAGCTACCATCGCGCACGTCCTCGGCCCGCCGGTGGCACGCCGCGTGCACGCTCGCTTCGAGGGGGCCTTTTCCGAGCACGAAGGAGAAGCCATGGGTAGCGAGAAGCAGGGCCGGGGCCGGACCGAAGCGAAGCGCATCGCCGACCTCGTGCAGCAGGCGATCGACGACGGCGCGACCACCGTCGAGGAGATCCACAAGCGGATCGCGGCGGTTCCCATCGCCGCCCTCGAGCGCACGGAGCTCTTCGGCAAGAAGGCGCTCGACGACGTGCGTCGCATCCAGGACGCTTCGCTCGGCGCCGTCTACGACGCCATCCGCGACGTGAACCGCGAGGTCGGAAAGCTCGCGAAGGAGCTCCTTTCCGCGCGCCTCGCGATCCGAAAGCCCGCGGCCCGCGCCGCGGCCACGAAGTCCGCACGCAAATCGGCCGGGAAGCGTGCGGCGCCCAGTCACGCGCCCGGAGCGCACGCGAACTGATCGCGCGCGCGGCGCAGGGGGAGCCGATGGAGCCTTCCGAGGTCACGCTTCACGGGCGCCGCTTCGGCTACCGCACGGGAGGGAGCGGCCCCGTGCTCGTGCTGCTGCACGGCATCGCGCGAAGCTCGGCCACCTGGAACGACGTCGCCTGGGCGCTCGCCCACCGCTTCACGGTCGTCGCACCCGACCTTCTGGGTCACGGCGGGAGCTGCAAGCGGCCGGGCGACTATTCACTCGGCGCCTACGCGAACGTGCTGCGTGACCTCCTCCATGCGCTCGGCCACGAGCGCGCAACGATCGTCGGACATTCCCTCGGCGGCGGCGTCGCGATGCAGTTCTCCTACCAGTTTCCGGAGCTCTGCGAGCGGCTCGTCCTGGTGTCGAGCGGCGGCCTCGGCCGGGCCGTGCATCCCCTCCTGCGCTCGGCGGCGATCCCCGGCGCCGGCTTCGTCCTGCCCTGGCTGTGCAGCGAGCACACGCGCGGCGCCGTGCAGGGCGCCACGCGCTGGATCGGGCGGCTCGGCCTGCGCGCCGGCCCCGATCTCGAGGAGGCCTGGGACGGCTTCGTCTCACTCGGCGACGCCGAGGCGCGTCGCGCGTTCCTCGACACCGTGCGAAGCGTGATCGACGTGCGAGGCCAGCGCGTCTCCGCTCGGGACCGGCTCTATCTCGCGAGCGAGATGCCGACGCTCGTCGTCTGGGGCGCGCGCGATCCGCTGATCCCCGTGCGCCACGCCTACGTCGCCCACGAGCAGATCGCCGGGAGCCGGCTCGAGATCTTTCCGCAAGCGGGCCACTTCCCGTACCGCGACGACCCGCGCCGCTTCACCGAGGTGCTCGAGGAGTTCGTCGCGACGACCGAGCCCGCGCGCGTGAGCGCGGCGCGGCTACGCGAGCGCGAGCTCGGTGCCCCGGCGCTCGAGGAAAGGCGTGCCAGCGCCTCGCGCCGACGTCCGCGCGCGAGCAGCGCCCGCACGACGTTCACGGTGTAGGTGGACGCGTCCCTTGCGCTCGCCGCAACTGCTCGTCGATCGACACTGATTCGGACGCGCATACACTCGCTCTACGCTTCGGCCACGCCCGCTGCAGCCGCTCGCGATGCCGGCGGGCGGGGGCGCGTCCCAGACCACACATCCCCGTGTGTAGGTCATCGGACGAAAGCGTGGCGCGGACGTACTGCGGCCGCTCTCACCCGAGCATCCCGATGATGAAACCTTCGTCGGGCTCTTGATCCTGCGCCCCGAGGGGCACCTCTCGTTCGTCAGCGCCGAGGACGTGGCCGAGCCGGTCAGGGCGCGGCTCGCCGAACACCGGCTGCGCGTCCTCCCGGGCACTCGTCATCGCCATGACGCTCGTGATCGCAGCGGCCGCCCCGCTCCTCGCACCGGCACTCGAGCCCGGTGAGCGAACCGGCCTCCGCGCGCACGGGAGCGTGAAGCGCGCGTGAGCAATCGGATCGTCGCGGGAACGCCACGTCCTCGCACGCATTCGCGCGGCAATTTCCGCCCGCGCCATCGCGCACGGGCGCCCCCGGCGTCCGATCTCGGAGGAATCCATGCAGCGAGGGATTTTCGCGGCCCGCACCGTGCGGGCCCTCGGATTCGGAGTTCTCGCATCGCTCACGCCGCTTGCGGCTTCGGCCGTCGGCACGATGCGGATCACCGAGTGGATGTACAGCGGAGACGAGTTCGTCGAGTTCACGAACGTCGGCGACCAGGCGATGAGTCTCGTCGGATGGAGCTACGACGACGACAGCCGCACGCCCGGCAGCGTCTTGCTCGATGCCTTCGGAAGCGTCGATCCGGGCGAGAGCGTGATCCTTTCCGAAGCCGACGCCGCGGACTTTCGCACGGCGTGGTCGCTCGGGTCTCAGGTGAGCGTGATCGGTGGCAACACGGTGAACCTCGGTCGCTCGGACGAGATCAACCTCTTCGATTCGTCGGGGACCCTCGTCGACCGGCTCACCTACAGCGATCAGTCGATTGGCGGGCCTCGGACGCAGAACCAGAGCGCGAACATCTTGCCCGCGAATCTCGGCGCGAACCGGGCCGACCTCGCGCTCGCGTCGGTTTCGGGCGACGCCTTCGCGAGCGTCCTCAGCAGCTCGGGGTACCCGGGAAACCCCGGCGTCTACGTCCCCGAATCCGAGACGGCCGCGCTCGTTGCGGTCGGGATCCTCGTCCTTGCCGGGGCGCGCCGCGGGCGCGTGGGAAGCGCGGCGTAGAGAGGGTCGGAGAAACCGGGCCGCCGCCAAGAGGCGGCGGCCGAATCGCCGCCCTCGCACGGGGCGCAGGAGTCTCGCATGCGCACGTCTCTCGCAGCCTTCACGCTCGCACTCGGCGCCCCCACGCTCGCCTCGGCGCTCGCCCTCTCGGACTATGTCGTCGCCGGCAGTTTCGCGCTGCCGGCCGTGAGCGCCTCCGAGGCTTCTGCCGTCGCGTACAACCCCGATACCGGGACGCTCTTCGTCCTCGGCGACGAGGGGGACGCACTCGTCGAGGTCGACTCCGCGGGTCAAGAGCTCGCCGTCATGACGCTCACGGGTTTCGACGACACGGAGGCGCTCACCTACGTCGGAGGCGGGCAATTCGTCCTAGCGGAGGAGAGGCTTCGCGACGCCTACCTGCTCTCGTGGTCTCCCGGCGGCTCGGCAGCGCGAAGCGCGCTCGCCACGGCCGATCTCGGCGCGACGGTCGGAAACGTCGGAATCGAGGGCATCGCCTTCGATTCGCGCGACGCGAGCTTCGTTTTCGTGAAGGAGAAGACCCCGCAGGAGGTGAATCTCGCGGACATCAGCTTCGGCTCGCCGGGAACGGCCAACGTCGCGAGCCTCTTCGTGCCGAGCCTCGGTGTGAGCGACCTCTCGGACGTCGCAGTGCTCGCCGATGTCGGCTCACTCGACGGCACTCCCGGCGCGGACGATTTTCTTCTCTACAGCCAGGAGTCGGCGCGGCTTCTCCATGTGACACGAGCGGGGACGGTGCTCGGAAGTCTCGACTTCTCTGCCTACTCGCTCGAGGCCGAGGGCGTCACGATCGATCCGGACGGAACGATCTACATCGTCGCCGAGTCGAGCGTGGCGAGCGCAGGGCCCACGCTCTTCGTCCTCACCGCCGTCCCCGAGCCCACGAGCGGCGTGCTCGTTGCGGCCGGCCTCGTGCTCCTCGCCGCCCGTCGCAACCGGAGCCGGTAGCGGGCCGAGCGTGCGAGCAGCGTCGAGCTGGCCGAGCCGCCGGTGTAGGCCTCGCTCGTCTCGTCGAAGAGGAACTTCGACACGACGAAGATGTCCTGGTCACGCGCCTTGGTCG
>CAJPFO010000141.1 GCA_905339255.1 Myxococcaceae bacterium
ACCCCTTCGCGCGCGAGCTCATCCTGCTCGAGCTCGCGGCCTTCGAGGCCTACTGGCCGCTCGACGCCTCCGACGTCGGCTGGCGCGATCGTCTCGGCCTCGGGCCCTCGCTCGCGCGGAGCGTGCACGGCGAGGCGCTCGAGAGCGCGTCGCTCCGGATGGGCCTCGAGGCCGATGCCGGTCTGTCGCTTCGCCGAGCGCTCGGCAGGGCGATGCGCGCGCTTTCGGGTCTGTGGCCGAAGATCGCCCTCGGTGCTGCGGCCGGAACCGCGCTCGGCGCCGTCACCGCCGGGCTCGCCGCGCCGCTCGCGGCGCCGATCGTCGGCAAGGCCGTCGGCGCCACCGGCCTCCTCGCGCTCAAGGCCGGGCTCGCGGCGCTCGGGGGTCATGCGGTGGTCGCAGCAGGCCTCGGCGCCGCGGGAGGCGGCGTCCTCGTCGCCGGTGGCGGAGCGCTCCTCGGCGCGGGAACGCCCGCGGCGGGCGGTGGCGCGCAGGCGCTCACCCCGGCGGGGGCGCTCCTCTCGAGCGCCAAGATCGAGGTCTTCCTCCGACACATCGCTGCGTCACGGCCGGACGCGTCCTCGACCGTGCTCGGAATCGTCGCCGAGCTCGAGGCGTCGCTCGCACGGCTTCGCGCCGAGCTTCCGGCCTTCCGACTCGATCCCGCTCGAAGCACCGAGGAGATCCGCGAACGCGAGAAGGTGATCGCGATCCTCGAACGCGTGGCGACGCGCACCGCGAGCTGGGCCCGGCAGGATCTCGTGCTCTAGACCCGCGACGTCGCACGCGGCGCCCCGGCCGTCCCGGCGTCGGCTGCGGGCGCCATCCGCGCGATCGCGCCCTCGACGAGGCGCCTATTCGCGGATCGCGAGCCAGTATGCCTGCGCCCGCTTCTCGATCTCGGCAGCCGGGTCCTTGGCGCGGAGCACGTCGAGCACCTCGTCGAACGTCCAGCGGTCGCCGAGCGCGTCTCCGCAGCGTTCGATCCCGAAGCCCGCGGCAGCGACCGAGTCGTCGAAGGGTTGGTCCGAGACGATCACGTCGTAGCGGGAGGGGTCGGGAACCGCGGCGCCTCGCGTGTGGCCATCGATCGCGAGGCCGGCCGTCGCAACGCGGAGCTTGCTCGCGAGATGCGCCGAATCGCCCACCTGCGCAATGCGACGACCGGCGAGATCGGGAGCGAGAAGCCGCGACGCGATTGCGTCCACCGGAGCCCGAGCGAAGCGCGAGCGGATCCCGGCGACCGCCGCCGTCTGGGCCACGAGAAAGACCACTCCGAATGCGACGAGCGCCGCCTGCGCCGGCCGGCCGCGGGTCGCGAGCCATGCCCCCGCCGACGCTCCGGCCAACGCACCCGCCGCGAACGCGACGCCACCTCCCACCCGCGCTGCGAAGATCCCGCCGACGAGCGCGGCGCCCGCCACGACTGCGAGAAGCCCCCGCGTGATCTTGCGAAGCCGCGCCTCGACCGACGCCACGCGCGACGTCGCGACGAGGACTCCCGCGAGAACGAGCGCGATCGGCGGGTAGGCCGGCGCGAGATAGCGGCCTCGCATGAGCGACCCGAACGAGAAGACGACGACCACGACCCCGAGCCAGACGAGCGCGAGCCGCACGAAGCTGCGATTCGCGCGGAGCCAGTCCGCAGCCGCCGGTCGCGCTCCGGGGAGCGCGAGCCCGAGGAGCACGAGCCAGGGCGCGAACTGCTCGAGCGGAACGCGGAGGTACGCCGCGAGCCCGCGACCGATTGCCGCTCCCGGCCCGCGGGCTCCACCCGTCTGATCGTGCAGCGACGTGGCGAGCACCGAGGCCCCGTGCGCGAGCGCGTAGCTTCCGAACCCCCACGCGCCGACGAAAAGACCGATCGGGAAGAAGACCCGATCGAAGAGGCCCCGGACCCGCTCGCGCCGGTCGGGAAGAAAGAGCGCGAGGACCACGACCGTCGCCACCCACACCGCGCCGAGCCCGCCCTTTGCCGCAACCGCCGCGCCGCCGCCGAGCCACGCGAGCGCGAGCGCCCCGCGGCTCCTTTCGCCCCGCAGCAGGCGCGCGAAGCCCACGAACGAAACGAGCAGTGAGGCCACCACGAGGACGTCGGGCGTCGAGCGGGTCGAGATCGTGACCAGATGCGGATTCGACGCCATGATCGCGGCCCCGAGGAGCGCCACGCGCCGATCGCGGAGCAGGGCGAGGCCGAGCTCGAACGTCATCCCGACCACGAGCGCCCCCGCGAGCGCGAAGGGAAACCGCGACGCGAAGAGACTCACCCCGAGCGTCTCGTAACTCGACGCGAGCACCCAGTACGAGAGGATCGGCTTCTCGACCCGGAGACGTCCGTCCGGGTAGCGCGGCGAGAGCCAGTCTCCGGACTCCACGATCGAGATCGCCGCGTCGGTGTAGAAGCGCTCGTCTCCGTGATAGCGGGTCTCGTCGAGGCACGCTGGAACGAGCAGCACGAGGAACGCGGCCGCCAAGAGCCAGCCCGCCTTTCTCCCGCGCGCCTGGTCCGTCATTCGCGCAGCAGGCGTTCGACGCACTCTCGCACGCCGTCCTCGAGCGACGTGAAGGGCCTCGTCCATCCCGCCGTTCGGAGCTTCGCCATCCTCGCTTCGGTGAAGTACTGGTAGCGCCCGCGAAGATCCTCGGGCGTGTCGATGAACTCGATCCGCGGCGGGACGCCGAGTGCCACGAAGGTCGCGAGTGCGAGGTCGAGGAACGTCCGGCCCCGTCCCGTCCCGAGGTTGTAGATCCCGCGCGCGAGCGGGCGTTCGAGCGCGAAGTGGAGCACATCGACCACGTCGGCCACGTGGATGAAATCGCGTGTCTGGTGGCCGTCGGCGATCCCTTCGCGGTGGCTGCGGAAGAGCCGCACGCTCCTGCGCTCCCGGATCTGGTCGAAGGCCTGGAGGACGACCGACGCCATCCGGCGCTTGTGCCGCTCACCGAAGCCGTAGACGTTGAAGAACTTGAACCCCGCCCAGGCCGGCGGCGCCACGCCCTTCGATTCCTCTTCGAGGACGAAGAGATCGAAGCGCTGCTTCGAGACGCCGTAGGGGTTGAGCGGGCGGAGCGCCGCGATCGCCGACTCGTCGTCGTCGTAGCCGAGGCTCCCGTCGCCGTAGGTCGCCGCCGAGCTCGCGTAGACGAACGCCACGCCCTCGCGCGACGCGAAGCGCCAGAGTGCCTTCGAGTACTCGACGTTCACGCGCTCGAGGTAGCCCTCGTCGAGCTCGGTCGTGTCGGTGCACGCACCGAGATGCACGATCCCGCGAAGCGCGGGTCGCTCGCGCTCGAGCCGGTCGAGAAGCTCGTCGCGGTCGATCACCCGACCGAAGTCGATCCCGCGATGCTCCTTCCGCTCGCGGAAGTGTGCGGGCGAATCGACCGCGAGCAGCGCAATCCCGCGCTCGCGGCACGACTCGACGAAGCGAGCGCCGATGAAACCCGCCGCGCCCGTCACGAGGAGCGGCGCGCCTGCGTCTCCCGCCATGCTAGTCACCGAGCAGGTAGGCGAAGACGAGGGGCACCACGATCGTCGCGTCCGATTGGATCATGAACTTCGGCGTGTCGACGTCGAGCTTTCCCCACGTGATCTTCTCGTTCGGAACGGCTCCCGAGTAGCCTCCGTAGCTCGTGACGGCGTCGCTCACCTGACAGAAGTACCCCCAGAACGGAACGTCGTCGCGTTGCAGGTCCTGGACGATCGTCGGTACCGCGCAGATCGCGAAGTCGCCGGCGATCCCGCCTCCGACCTGGAAGAAGCCGACGCTCGGACGTCCGTCGTCCGTTGCGCAGTTCGCGAGGTACCAGCGCAGCAGATGCTCCATCTGCTCGGTGCCGGACCGGACGCACTGGTGGTGCGGTACCGCGCCCCGATAGACCGCCGCCGCAAACATGTTTCCCGTCGTGCTGTCCTCCCAGCCGGGCGAATAGACCGGGATCCCGGC
>CAJPFO010000142.1 GCA_905339255.1 Myxococcaceae bacterium
TAGTTCTCGATCGTGAGATTCCTGGCGTAGACGTCGGTCACGTAGGGGAACGAATCGAGGTCGTGGATCGGAGGCTGCTCGGCGGTGCGGACGAAGCCTCCGTCCGGGCCCCGGTACAGGACTCCAGCGACCTCGGAGAGGGGCTTGCCGTTCGCGAGGTCGCGGACGGCATGGTCGAACTCGCCCGTCGTCACGAAATCGACGGCCGGCGCCACACGCAGCGTCTCGTCCGGAAGCACCATCGTGTGAGCACCGACGAAGCCCACCAGGACGCGGGGGTTCTGCTCCTTCAGGAGTGCCGCCGTCTTGGCATCCTGTGCGACCGAAGGCGTCGAGGTGTGGATCACGACGAGGTCGAAGCCCTCGGCGCGATCGAGGACCTCGTCGACGCCGAGGTCGTGCGCGGGGGCGTCGATGAGCGTGCTCCCGGGGACGAGCGCCGCGGCCTGCGCGAGCCAGGTCGGGTACCAGAACGAGCGCACCTCGCGCCGCGCCTGGTAGCGCGAGCCGGCGCCTCCGTCGAAGCCCTCGTAGGACGGCGGATTGAGAAAGAGCGTCCTCACGAGAGCTCCTGCGCTGCGGCGCGGCCGGTCGGAATCGGCTTCGCGGTTTCGGGCGTGTGCATTGCGTCGGCGACGATCGGGCGATCGAGGCCGCCCGGGAAAAGGAAACGCATCACGAAGGCGAAGTCGATCGAGATCCCGGCGAAGAACCGGACGAACGAGGGGGCACCCAGGATCGTCATCAGGCGACGCATGAACGCCCGGCTCACGATCCGATGCGCCCGCGCCTCCGCGCGGCGCGCCGCGCGGAGCTTCGAGACGACGAGGTCGCGATGGCCGGATTCCGCGATGCGCTGGAGTTCCTCGGTCGCGTAGGAGACGTGCCGGATCTCGTCGGAATGGATCTCCTCGAGCAGCGCCACGGTGGCGCGATCGTCTGCGAGCGACTCGATCAGGCCCGCCATCTCGGCGCAGGCACGCTCCTCTCCCGCCTTGCTGCCGCAGAAGAAGGTGACGAGGTCGCCTACGTCGAACGGGCGCGGATCGTCGATCCTCGCCTTGGGCGTCCCCATCTCGAAGCCCTGCGCGAGGGTCTCGTAGTCGAGCTCGGGCGCGAGGGGCCTCACCTCGAACCCCATCGACTCGAGGTGGCGCTTGAACAGCCGCGCGTGCTTCGTCTCCTCGGCGAAGTGGCGGTAGATCTTGCGCGCGAGGATCGGGTCGGGGACGTGGGCCGCGATCCGGTCGAGGTCCTTTGCGCTATCGCCTTCGCCGACGGCGAGCGAGTTGAGCAGGAGCTCCCGCGCCTCGCGATTGGCGAGGAGCCGGCGGAAGAAGCTGCGACGGGTGAGCAACTCTTTCCCCCCTTCCATCGAATGGTCTCGTGCACGTTCGCGACGCGGCGCCCGCGTCCCCCGCGAGGGGTCGTCGGCGCCTCGGGAGCCGGCGATTCGGCCAGTTGCCCTCTCGACTTGCGAGCCGCCGCCCTCCCGTCGGGACTATACCGGCTCCCCTCCGGCGCGTCGCAGCCCCGAGATCCTGCCGTGGAAGAAGAGGCCGATTCCCGCCCAGATCAGCTGCTCGACGCGGAGCAGGAGCGAGAGCAGGAGGCCGAGCGAGGGGTCGAGGCCCGCGAGCGTGGTCCCGAGCATCCGCGAGCCTTCCTGGGCCCCGATCTGGGCAGGAATGAAGAACGAGAAGAGGTCGAGGGCGACCCCGACGAAGAATACGATCGCTGCGGACTCGAGCACGGCGGGCTCGTCGAGCCACGCCAAGAAGAGCGCCACCTGGGCCGCCCCGACGAGGGTCGCCGCGAGGTTGCGGAGCAGCGCCGACCGGAAGGCCCCCGGCCGTTCGCGATGGAGCTCGCGCAGATGCGCATCGAGCGACCGAGCGGCGTGCGCTGCGCGCGAGGCGAGCGCCTCGCCGCCGAGCTTCGCGACGAGCGGATGCGCCGCGACCCAACCGGCGAGCGTTCCGCTTCGCTGGACCGCGAAGAAGATCGCGATTCCCGCGCCGAGCGCGAGGGTCGCGCCAGCGAGCGCGAGCTCGTGCCAGCCGGCGAGCGGAGCGAGCCCGAAGAGCAGGACGACGCCGACGAGTCCGACGAGGGCGTCGGAGACGGAACAAGCGAGCCGATCCGCCGTCACGGCGGCTGCGCTCTCCGCTGCGGTTGCACCCGGCGGGACGAGGCTCGCGCGCAGCACGTCGCCGCCGATCGCGGTCGTCGGCGTGACGAGGCTGAATGCGTATCCAGCGAGGTACGCCTCGAACAGTGGCCGCCACCGCGGCGTCCGCTCGGGAGCGAAGCAGCGCTGCCAACCGAACGCGTGGAGCGCGTGCTCGAACCCTGCGAGGGCGACGAAGACGAGCGTGCCGACGCCGAAGGCACGCGCCCCCTCGACGAGCTTTTCCGTTCCGGCATGCCGGACGAGAAGCACGAAGCCCGCAGCGCCGCCCGTGAGCGCGGCGACCTGGAGCGCCCGCTTCACCCCCGGAATCGAGACGACGGCCGATCGGAGGACGGCAGCTCGGGGTCGAGGACGGCGAACTCCTCGCCGATCGGCTCGGGCTCGAGTGGCATCGCGAGCCAGAGCGCGACGTAGAGCAGGACGGCGACGCCGCCCGAGAAGAGCGCGGCGAGCACGAAGGCGAGGCGGACGATCGTGACCGAAATCCCGAACTGCTCGGCGAGGCCCACACAGACGCCGGCAAAGACCCGGTCGCGCCGTCGGCGGGTCCACGGCGCCGAGAGGATCCGATTCGAAACGGGCTCGACGAGGCTTCCGCAGAAGCGGCACTTGATCGCTTCGGAGCGGATCTCCTCGGCGCAATAGGGACACCTTTTCGTGTCGCTCACGGTTCCTCCTCGGCTCGTCGTCGGCCGACGGCCACTGCGATCGGAATCGCCCCGTAGAGGACGCCGAGGCCGACCACGACGGGGACGAAGTAGAAGACGCCGAGCCATGCGAGGACCGGCGCCGGAACGAGCGGGCCGAGGAGCGTCGAACCCGCGTAGCCGACCAGAAGCGCGTGTCCGGCGGCGACCGGAAGCGCGAGCAGCGCGACCGCCGCTGCACGGAGCATGTCGCGCCCCATTCCCCGGAGCGGAGCCGGTTCGTGCGCCACTCGGAGGGCGCGAAGGGCTCGGCGAGACTCCTCCTTGCAGCGGGTGAGCGCGGCCGCGCGGAGCGGAGGGGAGCGAAGCGAATCGAGCCGCTCGGCGATGGCGAGAAGCTCGCGGACGCAGGCGCCGCAAGCCTCACAGGCACTCGCGTGCTCCGCGACGGTCGCGGGCGTTGCCTCACCAGCAAGCCAGGCGTCGACGAGCCGCTCCTGGGCCGCTTCGCAGCTCACGGCGCGCCTGCGATGCTTCGCCGAAGCGCAGCGACGGCCGCGTGGAGACGGCTTTTCACCGTGCCGCGCGCGACGCCGAGCGTCTTCGCAATCTCCGGTTCATCCATGCCTTCGTAGTAGCGGAGCACCAGCGTCTGGCGGAGCCGCTCGGGAAGCTCGGCGAGTCGGCCGCGGAGATCGACCCGAGCGAGGCTTCTCGGCTCCGAAGGAGCCGCTGCGATCGTGGTCGGGAGCGGGACGTGAGCGCCTCCCCGCGCACGCGAGCGCCGGAAGCGATCACGAGCCACGTGCGTCGCGATCCCGTAGAGCCAGCTCCGGAAGCGCCGCTCGGGATCGAAGCCCGACGCGCCGCGAACGACGCGCAGCCAGCTCTCCTGGAGGAGATCCTCGGCCTCTGCACCGTCTCCGCAGAGGCGGACCAGGTACGCATGGAGCGGCGCCGAATGGCGCTCGACGAGGAGGCAGAGGGCGGCCTCTTCTCCGCGCGCCACGGCCCGCATCAGTTCCTCGTCGGACTCCACGAGTCGGAGTCTCGGTCGTCCTCCCCTCTCGCCGCCACCGCGCGCCCGCGGCGCGAGGGGGTCTCTCCGAAGAGGGTTCGGAAGGCCTCGAGCAAGCGGTCGGATCCCGACGTTCCGCCCGGTTCGTCCGGCATCACGAACCAGAGCGCCGCGTAGAGGAGCAACCCCACCCCGTGGAAGAAGGCGAGCAGCAGGAACGCCGCGCGGACCAGGCTCACGGAAACACCGAGGTTCTCGGCGACGGCGCAGCAGACCCCTGCGATCTTCCGTTCGGGATAGGCTCGGTGCCAGGGCCTCGGATCGCGCAGGCCCCCTTCGAGGCGGCTCGCGCAATGCGGACAGCGGAGCGCCTGCTCCGCCACCGGCTCGGCACACCATCGACAGCGGTTCTCTTCCACTTGGCCGACCTCCCCCGCGGGGCACGCGGGCTTTCGATTGCGGCACCCTCTCCCATCTACGCACGAGAGCCGCCAGAGGTTCGCCAGATCGGCGAGCCCACCCCGGCCGCGATCGATCCCGGCCCGCTCGACGCTGCGGGCGACCCACCAGACCGACCCGAGACGGATCGAATCGATCTCCTAGTCGCCGCCGCCCTCCGGAGCGCCGAACGAGATGCGGAGCTGCGCCGGCAGCGCGGGCTCGCCGAGCGCCTGCCGCGCATCGTTCGCCGCCGCGCGGTAGATCCCCTTGCCCATGAGCGACGGCTCGTTCGCGAGGCGCCGCTCGTAGACGTCTCGCTTGAGCTCCTGCGCGGATCGGTCCGAGGGGTCGGCACGCGTGGCCCACTCGGCGAGATGTGCTGCGAGCGCCAGATTTCCGTCCTCGAGAAGCTCGCGACCGCGCAGGGCGAGCGTCGCGACCCCGCCCGCGAGCGTCACCACCTCGCGCGCCTGTGCTTCGAAGGTCGCGGGAAGGAGATCAGCGGCATTGCCGTTCCACCAACCGCCCCACAGGCGGAGCAGGTTCCGCACGATGAACTTCGGATGATCGTAGGCCGGCTGCAGATACGGGAGCGCGGCGAGCTCGGGATCCGGCTCGACCGCATGGAAGATCGCCTCGGGCGTCTCGCCGCGATTCATCCGCTCGAGGACTTCGCGGCAGAGGTGTCTCAGGTAGCGGGCCGTGTTGCAGAGGAGCTCGCGAACGGCGGCCTTGCCGTGGACGACCAGCCCGTGGCCCGGGAAGAGCCACTCGGCGTCGAGCGCTGCCATCTCCTCGAGCGCATCGGCCCATTCCGAGGGGTAGCGCTGGACTTTCTGCGGGTTGCCGCAGTTCGGTGCGTTCCAGATCACGAGGTCGCCGCTGAAGAGATAGCCACGCTCGGGAACGTACACCCAACAATGATCGTCCGTCTCGCCCTTCGCCGCTCGCAGCACGAGCGTCGTGTCCCCCATCGAATGAACGAGCGAATCGCGAAACGTGAGCGTCGGCCAGTCGAAGCGATCGGGGAATACCGGCGCCGGGAGACTGAACTGCCGCTGGTTGATCCGGGCGTTCCATCCGTTCGTCAGGTGGTAGCGCGCGAAACGCTTCGGACAGTTTTCCTGCGCGAGGATCACCGGGCGCTCCCCCGACTCGAGAAAGGAGCGAAGCCCGAATGCATGATCGGTGTGCCCGTGCGTGTAGATCGCCGTGCGGAGCGGAGAGTCGCTCCAGCGTCGGACCACCTCCTCGAGCGCCTTCGAGGTGTGCGCGAAGCCGGGATCGACGAGCGCGAGGCCCTCGCTCGTTCGGAGCGCGTAGGTGTTGACGAACGCCGCGTGGAGGAAGACGCCGGGAGCCACCTCGTGCGGCGGCGAGAAAGTCCGCGGCCGTGCGCTCCGGGGTTCGCGTGTGACCATCGGCGATTCGCGCTCCGTCATCGACCCTCCCTGCGTCCGAGAGCAGGGTATCCGAAGTCGCGCTCTGCGCCGCTTCAGCCGGAAACGATCGATGCGATCGACTCGCGTGGCGCCCAGCCGTCGCGGCCGTCGCCGGTACGAACCCGGACGAAGCCGCCATGGCGATCGCCCATCCGCACGCGCTCTCCTTCGGAGAGCGCCCCCCGCGACTCGGCGCCTTCGAAGGGCGCGACGCGGAGCGAGACCCCGGACGCGACCGAGATGCCGTCGCGCGCCTCGAGCGCGAGACTCACGCAGGCGAGCGCCGCGCCGAGCGTGATTCCCGTGGCGAGGATCGTTGCCGCGCCAATCCCCCGGCGGACGCGCACGACACCCGAGCGAAAGAGCAGCCGCGAACTCGCCCCCGCGCAGGAAATGGCGAGCGCCATGGCGCCGAGAATCGCCCAGCCGTCGGCCGAGAGGAGGTCACGGCCGCGCGACCACGCCGGCACAAGTGACACCCCGAGGCCGGCGCGCTCGCGAGCGGCCTCGAGCGCGGCCGTGATCTCCCCGTCCTGCGGAGCGAGCCAGTGCGCACGCTCGAGCGCGAGAATCGCCTCCCCGACCCGGCCTGCCGCGAACTCCGCGATCCCGAGATCGAGCTGGAGGTTCGCAGACGTGCCCTGCTCTTCGGCCAGCGCGCGGAGCGCCGCAGCAGCCTCGCCGGCACGGCCGGCTTCGAGCGCCACACGAGCCGCGTGGACGCGATCGCGCGGAGCCTCGGCGCGAACCGCCACCGCGCCCACGAGTCCGAGGAGGAAGAGGATCGCAAGACGCAGCATGCTCATGCCATTCCCTCCAGGAAATCGAGCGCCTCTCGCACCCGACGCCGATCGGTGTCGAGCGAGCCGGAGTCGATCGGCGCTCGCGCGTACGCGATCGCATCCGCGTTCTCGAGGACATGGCGGAGCGAGTCCACGACGCGAGGCGAGGCGGCGAGGCGCTCATCGACGTCGGCGACCGTCACGGCCTCGGGACGGATCGCGAGCCGCTGCGCGATTCTCGTGCGGATCGCCGTGCGGGCCGAGTCGAAGAACGCTCGCGGATCGCGCTCACGGCACGCCACCTCGAGGCGCCGGAGACTCTCGTTCACGATCCGATCGGCGGTGCGACGCGCAGCCCGCTCGGGGTCGGCGCTTCGCCGGCGAAGGCGCGCGGCAATCCCGGCGACCGCGACGAGCGCGACCGGCAAGCCGAGCGCGAGCAGGTACGCAGTCTCGAAGAACAGCGGCCGCATGCTCCGCGACGGGCGACCGGGATCGCTGCGGAACGCAGTCGCCGCGAGCCCTACGCCACCGTCCGTTCCGGGCTCCGAGGCTTCGCGAGCCCCCCCCAATGCGGCGCCCACCGCGAGGAGAGCGAGCGGCTCGCTCTCCTGCGTCACGAAGCGGCGCTCCGTGGGATCGAAGTAGCTAAAACGGAGCGGGGGGATTTCATGAGCCCCCCCCTCGCGCGGAACGATCGTCTGCGTGAAGCGCTTCCTTCCCGTGAGCCCCGTGGCGTCGATCGCCTCGAATCGCGCCGAAGGGGCGTAGCTGCGGAGCGCGTCGCCCGAGGCGAGCCCGTCGATCGCGACCCGGTCGAAGTTGCCGCGCCCCGCCACATCGACGACGAGCTGCGCGGGCTCGCCCACCTCGACCGAAGCGGACGCCGTCCGCGCCGTGATCGAGAACTCACCGACGGCGCCGGAGAAGCCCTCCGGCCGTCCCTCGATCGGAAGCTCCGAGATTGCGACCTCTACGGTGCCGGTCTCGAGATGGAAGGGGCGCCGGCGCGTGCCGAGCATCGATTCGAGCCTGCGACCGAAGAACGACTCGAAGAGCGATCCCCGTCCGAAGAGGGAATCATCGAGGAGCCTCGATCGGGATCCGTGTCCCGGCGACTCCCGGACGACGACCGAGCCGTCGATGCGGGCCTCGAGAAGCTGCATTCCCGGCTTGACCGCCGAGACGGCCGCACGCCAGGTGAGCACCAGAACCGGGACGCCTTCGCGCTCCTCTTGCGACTCCACGGGCTGCTCGTCGGCCAGCGGGCTGAGCGTGAAGCCGGGCCCCGAGAGCTCGGGCGCAGTGAGTTCGCCGAGCTCGATGCCGGGCGGCACCACGAGCCGGATCTCGACGGGCTCGAGCTGCCCCACGTAGAGCTCGCTCTCGGAGGCCCGGAGTTCGAGGCGCAGCGCTTGGCTCCGGCCCGGAACGTCGGCTGCCGCGAGAGTGCTCGCCGGCACCAGGAGCAGCGTCGCGAGAAGGGCGGAGGCGAACCGTCGCCGCCTACCAGTTGCGGATCGGCTCATCGTCGGTTCTCCCCACCCCGGCGCGGGCCGAAGCCCGGCGCGGCGACCTCGCGTCCTCGCCCCGCAGCGAATCGAGGAGCGCGGCGGCGTCGGCTGCGGTCATCTCGTGCTCCGCCGTAGCCGTCTGCGACGGATCGCCGTTCTCGGGTTCCTCGCGACCGTCCGCTCGCTCCGGCGCCGCGCCGCCGTGACGCTTCCAGGTGTCATCGGCCTCCAAGGGATCCCTCGAATCCGGTCGCCCCGCCTCGTCCTTCGCCGAGGTCGGCCCTTGCGGGGCGGCTTGCTCCCGCGCCTCGTTCTGTTCCGTCGGCTCGGTAGGCGCCCGCGTCTCGCTCTGCTCCTCTGGCTTTCCTTGGTCTTGGGGCCGCCTCGACTGCTGCTGCGGATCCCCGCTCTGCGGCCCGGGTTGCGGCTGCCCTTCTCCTTGTCGCGGCCCTTGCGCTTGCGACTGCTGCTGCGGCGATTGCTCCGGTTCCTGCCCACCCTGCTCTTGCTTCTGCTCCGCTCCCGGCTGCTGCTCCTGCTCCTGCTCCTGCTCCTGCTGCGCTTGCGGCTGCTGCTCCGGCTGCTGCGCCTGCGGCTGCTTCATGGCGTCGAGCCGCTTCGCGACGAGCTCGCGGTTGAAGCGCGCATCTCCATCGTCCGGATCGAGAGCGAGGGCGCCGTCGTACGCCTCGAGGGCCTTCTCGAGCTTCCCCTTCGCGAGCGCCGGATCCGTAGACCCCGCGACTTCGGCACTGCGCACTCGCGCGTTTCCGAGGTTGTAGTAGGCGCGCTGCTGGAGCGGCACCTCGCCATGATCGATGGCCCTCGAGAAGGCCGCCTCGGCCGCTTCGGGGTCGTTCGCCCGGTAGGCCGCCACGCCTTCGTTCAAGTGCAGCCGCGCATCGTCGGGATCCCGCTCGGCAGCCTCCCTCCACGCGCGGGCTGCCACCGCATGGTTGCCGGACCGGAAGGCCTCGTCCGCCTCGTGGGGCGAGGCCATCGCCAGCGACGGCGCGAGGAGCGCCCATGAGACCGCCGCGAGTGCCGCCGGCGCCGCACGAAGCGTCGCTCGAGCCCTCGATCGACGACCTCGTTCTCCGAGCAACGCCTCTGCCACCGCTGCTGCGAGCGCGAGGCCGAGCGGCCACTGGAAGCGCTCGGTCTGAGTCCGCTGCGTTCGCGCCGAATGCTCCCGTTCGGGCGCCTTCGCGAGGACCTCGTCGCGGATCCTCGCGAGGCCCTCACCTCGTCCCCCGAGAGCGACGTAGAAGCCTCCGGTCGCCTCGGCCACGTCTTGCAGGCCGTCCTCGTCGAGCTTCGAGGTGACCGGCCTTCCGGCCTCATCGAGAACCACCGCGGCGACGCCCTTCCGATCGAGCGGGATCGTCTCTCCTGCGACGGTGCCGACACCCACCGTGTAGAGCGCGACGCCTCGCTTCGCGACCTCCGCAGCAGCCACCCGGGCATTGCCTTCGAGGTCTTCGCCATCACTCAAGAGCACGACGATCTTCTGCGAGCTCGGGGCCGTCCGGAACGCGTTCTCGGCCTCGTGGAGCGCCGCCCCCACGTCCGTCCCTCCGCGAGGAATGATCGACGGCTCGAGCGCACCGAGCGCCTCGGCGAAGGCGCGGTGGTCGCTCGTGAGCGGAGACTGGACGAACGCGCTCCCTGCGAATGCCACGAGACCCACCCGATCACCGTCGAGGGTCTCGACGAGATCCGCGACGGCGAGCTTTGCCCTTTCGAGCCGATTCGGCCGCAGGTCGGGAGCGAGCATGCTCCGGGAGACGTCGACCGCAAAGACCACGTCCGTCCCGCTCCGCTTCGTCTCCTCGAACCGGAACCCGAAGGTCGGCCTCGTGAGCGCGATGCAACCCATCACGATCGCTGCAACCAAGAGGCTGCCGCGAAACCGCCGGCGTCCCGGGCTCACGCCCGCGGCGAGCGCCGCGAGCATGGGCGCCGACGCGAAAGCGAGCAGGTCGCGCCGGCGTCTCGACTCGGCGACCGCGAGGCCTGCCGCGCCGAGCGCCGCGGCGAGCCCTGCGACGATCCAGTAGCCGGGTTCCTGGAAACTCACGGAAGCCTCCGCAGGCGAGTGTTCGCGAGAACCCCTTCGACGAGCAGCAGCGCGAGCCCCGGGACGAGCGCCCATGCGAAGAGGTCCTCGTGCCGTTCGTACTTCGTCGCGACGATCGGTCGCTTCTCGAGCCGATCGATCTCCTCGTAGATCCGCTCGAGTGAATCGGTGTCGGTCGCCCTGTAGGACTTTCCACCGGTCATCGCCGCGACTCTCTCGAGTGTCGCTTCGTCGACCTCGACCTTTGCCCGCACGATCCGGCGCTGGCCGAAGGCGTCGGTCACGGGGACCGGCGCCTCTCCATTCGTCCCCGCGGCAATCGTGTAGACACGAACCCCGAGCGCGCGAGCGGCTTCGGCTGCCGTCTCCGGGTCGACCTTCCCGGCGTTGTTCACCCCATCGGTGAGCAGCACCACGATCCGCGACTTCGCCTCGGGGTCGCGCAGGCGACTCGTGCTGCTCGCAAGGGCGGTTCCGATCGCGGTCCCGTCCTCGACGAGCCCGATCGTCGTTCGCTCCAGGTTCTGCCGGAGCCAGTCGTGGTCGAGCGTGAGCGGGCTCACGAGGTAGGGCCTTCCTGCGAACGCGACGAGACCGATCCGGTCGTTCGGACGACTCTCGACGAAGCGATCGATCACCGACTTCGCGACTTCGAGGCGATCGGCCGGCTCTCCCGCGAGCGTGAAGTCGAGCGCCTCCATCGACCGCGACACGTCGACGGCCAGGACGATGTCGATTCCGCTCGCCTCGATCTCCGAAGTGGCCTCGACCTGCTGCGGCCTCGCGAGCGCAACCACGAGACAGGCGACCCCGACGAGGCGGAGGCTCAGGAGAATCGCTCCAGGGCTCGCCAGGCGTCGTCTCGAGATGCGCCTCGCTCGCTCCGCCGTCGAGAAGACGAGCGCAGGAGCCTTGCCGTGCCGCCCGCGCCAGAGCGCGAGCCACGGGACGAGCGCGAGGCCGAGCAAGAAGATCGGGTCTGCGAAGATCATCGCGACCCCCCGGCGAGCTCGCCGTCGGGCCTTCGATCACCAGGGCGGACGAGGCCGACCGCCAGCTCGAGGAGAGCCTCCATCTCCTCGCGAGCGAGCGAGAGTCGAGCGAACTTCACGAGGTCGCAATGCGCGAGGAAGCGCTCGAGTAGACCTCGACGAGCCGCGAGTGGCGAGCGTTCGCAGAGCGCGAGCTCGCGCAGGAACTCGTCGGTCGTCCGGTGGGCGGCCCGCTCGTCGAAGCGCTCCTCGATGTAGAACCTCACCGCCGTCGAGACGGCGAAGGCGAACTCCCGCGCGCGGCTCGGATCGATGAGGGCGCGAGCTTCGCCGAGACGCTCGAGCGCGCGCTCCTCGGCGCTCGCCGGCGACGCGCTTCGCCGGCGCCAGAAGCCGACCGCGAGGGCGGCGATCGCGAGGACGATCGATCCCACGAGGAGGAATCCGATCCAGGCGCTCGGGTCGGGGATCGGGATCGGCGCCGAGATATCGCGGATCGGGAGCGGCTCCATGCTACGCGGCCCTCCTCGAGCGGCCGCGGAAGAACCGCTGGAGCGCCGGGAGATAGGGCTCCTCGGTCGGCACTTCGAGCAGGTCGACGCCGGCGCCACGAAGCGAACGGCGGAGCGAATCGACGTGTGCGGAGGCCGCTGCTTCGTAGCGTTCGCGCAGCGCTCGATCGTGGGTATCGACCTCGATCTGCTCGCCGGTTTCGGCATCCTCGAGCGTCACGATCCCGATCTGCGGAAGCGTCCGCTCGCGAGGGTCGATCGGAACGATCGCGACGAGGTCGTGACGTCGGTTCGTGAGCGCGAGTGCTTTCGAGACGTCTTCCGGCAACCCGCGCTCGCAACCCGGAACGACGAAGTCCGAGATGAGGAAGCTGATGGCGCG
Organism: Myxococcaceae bacterium; assembly: GCA_905339255.1. Taxonomy (GTDB): domain Bacteria; phylum Myxococcota_A; class UBA9160; order UBA9160; family UBA9160; genus MYXO. Next base: position 12,005 of record CAJPFO010000142.1, read on the forward strand.
GCGCGGAACGACGCGGCTCGCGAAGTCGAGCGCGGCGCGAAGGTCCGTCCCCCGATGCTCCGGCTCGAAATAGAGGATCTCCCGGACGACGCGGAGGACGTGGCTCCGACCCTTTGCGGGCGGGATGAACTTCTCGACGCGGTCGGTGAAGAGGACGAGTCCGACACGGTCCTGGTTGCGAATCGCCGAGAACGCCAGCACGCAGGCGAGCTCCGCAGCGAGCTCGCGCTTGCTCCGCTCGCGCGAGCCGAAACTCCCCGACGCCGAGAGGTCGACGAGCAGCAGCAGCGTGAGCTCGCGCTCCTCGCGGAACTTCTTCACGAAGGGACGCCCCGTCCGCGCCGTGACGTTCCAATCGATGCTGCGGACCTCGTCACCGGGGAAGTACTCGCGGACCTCCTCGAAGTCCATGCCGCGGCCCTTCCAGACCGAGTGATACTGCCCGGCCATCGTCTCTTCGACGAGTCGGCGGGTCCGGATCTCGAGCCTTCGAACCCGGCCCAGGATTTCGCGCGTACGGGTGGCGTCCATGTGCCCTCTCTCGACCCTGGCGATGACGGTGGGACCCGGAGCGGCTACGGGACGGCGACGCCGTCGAAGATCCGCCGGACCACGTCCTCGGGCGTCACGTTCTCGGCCTCGGCCTCGTAGTTGACCGCGACCCGGTGGCGGAGGACGTCCATTCCGATCGACTTCACGTCCTGCGGGGTCACGAAGCTTCGCCCCTGCAGGAAGGCCCAGGCCCGCGATGCGACTCCGAGAGCGATCGTCGCCCGGGGCGAGGCGCCACAGCGGATGTAGGGACCGACGTCGATCGCGAACGCCTGAGGGTCCCGCGTCGCCTGGACCAGATCGACGATGTAGTCCTTGATCCTGTCGTCGACGTAGATCGCCGTGGTCGCTCGACGCGCGGCGAGGATCCCGTCGGCGTCGACCACCGGCTTCACGCACGCCGATGCGTCGCTTCCCGTCATGCGGTCGAGGATCGCACGCTCCTCGGCGCGCGACGGATAGCCGACGACGACCTTGAGCAGGAAGCGGTCGATCTGCGCCTCGGGGAGCGCGTAGGTCCCCTCCTGCTCGATCGGATTCTGCGTCGCCATCACCACGAACGGAGACGGCAGCGGATGCGTCTCGTCGCCGAGCGTGACCTGCCGCTCCTGCATCGCCTCGAGAAGCGCGCTCTGCACCTTGGCCGGCGCCCGGTTGATCTCGTCCGCGAGCACGAGATTGGCGAAGATCGGTCCGTGCCGGGTGACGAACGACCCGTCGCGGGGGCTGTAGACGAGTGTCCCGACCACGTCCGCGGGAAGCATGTCGGGCGTGAACTGGATCCGCTGGAAACGCCCCCGCACGGCGCTCGCGAGCGTCCGCAGCGAGAGCGTCTTGGCGAGGCCCGGAACGCCCTCGAGGAGGACGTGCCCATCGGCGAGGAGGGCCACCAGCAGTCGGTCGACGAGCCTCTGCTGGCCGACGATCACGCGCCCAATCTCGTCCCGGAGCGGCGCGACGAATCGCGCGGCCTTCGCGATCTCCTCGCGCGACCGTTCCGCAACGGCGGACTCCGACGCCGCGCCGCGGACCGTGGCCGGCCCGCCCTCTCGCTCCGCGAGACCGCCGAGAAAGCTTCCGTCGACCGCAACCGCCATGCGCACTCCCATCCTCTCTCGAGCCCGCAATGGCCCTGCCGCTCTGGGGGCCGCCTCGGGCGCCGCAAGATCGGACGCAGGCGGTCGCGCCGCTATTCGAGCCTCGCGCCCACAGGCAGCGATGCCGCAGGCCCCGCGGGAGGCGGCATCGGAAAGTGGCGCTTCAAGCGGAGGATCGGTGATTCGAAGAAGACCCAGCTCATCCATGCCACGCCCCAGATGAGGGAGAGCGCGACGGCCCACCAGATCATCTGCTCGACCACGAAGGGAAGCGACGTCCGCTGCGGGTCGTAGAGCGGACGCGCGAGCTCTGCGACGAAGAGGTGGAGGAGGTAGATCGCGTAGCTCGTCCGTCCGAAGCTCCGCAAGAAGCCGCTCGAGAGCACGCGAGCGAACACGCCCACCCCTCGCGTCGAGAGCGCGATCACGAGCAGCGCCGCGTAGAAGAAGAGGTCCGCCTCGTAGCCGAGCGTCTGGACCCAGCCGCTGCGAGTGAACGCCATCGCGAGGGCAGCCCGTTCGTCGGGGCTCGGAACCTGCCCGGCCGGGAGCACCACCGCGGTTTCGTGGCGCGCGTAGAGGACCACCCCGAGCCAGACGAGCGCGGCGATCGGGAGGACCCATCGCGCCGCATCGCGGAGCTTCGTTGCGATCGCGCCATCTTGCATCCAGACCGCGAGTAGAGCGCCCGCAGCGAGCGTATCGATCCGGCACGGCGTCAGCGTGAGAACCGTGAGCGAGGGAGCGCCGAGCCAGACGAGCACGATCCGAAGGACGAACGCACCGACCATGAGGCCGAGGCAGATCCGGACCAGGCGCTCGCGCGTGGCGAGCAGGACGACGACCGGCCAGAGCAGGTAGAACTGCTCCTCGATGCAGAGGGTCCACACGATTCCGAGAAAATGATGATTGAAGCTCCCCGTGAAGGCGACCCGGAGGTTCTCGAGGTAGAGCCAGTACCAGAGCGTCTCGCCCTCGGAGCCACCGACCCAGAAGGCGGAGGGATCCCAGAGCGCATCGAGCCTCGGAACGATCACGAAGAAGAAGACGAGGACGGCGTAGTAGAGCGGAAAGATCCGGAGCGCTCGCCGCGCGTAGAACGAACTGAAGTAGCTCGCCCCCCCTCGCGCCCGCAGCAGGATTCCCGTGATCAGGTAGCCCGAGAGGACGAAGAAGAGGTCGACCGAGGTCCAGCCGAGAGATGGAAGGAACGTGATCGCGCGGTCGAAGGGGCCTTCCGCAAGGCCGAAGAAGGTCAGGTGGTAGATCACCACGGGCAAGATGGCGATGCCACGCAGCCCATCGAGTCTCGGATCGCGACTCTCTCCGCCCTGCCGGCCGGTGAGCGTCGTCTCGGAACCAGCGGCGTCCGTCATCGAGCGGGGACTCTACCGGTGCACGACGGCGACCGCGATCAGCTCCGCCATCGGTCGAGGACGCGCTCGAGATCTGCGCTGCGAAGAGGCTTGGCGACGTAGTCGTCCATGCCCTCCGCGAGGCACCGCTCGCGATCCCCCGCGAGCGCGTGCGCGGTCACTGCCACGATCGGGACTCGCGATCGGATCCCCTCGAGCGAGCGGATCTCGCGGGTGGCACCGAAACCGTCGAGGATCGGCATCTGGCAATCCATGAGCACCAGATCGAAGTCGCTCGCCCGAGCGCGCTCGACGGCATCGAGCCCATTCGAGACGACCTCGACTTCGCATCCGAGACGTCCGAGCAACGCCCGCAGCACGCGCTGGTTCACCGGATGGTCCTCTGCGGCGAGCACGCGAAGGGGCCGCCCGAGCCCGACCGACGACGACCGGGCCGGCGCGTCGCGGGTCCCGGCGACGGCGTCGCAGGCGCCGAGTTCGAGGACGAACCAGAAGACCGAGCCGGTCCCCTCCTCGCTCTCGACGCCGAGCTCTCCCTGCATCGCGGCCACGAGCTCGCGTGAGATGGCGAGACCGAGCCCCGTTCCGCCGTAGCGGCGCGTCGTCGACGCATCGGCCTGCGTGAAGGCGTCGAAGATCCTCTCGAGCGCGTCGCGAGGGATTCCAACCCCCGTGTCCTTCACCTCGAACCGGACTCGGCTCTTCGCCGAGTCGACGTGCTCGACCCGGACCGATACCTCGACCCTTCCCTGTTTCGTGAACTTGACGGCGTTCGACGTGAGGTTCATGAGCACCTGGCGGATCCGCGGACCGTCGCCGAGCAGTCGCGTCGCGAGCGCCGGATCGACCGATGCGACGAGTGCAATCCCGGCGTCCCGGGCGCGGAGCCGGAGCGTACGGACGACGTCTTCGACGACCTCCCGGGGTTCGAAGGGCGCAGCGTCGATCACGAGCTTTCCGGCCTCGAGCTTCGAAAAGTCGAGTACGTCGTCGATCACGTGGAGCAGCGACCCGGCGGAGCGCAGGATGTCGCCGACGAGCTCGTTCGCCTCGCGCGGAAGCTCGAGGCGGGCGAGTGCCTCGGCGAGGCCGAGGACCCCGTTCATCGGGGTCCGGATCTCGTGACTCATGTTCGCGAGGAACTGCGACTTGGCGAGTGCAGCGGCGTGCGCTCGTGCATTCGCCCGGAGATGGTCCGTCACGTCCTGCAGGACGACGAGGCGTCCGACCGGGCCGCGCGCCGGCTCGTGAAGCGTCGACACCCGGACCTCGAAGCTGCGCCGGGCTTCGCCGCCTCCGAGCTCGATCACCGCCGTGGCGCCCGGCTCCTTCCGCTCGAGGAGCTTCTGGAGCTCGGGGTGCCGCGCGAGCGCCTCCCCGGCCTCGAGGTCCCGGACTCCCACCTCGGAGATTCCGAGCACGCGTCGTGCTGCGCCGTTCAGGTCGACGATCCGCGCGCGCTGATCGAGCAGCAGGATGCCGTCTCCGAGTTCCTGGACGATCGTGCTCCGGCTCACGGGGGCGACCTCGAGGATCCCCGAGCGCTGCAGGCCGCCCGCAATCAGGACGGCGGTGACGGTGAACGCGTAGGGCGTGGCGTCGATGCTCCCGAGGGGATTGTGCCCGGAGAGATAGAGCACGTTCGCGATCCACGGCGCAGCGAGGCCGGGAAGGACGAGGAGTGCCTCGCTGCGGTAACGGCGCCAATCTCGCCGGTACTTGTCGACGATCAGCACGCTCGCCGCGGCGAGCAAGACGTATGCGTACCCGACGCAGACCCAGAAGGCGGGGCCGTGCGCGAAGTCGAGATCGAAACCTTCCGGGGTTTCGACGCGTCCGATCCGGCTCCAGATCCAACCGTGCTTCTCGTTGGTGATCACGCACAGGAGCGTGAAGGCGGGGATCAGCCAGAGGGCTGCGAGCGTCCTCGGGGTGATCCAGCCGTCGCGCTGCGACGCTCGTGCAGCGACGAGCAGCACGGCAACCGGCGCGCCGACGACACCCGGGTAGATGAGCTTCGTTGCGAGCACGCGATCGTTCGGATCGCTCAAGAGCAAGGCGAAGCCCTCGGCGAAGAGCCAGATCGAGAGCGAGGCGAAGAGGAGCGTGCACGCCGGCGCCGTGGGCGACGAGAAGCGGCGAAGCAGCGAGAGGGTCATCGCCGCGGTGAGGACGAAGGTCGCGAGCGGCACCCAGGTGAGGGCCGAGACTCCGAGGGACATCCGGGGGCATCCTGCCGCGGCCGCGCGCGGGCGAGGTCCTCATCGGCAGGATCACGAATCCGCTCGAATCAGCGTGCCGCTTCAGGCACATGCCCGACTGGCGTCCCCTCCACGGGCGCCGGACGCGAAGCGGCCGTCGGTGCCGGTCCGAAACCCGCGGCGCGAAGCGCAGCGCGGCCCGCGTCGGTCTCGAGAAAGCGGAGAAATCGCCCGGCCTCGGCGGAGCGCGGCGATCCGTCGAGGCGCGTCGCCACGTAGACGATCCGGGGCTGCTCGGCTTGCGGGATCTCGAGCGTCGCCACGGCCCCGGCCTGCAGCGCGACGTCCGTCGCATAGACGAGCGCAGCGTCGGCGTGCCCGGCCGCGACGGCGGCGAGTGCCGCACGAACGTCTTCGGTCGCAAGCATGCGCGGCAGGAGCGCGTCCAAGAGCCCCGCGCGACCGAGCCACTCGCGAGCGTAATGACCGGCCGGGACCGGGTCGGGAGGGATGGCGAACCGCTCGACGGCGGCCCCCGCGAGGTCGCGCGGCTTCGCGATCCGTCCCTCGAGTCCCGGCCGCAGCACCGCGACGAGGCGATTGGTGGCGAAGACGTGGCGATCGTCGGGCGACGCGAGCCGTGCCCGCTCGAGGTACGCGACCGTCCGCTCGTCCGCGGAAGCGAGGACATCGAGGGGCGCACCCGCGCGCGCCTGCGCCGCCAGTGCGCTCGACGCCCCGAAGACGAGAGCGACCCGCACTCCCTCGGCGGCCTCGAACTCGCGCGCGATCGCCACCATCGGTTCGCGGAGGCTCGCGGCCGCTCCGACCAGGAGCTCTCCAGCGTCCGCCGGGGCGCTTCGCAACGAGCCCGCGATCACGAGCCCCGCGAGGCATGCCGATCGAAGCACGCGAGAGCATCGCATCATTCGGAGGGCGCCCCCCTCGCCATCCACGACCGGGACCGTCGCCCGCCCCGAAGTGTCGCTCCCTCGAGCGCGCGGCCCGCTCTCGACCGCGAAGCGCGCGAGGGTCGGTCCCGGAACGAGACGGGCCCCGCCGTGCACGACGGCGGGGCCCTCGAAATCTGGAGCACGAGACCGGATTCGAACCGGCGACATCCACGTTGGCAACGTGGTGCTCTACCAACTGAGCTACTCGTGCCAGGCATTTGGAATATCGACGAGCCGCCGGGGCGAGTCAAGCCGCGACGACGGCAGGCCCGGCCATCACGTCGCGTCCGGCTAGAGCGCTACCGCTCCCGCCGGCAGCTCCCTCGCGGGCACCGCCGGCGCCTGGCCCGACGCGTCGGGAATCGGGGGCGATCCCGGTCCAGGCTGCGGCAACGTCGCCGGATCGGGAGCGCGGCAGAGCAGGCTCGAGAGATCGAGGCCCACACCGGGCGACGCCCAGGTCGACGCTCCGCTCGGGCCGATCGAGCCGCCTGCGCTCGGGTTCACCACGACGGCCGATCCCGTCCGGCAGGTGGCGCATGCCGTGTCGAGGAGCACGAGCGCCCCGAGCGCAGCGGTCCATTGCCAGCGCCGAGCGAAGGCCCCCGTCACAGCTTCTGGATCTTCTCGCGGCCTTCGGACACCTGCTTGGTGGCGTTGCGCGTGTCGAAGACCCGCTGCGAGAGCGCGACGACGCGGCGCCAATCGATCCCGGAATGGTCGGTCACGATCACCACGATGTCCGACGACGAGAGCATGTCGTCGGAAAGATCGACACTCTTGAGCGTCACTCCGTCGAGGTCGAGCTCGGCGACGTGCGGATCGTGGAACGAGACGACGCCTCCCTTCGAACGCAGGAGGTTGATCACGTCGAGCGCCGGAGATTCGCGCATGTCCGAGACGTCGGGCTTGTACGCAACGCCGAGGATGAGGATTCGCGAGCCGTTGATCGGCAGGCGTTCGTCGTTCAGGATCTCCGCCACGCGCTCGACGACGTGATCGGGCATGTGTCCGTTCACGTCGGTCGCGAGATCGATGAAGCGCGCGGCGAAATTGAGCGACTTCATCTTCCACGAGAGATAGGTCGGATCGACGGGAATGCAGTGCCCACCGAGACCCGGCCCCGGCAGGAACTTCATGAAGCCGTAGGGCTTCGTCGCCGCGGCGTCGATCACCTCCCAGACGTCGAGTCCGAGACGGTGACACATGAGCGCGAGCTCGTTCGCGAGCCCGATGTTGATCGCCCGGAACGTGTTCTCGAGGAGCTTGACGAGCTCGGCCGACTGCGAGCTCGAGACGGGGACGACCGTATCGAAGATCGTCTGGTACGACTTCACCGCGAGCTCGGTGCAGAGCGCGGTCTCGCCGCCCACGACCTTCGGAACGTTCCGGACCTTGAACTTCTTGTTCGCGGGATCGATCCGCTCCGGAGCGAACGCGACGGCGAAATCCGTCCCGCAGGACAGCCCCGATTGCTCGAGGATCGGCACGAAGAGGTCGTGCGTCGTCCCGGGGTAGGTCGTCGAGCCGAGGATCACGAGCTGCCCCGAGCGAAGGCGCTTCTTGATCGCCTCGACCGCGCTCACGATGAACGACATGTCGGGGTCCTTGGTCTTCGTGAGCGGCGTCGGAACGCAGACGTTGATCACGTCCATCTGCGAGAGGTCGTTCATGTCTGTGGTCGCGTCGAAGAGCCCCTTTTCCCGCGCTCGGGCGATGTCGGCCGAGGGGACGTCCTCGATGTACGAGCGACCCTCCTCGAGGATGCGGACCTTCTCGCCATCGAGCTCGAAGCCCGTGACGCGGAAACCCTCCTTCGCGAACTCCATCGCGAGCGGGAGGCCGACGTAGCCGAGCCCGACCACGCCCATGCGGGCCTCGCGGGAGTCGATCTTCGCTCCGAGCTCGAGAAGCCTGCTCATGTCGCCGGACCCTCCTGATCGTCCCGGGGGCCGCCGCCCCCGAAGTAGGCCGAGAAGTAAGCGTACCCGGACCAGATGGTGATCGCCGTCGCCGCCGCGAGCAGCGCCAGGCCGATTCCGTGCGCCGGAAGCCCCAGCGTCGGGTCCGGAAAGAGGAAGCACCCGATCGCGATGTTCTGGATCAGGGTCTTCGCCTTTCCGAGGCCCGTCGCGGCCATGATCTGCCCGTGGGCGGAGGCGAGGCCACGCAGGCCCGTGACCGCCAGCTCGCGGCCGACGATCACCACCACCATCCAGGTGGCCCAGGCCGGGATCCGCCCCATCGAGAGCAGCACGATCAAGGCCGTGGCCACGAGGAGCTTATCGGCGAGGGGATCGAGAAGCTTTCCGATCTTCGTGACCTGCTGGCCACGCCGCGCGAGCCAGCCGTCGACCAGGTCGCTCAGCGCGGCCACGATGAAGATCCACGCCGTGACCTGGCTTCCAGTCCGCCCCGGGAAGATCGGGAGCACGAGCATCACGGGGACCGCGACGAGGCGAAGAACCGTCACCGTATTCGGCAGGTTCCAGAACCGTTCTGCGCGCGGAACACGCCGCAAGCGAGCGGCTCCCTCAGGGGAGGAGGTCACCATAATCGCGATAATAGGTCATGACCCGGCGCACGTACTCGCGGGTTTCCGGGTACGGGGGGATCCCGCCGTGCCGATCGACGGCCTCGGGACCCGCGTTGTACGCCGCGACCGCCCAGACCGGGTCGCCGAAGCGATCGAGGAGCTGCCGGAGGTACCGGACCCCTCCCCGCAGGTTCTCCCGGGGCTCGAGCGGATCCTCGACCCCCATCATGTCGGCCGTCCCCGGCATGAGCTGCATGAGGCCCTGCGCTCCCTTGCTCGAGACGGCCGCCGGATCGAAGCGCGATTCGGCATGGATCACCGCCTTGACCAGCGCCGCAGGCACGTCGTAGAGCCGGGCGACCTCGGCGATCAAGGCATCGTACTGCTCGCGCGTGGACCGGCGACCCGTCGCTGCGCTGAGATCCCCCGCGCGGAGCTTGGCGGTCGGAAAGCGATTGAAGCGGACGCGTGAGGTCGGGATCTGGACCGGGCGGAACCGCGGGTCTGTCGGAGCATCGGTGAAGTGCACGCTTCCGTCCGGAGCGACGTACCGGTAGACCCCCGCACCGAGCGCCGGGCCCGGCGCTCCTGCGAACAGCGCGAGCACGACGGCCCAGCGGCCGGCGCATCGGCGTGCGCGTCCGTCCATGGCTCTTCCCCCCCCGGCCGAGCCGGCCGCGTTCACGCCGCGGCCGGTGTAGACTCACCGGATCGCTCGCGGCGCCGTTCCGATCATCGGAGTCCGCCGGCGCCGGCCTTAGGCCGGTGCGTCCGCGTGCGGACCCGCGGGGGGCCCCTGGAAAGCCGGGATTTCGACTTCCTCGTGATCGGATCAGGAATCGCCGGGCTCTTCTTCGCCCTGCGGGTCGCCGATCACGGCCGCGTGGCCGTGGTGACGAAGAAGCGCGCCGCCGACTCCGCCACCAACTGGGCGCAGGGTGGGATCGCCGCCGTGCTGGCGAGTGAGGACTCGTTCGACGACCACGTCCGCGACACCCTCGTCGCCGGTGCCGGACTCTGCGATGAGGGCGTCGTCCGCTTCGTGGTCGAGCGGGGCCCTGAGATGATCGAGGCGCTCGTCGACCTCGGGGTCGAGTTCGATCGCTCGAATGGAGCCCCCGCCGAAGGCCTCGAGCACTTCGACCTCGGCCGTGAGGGGGGTCACACGCGACGCCGGATCCTCCACCACCGCGACGCAACGGGCCGAGCGATCGAAACGGTGCTCCTCGATCGCGCGGCCGCGCATCCGGCGATCACGCTCTTCGAGAACCACTGCGCCGTCGACCTCCTCACCTCGCGACGGGCCGGGCTCGACGGAGAGGATCGGGCGCTCGGAGCGTACGTCCTCGACGCGTGCACGGGCGACGTCGAGACCTTCCGGGCCCGGGCGACCCTTTTGGCGTCGGGGGGAGCCGGAAAGGTCTATCTCTACACGAGCAACCCCGACATCGCGTCCGGAGACGGAATGGCGATGGCGTATCGCGCGGGCGCTGCGATCTCCAACATGGAGTTCATGCAGTTCCACCCCACCTGCCTCTACCATCCGCAAGCGAAGTCGTTTCTCATCACCGAGGCGATGCGCGGAGAGGGAGGCATCCTCCGGACGCGCTCGGGCGCTGCGTTCATGCCGCGCTACCACGAGATGGCGGACCTCGCCCCGCGCGACGTGGTCGCGCGTGCAATCGACACCGAGCTCAAGCGCTCGGGGGACGATTGGGTGCTGCTCGACATCACGCACCGCGATCCGAGCTTCGTGCGCGAGAGGTTCCCGACGATCCACGAACGCTGCCTCGGATTCGGAATCGACATCACCCGCGAGCCGATCCCGGTGGTGCCGGCGGCGCACTACTGCTGCGGCGGGGTCCGGACCGACCTGCGTGGCGAAACCGAGGTCCGGAATCTCTTCGCCGCGGGAGAGGTCGCGTCGACCGGCCTGCACGGCGCGAACCGCCTCGCATCGAACTCCCTTCTCGAAGCGCTCGTCTTTGCGAACGCTGCGTCGAACGAAGCGCTCGCGCGGCTCCGCGACGAGAAGCCTTCCCTCGGGCCGGTTGCTCCCTGGAACCCGGGTCACGCGATCGAGAGCCCGGAGGCCGTGCTGATCCACCAGAACTGGGACGAGATCCGTCGCTTCATGTGGAACAACGTCGGGATCGTTCGCACCGATCAACGCCTCGCGCGAGCGCAGCGCAGGCTCGAGCTGCTCCAGGAGGAGATCACCGCGTACTACTGGGACTTCCGGCTGACGCCGGATCTGGTCGAGCTCCGCAACCTCGCGCTCGTCGCCGAGTTGGTGATCCGTTCCGCATCCCTACGCCTCGAAAGCCGCGGCCTCCACTACAACCTCGACCATCCCGAACCGGACGACGTTCGCTACGCGTCCGACACGATCCTGCGTCGGAGCGCGGCCTGAGATGCGGGTCTCGGCGAAGCTCCCGGCTCGCGCGCTCGGGCTCGCCGTGATGCTCGCACTCTGCGGCTGTCAGGGAATCGACCCCACTCCGGGCGACGAGCCGCCCTCCCCGGCCGATCGCGAGCGCTTCGTGCGACGCCGTGTCGAGGACGCGCAGGCCTTCCGCGTCCAGAAGCGGCTCGAGGCCGCCGAGCACCAGCTCCGCCTCGCGCTCGGCGTCGATCCGGACCATGCCCGTGCACATCACCTCCTCGCCCGGACCCTCGTCGATCAGGGCCGCTCCGACGAGGCGGCGCTGCACGAGGCACGAGCTGCCGCCCTCTCTCCGCCCGGGCCTGCCGCATCCGATTCGCCGCTCGTCGAGGATGCGAGCGGCGTCCTCGTCCTGATCGTCCCGCCCGCGCCTTCGGCCGGTCGGGCCCGCGAGCCGGGTGAGTGGCCGAACCCGCGAGTGCCGCTCCAGCTCGCCCGGCGCCTGCGGTCGCGACTGCCGAAGGCCGTCGTCTCGGAGGCGACCCCGGACTCGCTCGCGCGCACCGAAGGGTGGCTGCGGGAACATGCGAGCCGCGGAGCGATCTCGTTTCGGGTCGACGAGGCGCGCTGCGCGGAGAGCGCCAAGGACGGTCCGTTCGCGATCGTCACCCTCAGCGTCGTGTCGGCGCGCGCGGGCGCCCTGCCCGACGAGCCCTCGCGCGTTCGAAGCGACGACGACCGGCCTGCGATCGGAGACGACTGCGCCGATCGCGCCCTCGCGGACGCGGTCGATCGCGCGCTGGCTTCGACGGACGTGGCCGGTGTTCTCGCGAGCTCTCCGCAGCGGACCGACGCGACGTGGAGCGCACTCGCATTGCGCGCGCTCCTGCCTCTCGGCGACCTGCACGCCTCGAGCGAGGTGGCCCGTGCGCGAGCCGAGGCCGCCGAGCACGGCCGCCCGCTCGACGCTGCGACGCTCATCGACCGCGCCGAAACCGAGCGCGCTTCGGAGCGCGAGCCGTCGGAAGCCGCCTCCACGGTCGAGGATCCGGCGGACGAGGCCCTCGAGGCCGAGCTCGCCGCCGAGAGGCGCAAGCGCGACGAGCTTCTCGCCGCGCTCCGCGTCGATCAGCTCGCGAGCCGCGCGCCTTCGCCGCACGAGATCGGCGTCCTCCGGACCCTGGCGATGAAGGAGCCGGAAGGAGTCGGAGCGACGCTCGCTCGCGAGCGTTCACGAGGAGCGCCCATCGAGGTCCGCGTTCTCACGGGTCCGGACGGCGCCGAGCTCGCCCGCTTCTATTTCGTGCCGGGAGCGTCCGCGCCGCTGCTTCGAGAAGAGGACTCGAACCACGACGGGACTCCCGACCGGTGGACGGCGTACGTCGGAGACAGGCCGCGTGAGGTGCTCGAGGACCGCGGCGCCTCGGGGAGAGTGAACGCGCGCCGATGGCTCGCGGAGGATGGGCTCTCGACCGAACGGATCGAGATCGACATGGACGCAGACGAGCGACCCGAGCGGGTCTTCCATTACGCCGCAGGAGTGCTGGTCGGGGGAGATTCGGACGAAAGCGGTGACGGTCGACTCGATCGCTTCGAGCGCTTCGAGCCCGACGGCACGATCGCTTCGCGAGACGACGATCTCGACGGCGACGGAACGCCGGACGTACGAAGCGAGTTCAAGGCGGGAAAGCTCGTGCGCCGGGAATTTCGCGATTCGCGGCAGGCCGAAGCGTCGGGAGCGTCGACGCTCGCAGCGCCTTGAGTCCGGAAGCTGCGATCGGGAGCTCGGCGTCCGACCCGAGACGGGTCGGATCGCTCTCCTAGACGCCCCGGCCGCGAGATACCGAGAGCAGGATGCCCCGCTCGAGGAGCCCGCGAACCGCGACGTGGATCTCGGCGTCGGCCACCGGGATCACGTCGAGGAGCCGGTCGAAAGGCAGCCCGGCCGCCACGAGATCGGCGATTGCCGACTCGACCTTCTCGAGAGCATCGCCCTCCCGCTCGAGCCGCGCTCGATCGAGCCGCAGCGCGCCTTCGAGGATCGACGCCGGGAGCGCCACACGGGCGAGCTCATCGACGAGGCGAACGCCCTCGAAGATCGCAGCATCGAGGGGTTGCGCTGCGTCTTCGGGGAGTCCCGGCTCGCGATGCGCATGGAACTCGAAGGCCCCGTCGCGAAACGCGAGCAGCCTCGCGAGCGCCTTCATCCCGGAAGCCTCACCGAGGCGCGCCGCGCGGAGCTCTCCCGCCTCGAAGACGACGAGCCCCCGCTCCTCGCCGCGCCGGACGCGGAGAGTCCCGGCAGGAGCCGACGCACCGAACATCTGCAGCAGGCTCGCGAGTCCGAGCGCATCGATCGGACCCTGGATCGCACCGAGCTGCTTCGCATGCGCCGCTGCCTGGACGTCCTCGACGAACCGTTCGACTCCGGGCTGCTCGACCACGGCCGGCTCGAAGCGCACGCCGACCCCGGTGACGACGCCGTTCTCCTCGTGATGGCGGACGACGGTACCCTCGATCCGGTACTCCTCGCCGCTCACGGGATGCTGGAGCGAGACCTCGATCGTCTCGCCGAGATCGAGAGGCGCGTCGCGGAGCTCGAGCAGGGCTCCCGACGTGGAGAGATCACGGGTCTCGAGCATCGCATCCACCTCGTCGACCCTTGCCTGTACGCGCGCGTCGCTGCGAGAGGCGCCGCGAGCGTCGGCATGCACGGGCAGATCCTCATCCGGCTCGAGCGTCGCCAGCGGACCGAGTCGCGCTCGGATCTCGCTCGCGGGCGCAAGGAGCTGGACGGCCACGCCTGCGGGGGCCCCCGCCAGCCCTGCGGGCCGGACGCTCACGATCTCCCCATCGAGCCGATGGCGCTCATCACGGAAGGCGAGCCAGAGCTCGATCGTCACGAGCTCGCGGAGATCGAAGGTGTCGGCCGTCTCGATGAAGATGCCGCCTTGCGAGAGGTTGCTCCGGTACTCCCGGGAAAAACACTCGGGAGCGTCGAAGCGCGCGACGAGCGTGCGCGGATCGCCGGGCGTGGCGTACTGGATCTCCTCGCGGACCACCATCTGCGCCTGCGCCCCTCCAGGGTCGCCTATCGGCGGACCGGGGCCTCCGCATGATGGAGAGACGCCCGCGGGGCTCAGGCGTTCGCTGCTCGCACCCTGCGGGTTCCCATGGCGACGAGCTCCCGGAAGAGCTCGAGCTCTTCGGGGCGCATCTCCGGATGCCACTGCACCGCGAGGAGCCAGGGCGCTCCGTCGAGGGCGACGGCTTCGATCGTTCCGTCCTCGGCCCAGCCCGTGGCCTCGAGCCCGCTCCCGAGCCGGTTCACGGCCTGGTGGTGCCACGAGATCGTCTCGACGGTCTCGCGGCCGTAGATCTCCGCAATCCGCGAGCCGCGTGCGAGCCTCACCTCGTGGAGCACGGGCTTGCGGCTCGGATGGCGGTGCAGGACCGACTCCCCGACGACGTCCGGAAGATGCACGTGGAGATCCCCGCCGAGCACGACGTTCAGCATCTGGAGCCCGCGGCAGATCGCGAGCGTCGGGATCTCCCGCGCGAGCGCGCCCTTCATGAGCCGCAGCTCGAATGCGTCGCGCTCTTGATCGACCCCGTACTGCGCGGGGTGCTCCTCGCCCTCGAAGTGATCGGGATGGATGTCTCCGCCCCCCGCGAAGATGAGCGCGTCGACGTGGTCGAGGTATTCCTCGGGCTCCTCGGCGCCCGGGGTCATGAGCAGCGGGAGCCCCTTCGCGGCGCGAACCGAATCGACGTATGCGGTCGGAAGCGAGAAGGCCGGACGATCCTCTCCGGCCCTCGGGTACGTCGTGATCCCGATCCGGGGCCTCGGGCCGCTCAAGAGCGGCCGCCCCGCCGCAGGCTCCCTCCCTCGGACCCGTCGGGTTCGACGTCGTGGAATAGCGAGAGCTGCGGAGGCGACTCGTCGTCTCCGGCCGGAACCGGATACTCGTCGGAGAAGCATGCGTCGCAGAACCCCTGCTTCAGCAGCGCCGACGTGGTCCGCAGGCCCTCGAGCGAAAGGTAGCCGAGCGTGTCGGCGCCGATCTCGCGTCGGATCTCTTCGACCGAGAGCGTCGACGCGATCAGCTCGTCGCGCGACGGCGTATCGATCCCGTAGTGGCACGGGCCGATCGTCGGGGGAGACGAGACGCGCACGTGGACCGAGCGCGCCCCCGCCTGGCGGACCATCGTGACGAGCTTGAGGAGCGTCGTCCCCCTCACGATCGAGTCCTCGACGAGAACGACTCGCTTCCCTTCGAGAATGCCGCGCACCGCGTTGTGCTTGACCTTCACGCCGAAGTGACGGATCGACTGGCTCGGCTCGATGAAGGTGCGACGAACGTAGTGGTTCCGGATCAGGGCCGTCTCGTACGGGATCCCGGACTCCTCGGCATATCCGAGGGCTGCCGCAGTCCCCGAATCGAGCACGGGAACCACCATGTCCGCCTCGACCGGATGTTCGCGGGCGAGAACCCGCCCGAGCTCCTTGCGGAACGCGTAGACGTTCTGCTGCTGGAGATTCGAGTCGGGCCTCGCGAAGTAGATGTGCTCGAAGATGCAGAACGTCTGGCGCGGAGCGCGTGCGAAGGGCCGCAGCGTCCGCAGTCGCCCCCGACGGATCACGATCACCTCGCCGGGCTCGAGATCGCGCTCGTAGGTCGCTCCGATCAGATCGAGCGCGCAGGTCTCGCTCGCGACGACGAAGCCACCGTCGAGCCGGCCGAGGACGAGCGGCCGGAATCCCCACGGATCACGCGCCGCGATCAGCGCGTCGTCGGTGAGCAGGAGCAGGCTGAAAGCGCCCTTCACGCGCGAGAGTGCATCGATCAGCCGATCCTCGAGGCTTCCTTCCCGCGATCGTGCGAGCAGGTGGACGATCACCTCGCTGTCGGAGGTCGACGAGAAGATCGCGCCTCGGCCCTCGAGCTCGCGTCGGATCGCGACCGCGTTCACCAGGTTGCCGTTGTGGGCGATCGCGACGGGCCCGCCGTCGGTGGTGGCGCAAAAGGGTTGCGCGTTGCGGAGTGTCGACCCGCCGGCCGTCGAATAGCGGACGTGTCCGATCGCGTGCCGTCCGGGGAGCTTCGTGAGGATCGGCTCGGAGAAGATGTCGGCGACGAGGCCCATCCCCCGGTAGACGAGCTGCTCACGGCCGTTCGACGAGACGATCCCCGCCGACTCCTGACCTCGGTGTTGGAGCGCGTAGAGTCCGAGGTACGTGATGTGGGCCGCCTCGGGATGGCCGTGGACGCCGAAAACGCCGCACACGTCTAGTCCTCCATCCGTCGCGGGAGCGCACGCGACCAGACCGATCGAAGCGCGGCGACCGATGCGTGGAGCAGCTCGCCGCCGCCCTCGCGTTCTACGTGGAGCGAGTCGCCGCCCGTCTCGCCGATGCGTCGCGCCGGAACGCCCAACTCCCTCGCGAGCGCGACGAGCGCGCGAGGGTCGCGAGTCGTGGTGATCACGCGGCCCGTCGACTCCCCGAACAGGACGACCTCCGGCCGGAGCCCACCGGGGAGCTCGACGCGAGCCCCCACACACAGCCCGGCGGGACCCGTGAAACTGCATTCGGCGAGCGCCACGGCGAAGCCGCCGTCCGAGACGTCGTGCGCCGAACGCACCAAGCCCCGCGCGACCGCGTCGGCGAGCAAGCGCTCGAGGCGGAGCTCGGCGTCGAGATCGACTCGCGGCGGCAGCCCCGCCTCGATCCCGCGTCGGAGCGCCAGCCATTCGCTCCCACCGATCTCGTCGCGCGTCTCGCCGAGCAGCACCACGTCGAGTCCCGCCTCCGGAAAGTGGGAGACCGCGAACCTCTCCCAGGGCTCGAGCAGGCCGACCATCGCGATGGTCGGCGTCGGATGGATCGGCTGACCGGCCGTCTCGTTGTAGAGCGATACGTTGCCCGAGATGACGGGAGTCCCGAGGGCCCGGCAGGCATCGCCGAGACCCCGGATCGCCTCGGCGAGTTGCCACATGATCTCGGGCTTCTCGGGGTTCCCGAAGTTGAGACAGTTCGTGACGGCCAGCGGGCGCGCTCCGGTGCAGGCGACGTTGCGAGCCGCTTCGGCAACCGCCGCGATCGTCCCGCCGTAGGGATCGATCCAGCACCATCGGGAGTTGCAATCGACGGCGAGCGCGAGCGCCTTTCGCGTCGGAGTCCCGTCCTCTCGCTTGATCCGGACGAGCGCGGCATCCCCACCCGGCGCGAGAACGGTATTGCCCTGTACCAGCTGGTCGTACTGGCGGTACACCCACGCCTTCGAGCCGAGGTTCGGAGAATCGAGGAGCGCCTCGAGCGCGGCCTGCGGATCATCCTCGGGCGCGATCGACGTCGTCTCGAGCCGTTGCCGGATCCGGAGATCGCCGGGCTCGCGACGCGGGCGGTCGTACATCGGCGCCGACTCCGCGACGGGGTCGACGGGGATGTCGACGACCGTCTCCCCATGCCAGCGCACCTTCATCCGGCCGTCGCCCGTCACCCGACCAACCACGGCGACGTCGAGATCCCAACGCTCGAAGATCTCGCGGACGCGGCCCTCCTCGCCGGCGCGCGCCACGAGCAACATCCGCTCCTGGCTCTCGGAGAGCAGAAGCTCGTAGGGGGTCATGTTGCGCTCGCGCTGCGGCACCCGATCGAGATCCATCTCGATTCCGGTTCCCGCCCGGCTCGCCATCTCGAAAGACGAGCAGGTCAGGCCCGCCGCGCCCATGTCCTGGATCCCGATGATCGCATCGGTGCGCATCGCCTCGAGACACGCCTCGATCAGACACTTCTCGGTGAAGGGGTCTCCGACCTGCACCGTCGGTCGTTTGCTCTCGGTGGGGTCGTCGAACTCGGCCGACGCGAGGAGGCTCGCGCCGTGGATTCCGTCACGTCCCGTCTTGCTCCCGACGTAGATCACCGGGTTCCCGACGCCGCCGGCCTTCGCGAGGAAGATCCGATCGGCCTCGACGATCCCGACGTTGAAGGCGTTCACCAGGATGTTTCCGCGGTAGCAGGGATGGAACGAAACCTCGCCGCCGACGGTCGCGACGCCGACCGCGTTTCCGTAGCCGCCGATCCCATCGACGACCCCTCGAAGCAGATGGCGGTGTCGGGGATCCTCGATGGGCCCGAAACGAAGCGAGTCGAGCGAGGCGATCGGCCGCGCGCCCATCGTGAAGATGTCGCGCAGGATGCCTCCCACTCCGGTTGCGGCCCCCTGCCGCGGCTCGACGAACGACGGATGGTTGTGGCTCTCGATCTTGAAGATCACGGCGAGGCCGTCGCCGATCGCCACCGCCCCGGCGTTTTCTCCGGGGCCCTGCAGCACGTGCTCGGCCGAGGTGGGAAGCGTCTTCAGATGGCAGCGGCTCGACTTGTACGAGCAATGTTCCGACCACATCACCGAGAAGATCCCGAGCTCGGGGAACGTCGGTGCCCGCCCGAGAATCCCGAGGATCCTCTCCCATTCGTCGTCGGAGAGTCCATGCTCGCGGGCGAGGTCGAGGTCGACGACGGGGGTCGGACGCACCATCGCCTAGGCACCCGCCGCGAACGAACCGGCCTTCACGGCGTCGAGCAGCGAGCCGAGCAGGACGATCCCGTCCTCGCCCCCGAGCTCCTTCTCGACCGCATGCTCGGGATGCGGCATCAGCCCGAAGACGTTGCCGCGCTCGTTGCACACGCCGGCCACGTCGCCGACCGAACCGTTCGGGTTCGACCCGGGGCTCGAACGCCCGGAGGCGTCGCAGTAGCGAAGCAGGATCTGACCCGCGGCTTCGAGCCGGGCGAGTTCTTCGGGGCGAACGTGATAGGCGCCCTCGCCGTGCTTCACCGGAAGCGTGAGCACCTGCCTCTCGCGCGCTCTCGAGGTGAACGGAGCCTTCGCGCGCTCGACTCTCACGTGGACGAAGTCGCAGACGAAGTGGAGCTCGCGGTTGCGGAGCAGCGCTCCGGGAAGGAGCCCCGCCTCGCAGAGCACCTGGAAGCCGTTGCAGATGCCGAGCACGAGACCGCCTCGATCGGCAAAGCGTCGAACGGCCGCCATCACCGGCGAGAAACGCGCCATCGCCCCGCAGCGCAGGTAATCCCCGTACGAGAAACCACCCGGGAGCAGCACGGCGCGCGTCTCGGGCGGAAGCTCGGAGTCCTTGTGCCAGACGAGTTCGCACGGCGCCCCGAGAACCGAGCGCATCGCGAATCGCGTGTCCCGGTCGTCGTTCGAGCCCGGGAACTGGATCACGGAAAACACGTGAGCTTCGCCTCGTGTCGGGCCGTTCGGCTGCGGAGCGCGTGGTCTTGGGCCGGGGATCGGGGACGCGCCAAGGGTATCGGCTGCGCCCGGGGGGGTCAACGCGCCGCCCGCGTGGCAAGCTCGCGCAAGGAGGAGCCCCCGATGGACGCTTCGGGTCCCTGGTCGGCGGAGCGGATTCGCGCGCATCTCGAGGAGACCGTCGTGCCGTTGCGACTCGCCGTGCTCTCTGCGAGCGGGCATCCGCGGGTCGTTTCACTCTGGTACCTGCTCGACGAAGGCGCGCTCTGGTGTGCGACCGCCGGGACCAGCCGGGTCGCCCGCTGGCTCGAGCGCGAGCCCCGTTGCGGCTTCGAGGTGGCGCGCGACGAGCCTCCCTACCGGGGGGTTCGAGGGGCCGGGATGGCGCGGCTCGGCAAGGCCCGCGGAGAGGAGATCCTCTGCCGGCTGCTCGATCGCTATCTCGGAAGCCGCGAGACGCCCCTCGCGCGCTGGCTCCTCTCGCGCGCTTCGCAGGAGGTGGCGATCCGGATCGAACCCGAGCGACTCACGAGCTGGGATTTCAGCCGACGGATGCGGAACGAGCGGGCCGCGCTGCGGCGCGGAAGCGGTGGCTCGAACGAATCGCCTCCTCCTCGACCGGGCAGGCCCCGGGGCGGGGGCTAGCCTCGGGCGCTGGTGGAAGGCCTCGAGATCGTCCGGCAGAACCTGCTCTCTCCCATGGTGCTGGCCTTCGTGCTCGGCGCGGTGGCGACCTTCGTGCGCAGCGATCTGCGCTTTCCCGAGCCCGTCTACCAGCTCCTTTCGATCTATCTCCTGTTCTCGATCGGGCTCAAGGGAGGCGCGTCGCTCGCCACCGCATCGCTCGCCGAGGTGGCGCTCCCGGCGCTCGCCGGGATCGGCATCGGGACGGCGATCCCGATCTGGTGTTACGCGATCCTGCGGCGCTTCGGCGGCTTCTCGGTCGCCGATTCGGCGGCGCTCGCCGCACATTACGGCTCCGTCTCCGCCGTGACCTTCATCGCCGCGCTCGCCTATGCGGCGGCCGTCGGCGCACCGACCGAGGGCTTCCTTCCCGCGCTCCTCGCCCTCATGGAGGTGCCGGCGATCGCCGTCGCGCTCGTGATCGCGCAGCACGCGGGCCCCGGCAGCGGCCGCCGGAGCGAGGTGCTCGCCGAGGTCCTGTCGGGTAAGAGCATGGTGCTCCTCGGCGGAGGACTCGCGATCGGATGGCTCGGGGGCGAGAACGGGTTCGCGCGGGTGGCGCCGTTCTTCTCCGACCCTTTCCAGGGGGTCCTCACGCTCTTCTTGCTCGAGATGGGCATGGTCGCGGCACGGCGCATCGTCGACCTTCGCGAGGTCGGCTCGTTCCTCGTTGCGTTCGCGATCGCGATGCCGCTCGCCAACGGCGTGATCGGGATCGCGCTCGCGAGCGCGATCGGCCTCTCGGTCGGTGGCGCGATGGTCTTCGGCGTGCTCGCCGCGAGCGCCTCGTACATTGCCGCCCCCGCAGCCGTACGCATCGCGCTTCCCGAGGCGAATCCGGGCTACTACTTGACCGCGTCGCTCGCGATCACGTTCCCCTTCAATCTGATCGTGGGGCTACCGGTCTACTTCGCGATCGCCGAGCGCTTTGCCTCGGGAGGAGCGCCGTGAAGACGACCGAGCTCCGTCTGGTCACGATCCTCGCCGAGCCCGAGCTCGCGACGCGTCTCGTCGACGAGATCCGTGCGCTCGGCGCGCGAGGCTACAGCCTCGTCGAAGGTCGCGCGGAGTGGCAACGCGGCCGCGGAGATCACGGGCCGAGCGATTGGAACGGTCCGAACGTCCGGATCGACACCGTCGTCCGCAGCGAAGTGTCCGATGCGATCCTCGAACACCTCGCTTCGACCTACTTCGAACACTATGCCGTCTTCGCCTACGTCTCGACCGTCTTCGTCGCCCGGCCCGACCGTTACCGCTGACGTCGAGATCCGTGCCCGACGCCGCAGGATCCGCACTCCGTCCTATCGCAGCACCCGCGCCACCGCGGCGGCGTGGGCCTCGGCGATCTCGGCAGGCTTCGTGAGGCAGACGTCGAGATCCCGGAGCAGCCCGTCCTCGAGGCCGTAGATCCAACCGTGGACCGAGAGCGGCTGTCCGCGCTCCCAGGCATCCTGCACGATCGTCGTCTGCGCCACGTTCGCGACCTGCTCGATCACGTTGAGTTCGCAGAGCATGTCGCAGCGCTCGCCCTCGGTCCCGGCGGTGGCGAGAAGATCCTGGTGCCGCACGCGAACGTCCTGGACATGCCGCAGCCAGTTGTCGCTCAGGCCGAGCTTCGCGTTGTGGAGCGCCGCCCGTACACCGCTACAGCCGTAGTGGCCACACACGATGAGATGCTTGACCCGCAGCACGTCGACCGCGAATTGCATGACCGAGAGGCAGTTCAGATCCGTGTGGACCACCACGTTCGCGATGTTCCGATGAACAAAGAGCTCGCCCGGGAGCAGTCCCACGATCTGGTTCGCCGGCACCCGACTGTCCGAGCATCCGATCCAGAGATACTCGGGGCTCTGCTGGCCCGAGAGGTTGCGGAAGAAGTCCGGATCCCGCGCCTCGAGGCCCGCGGCCCACGCGCGGTTCGCCTCGAAGAGGTGGCGGAGGTTCCGCAATCGCCCTAGGCCTCGATCCGCTCGATGCGGAAGTCCTCGATCACGGGGTTCGAGAGCAGCTTGCCGGCGACCTCTCGCAGCAGCCGCTCGGCGGCACCGCGATCGACCGCGTCGACCTCGACCTCGAAGAGCTTGCCCTGCCGCACTTCCCGGATCGCCGAGTGGCCGAGCGCGGCCGCTGCGCGCTGGATCGCCTTTCCCTGCGGATCGAGCACGTCGGGCTTGAGCGTGACGCAGACGATGGCCTTCACGAAGCCTCCCCGGTCCCCGCGAGCGTGCGGGCGAAAATCCTCTCGACGTTCCGAAGCGCCTCGTCGAGCGAGAAGATGCCATCGAGCTCGTCGCGCGAGAGCAGCTTCGAGATCTCCGCGTCGGCGTCGACGCGAGCCCGGAAACTCCCTCCGCGCTCCCATGTCTGCATGGCGTGCCCCTGGACGAGGCGATAGGCGTCCTCTCGCGAGAGCCCCTTGGCGGCGAGCGCCACGAGCAGCGTGCCGCTGAAGACGAGGCCGTTCGTCAGATCGAGGTTCGCACGCATCCGTTCGGGGTGGACGACGAGGGATTCGACGAGCTGGGCGGTCCGGTCGAGCATGAAATCGAGGACGAGGTTCGCGTCGGGAAGCACGACCCGCTCGACCGAGGAGTTGCTGATGTCGCGTTCGTGCCAGAGGACGTTGTTCTCGAGCGCAGACGTCGCATAGCCGCGAAGCAGACGCGAGAGCCCCGTCACCGTCTCGAAGCGCCAGGGGTTGCGCTTGTGCGGCATCGCCGACGACCCCTTCTGCCCGCGTCCGAACTCCTCCTCGACCTCGCGCACCTCGGTTCGGGCCAGATGCCGGAGCTCGACGGCGATCTTCTCGAGCGTCGATCCCGTCACCGCGTACGCCGCGACCAACGCCGCGTGGCGATCCCGCTGCACGACCTGGGTCGCGGCCGGCTCGAAGCCGAGCCCGAGCCTCGCGCACACGGCCTCCTCGACCTCGGGATCGAGGTGCGCGAAGGTGCCGACGGCGCCCGAGATCTTACCGACGCAGGCGCCGTCGAGCGCTTCCTCGAGCCGGATCCGATTGCGCCTCATCTCCTCGTGGAAGACCAGGAGCTTCATGCCGAAGGTCGTCGGCTCCGCGTGGACGCCGTGGGTCCGACCGACGCAGGGCGTGTCGCGATGCTCGAGCGCGCGACGGCGCAAGGCCGTCACGACCCGGTCGACGCCGGAGAGCAGCAGCGCGCCGGCGGCCCGGATCTGGAGTGCGAGCGCCGTATCGAGAACGTCGCTCGACGTCATCCCGAAGTGGAGCCAGCGGGCGTCGGATCCTACGTACTCGGCGACGTTCGTGAGGAACGCGATCACGTCGTGTCGCACCGAACGCTCGATCTCGTCGATCCGCGCCGGATCGAATGCGGCGCGGCTGCGGATCGCCTCCGCGGCTCGTGCCGGAACCATCCCCCGCTCGGCCAGAACGGCGGTGGTCGCGAGCTCGACCTCGAGCCAGCGGCCGTACTTCGCCGCTTCGGTCCAGACGGCGTGCATCTCGGGGCGCGAATAACGTTCGATCATGCGGGGCTCAGTCGGAGGTACGTGTACGAGAGAAGCAGATAGTACATGACCGGGATCCCGAGCAGGCTCGAGTCGATCCGGTCGAGGAAGCCTCCCATCCCCGGCAGGAGCGCTCCCGCATCCTTTCGCTGCGCGTCACGCTTGAGCAGCGACTCGACCAGGTCGCCGATGATCCCCACCATGGTGAGCAGCATCGCAAAGACGAGCGCCGCGGCCCACGGAAATCCGCGCGAGAGATCGGGCCACCAGAGGTCGAAGATCCCCTTGAAGAGCAGCGCGTTCAGGGTTCCGCCGGCGACACCACCGAGGGCCCCTTCGACGGTCTTTCCCGGGCTGATCTGCGGGGCGAGCTTGCGTCGACCCCATTGGCGACCGGCGAAGTAGGCCCCCGCATCGCAGCCGACCAGCGCCGCGAGGGCGAAGACCATGTAGAAGGCGCCCGCATCCGGGGAGAACTGCGCCGCCGCCGCCGGGCCGAAGCGCGCGGAGACGACCTCGTGGAACTGACGCAGCACGATCGCGTGCGAGAGGAGCCAGGAGACGTAGAAGACGCCGAAGAAAGTCCCCGAGATGCTCGCCAGCGCCTCGGTGATCTCGGCCTTCCCCACCTGCGCGACCATCACACCGAGGAGCACGGCGGTCATGATCAGCGTCGCGTGGTACTCGTTGCCGAGATACGCGACGACGGGGAGCGCTGCTCCCGCAGCGAGGCCGAAACCGACCAGCGGGTGCGCGCCCTTGTCCTCGATCAGGCGGTAGAACTCGCGAAGCGAGAGCACCGTGATCACGACGATCGCGAGGAGGTAGGGGACGCCCCCGATCGCGATCAGCCAGAGTACGAGCGGGATCACGATCGAGGCCGTCGCGAGGCGAAGCGCGAGGTTGCTCACTCGCGAGGCTCGCTCGGGGGGGAGCGGGGTCGGAGGAAGCGGGTGGACGGGCTCTTCTGCGACGTCCGGCGTCGAGGCCTCTCGCGCCGGCGCGGACGTCTCGGCCCTCGGCGGATGGCTCAAGACGAGCCCTCCCGGCGCCCGGTCGAGCGAGCTCCCGTGTGGCCGAAGCCTCCTTCGCCGCGCTCGGTCGTCGGAAGCTCGCTGCGCTCTTCGAGGGCGACCTTCTCGACCGCCGCGAAGACCAGCTGCGCGATCCGATCACCGCGTCGGATCGTGACCGGCGCGTCCCCGGCGTTGAGCACGATCACCTTTACCTCCCCGCGATAGTCGGAGTCTATCGTGCCCGGGGCGTTCGGGAGCAGCAGGCCGTGGCGCAAGGCCAGCCCACTGCGGGCGCGAAGCTGCGCCTCGTAGCCCGCGGGAACCGCGATCGCGAACCCCGTCGGCACGAGCGCACGCGCTCCGGGAGCGATCTCGAGATCCGCGTCGACCGCTGCGCAGACGTCGAGCCCCGCGGCGCCGGAAGTCGCGGCCTCCGGGAGCGGCAGGTCGGCCGCGCCCGGAAGCCGCCGGATCGGGACGCGGAGCGGCGGCCTAGCCACGCGCCGCGATGTCGGCGAGCGCCTCCCTTCGCGAGAGCCGGATGCGGCCCGTCGGGTCGATGTCGATGCACTTGGCGAGCACCTCGTCCCCCTCCGCCACCACGTCCGTCACCCTCTCGACACGCCCCTCCGCGAGCTGGCTCACGTGGATGAGGCCGTCGGTCCCCGGGAAGATCTCCGCGAAGGCGCCGAAGTCGGTGATCCGCTTCACCTTGGCGAGGTAGATCCTGCCGATCTCGGCCTCTTGCGTGAGCTCCTGGACCATCGCCCGGCCGCGCTCGAGCGCGTCGAGGTCCGGCGAGAAGATCGTCACGCGACCCGAATCCTCGACGTCGATCTTGACTCCCGTCGTGTCCTGGATTGCGCGGATCACGCGGCCGCCTGGGCCGATCACGTCGCGGATCCGGTCGGGCTTGATCCAGATCACTTCGAGCCGCGGCGCGTAACGCGAAAGCTCGGGACGCGCCGAGAGGTTCGAGAGCTCGGCCTTCGTCTCGGACTCCATGCAGTCGAGAATGTGGAGACGGCCGACCCGGGCCTGCTCGAGGGCGCGCTCCATGACGGCCCAATCGACCGCCTCGATCTTGATGTCCATCTGGACCGCCGTCACCCCCCGGCGCGTCCCGGCGACCTTGAAGTCCATGTCGCCGAGATGGTCCTCGTCCCCGAGGATGTCCGAGAGCACCGCGACGCGATCTCCCGACTGGATGAGCCCCATCGCGATGCCGGCGACCGGCGCCGTGATCGGAACCCCCGCGTCCATGAGCGCGAGCGCGCCTCCACAGACCGTCGCCATCGACGACGAACCGTTCGACTCGAGCGTCTCCGAGACGATCCGGATCGTATACGGGAACTTCTCGTGCGGAGGCAGCACCGCACGGAGCGCTCGCTCGGCGAGGGTTCCGTGGCCGACCTCGCGGCGGCCCGGTCCGCGGAGCGGGCGCGCCTCGCCGACCGAGAAGGGCGGGAAGTTGTAGTGGAGCAAGAACTGCTTCTGGTAGCGCTCGGTGAGCGCGTCGATCGTCTGCTCGTCGTCGGAGCTTCCGAGCGTGCAGAAGACGAGCGCCTGCGTCTCGCCACGGGTGAACAGACCCGTCCCGTGGGCGCGCGGTGCCACGCCGATCTCGCAGGCGATCGGCCGGATGTCGGTCGCCGTGCGGCCGTCGATGCGAACCCCGTGCGAGAGGATCCGCTCCCGCATGAGCTCGGAGCGGAGGTCGTGAAGCGCGTTCTTCGCACCATCGACGAGTCGCCTGTACCCGTCTCGGCGCGTCTCGTAGGCCTCGAGGCTGTCGATCGCGACCTTCTCCTGCCGGTACTCGGCGGCGAGTTCTTCGACCACCGCCGCGTCGACGCCCTTGAGCGCCGCGTAGCGCTCGGCCTTGGTGCGGATCGAGAGCGCTTCGTCGAGTTTCGCCTGCGCCATCTGCCGGACGCGGGCCGCGACGACGGAGTGATCGGCCGCGGGCGCAGGCTCTTTCTTCGGCTTGCCGGCGCGCCGCTGGAGATCCTCTTGCGCGTCGATCTGCGGCAGGATCGCCTCGTGCGCGAACTTGAGCGCCGCGAGCACCTCGGCCTCCGCGATCTCCTGCGCGCTGCCTTCGACCATGACGAGCGCCTGGCGACTCGCCGCGACGACGAGTTCGAGGTCGCTCTCCTTCGTCTGCGAATGGAGCGGGTTGACGACCAGCCGGCCTTCGATCCTGCCGATCCGGACCGCAGCGATCGGCCCGAGGAAGGGAATCTCGGAGAGCGTGAGCGCGGCCGAGGCGCCGACGAAGGCCGGGAGGTCGGGCTGGTGCTCGCCGTCGGCCGAGAGCACCGTGGCGGTGATCTGCGTCTCGTCGCGATAGCCGTCCGCGAAAAGCGGCCGGATCGCGCGGTCGATGAAGCGCGAAACCAACACCTCGCGGTCTGCGAGGCGTCCCTCACGCTTGAAGAAGCCTCCGGGAATCTTGCCCGCGGCAGACGTCTTCTCGACGAAGTCGACGGTGAGCGGGAAGAAGTCGATCCCCTCACGAGGCTTCGCCGATACGGCGGTCACGAGAACGACGGTCTCTCCGTACGTCACGACGGCCGCCCCTGCGGCCTGCTTGGCGAGTCGCCCGGTCTCGATCGTCATCGGGCGACCGCCGACCTCGAAGGTCACGGTCTGCGGCTGGAACCAGCTCGGCATGGATGCACCTCTTGCACACCGGCGCACGGGAGGCGCCGGCCTTCGCGGGTGGGGCCAGACGCGTCGACCGCGGCGGCATGCGGGATCAGCGATGCGGACAGCGGCAAGCGCCCGCTGCGCGCATGGATGACTCCCGCATCCCGGCCCTTCGACGGATCCACACCACCCTGCATTGTGGCGGCCACCCATCCCTTGGGCGGCCGGCCCCGGCTAGCGTCGCAGGCCGAGGCGGTTGATCAGGGCCTGGTAGCGCTCCTGATCGTTGCGTCGCAGGTAGTCGAGGAGCCGCCGCCGCTGGCTCACGATCTGCAGCAGACCGCGGCGCGAGTGGTGATCCTTCTTGTGGGTCTTGAAGTGCTCGGAGAGCTCGTTGATCCGCTCGGAGAGCAGCGCAATCTGGACCTCAGGCGAGCCCGTATCCTTCTCGTGCCGCTTGTACTCCGATACCACGGTTTGCTTGCGCTGCGCAGATGCCAACGTCGATGTCCCTCGGGATGCTCTCTGGATCGACCCGTCTCGGGCCGGGGCGCCACGCTCGTGACGCCGGGAGGCGTTTCCTCTTTCCTGCGCGGCGGGGTTTAGCAGTCCCCTGCGCCTGCGGCAATGGCGTCCGTTCGCGCCCCGCAGGGAAGGAGCGTCGGCGAGCTGGCCGCCCCGCAGGCAGGAGCGCCGGGCTCGACGCTAGGCGCTGCCGAGAACGCGCAGGGGCCGCAGGCTCCGGTCGGGGGCGACCTCGAGCACGGCGACGAGACGCGCCGAGGCGTCGACCGCCGAGAACCTTGTGCCGGGATCCGGCATGGGTGCGCCCGCCGGCGCCCGGAGGCTTGCGCCATGGAGCACGCGGCGCGCCTCGTCGGGTTCGAGCCGGAGCAGCGGAAGGCCGAGCACCGCCGTGGCCGGTACGAGCCGCTCGGCCACGTGCGCCGAGTCTACCGCCGCATCGAGCGCCTCGACGGTCTCGGCCGCGTCGATCGTGAAGGGACCGCTCGCCGTCCGTCGCAGCGCCGCGACGTGCGCGAGACAGCCGAGCCTTCGGCCGAGATCCGCCGCGAGGACACGGACGTAGGTACCCGCCGCACACTCGATCGCGAGGTCGACGCTCGCTCCCTCGAAGTGGAGCAGATCGATCCGGTACACCGTCACACGCCGCGCCGCCCGCTCGACCTCCGCCCCTTTTCGCGCGAGCCGATGCAGCGGGATCCCGCCCTGCTTCACCGCGCTGTACATGGGAGGCACCTGCTCGATCTCACCGATGAACCCCGAGAGCGCGTCGCGCACGGATGCCTCGTCGGGAAGGGCGCCCTCGTGACGCGAGGTCACCCTCCCATCGGCGTCGAGCGTATCGGTCTCGGCACCGAGCGCGACGGTCGTCTCGTAGCGTTTGCGCCCACCCTCGACGAAGGGAACGAGCTTCGTGGCCTCGCGGACCGCGAGCGGAAGCACTCCCGTCGCGAGCGGATCGAGCGTGCCGAGATGCCCGATCCGACGCGTCCCGAGCCAGCGCCGGGCGCGATCGACGACGTCGTGTGACGTGAAGCCCGCCGGTTTGTCGACGACGAGAAAGCCCGAGGGTCCCTCGTCGCGGCGCCGCCCGACACTCAAGGCATCTCCCTTCCGCCAGCCACGCGACGGCGAGACCTAGCGCTCGTCGTCCTCGCGCAGGCTCCGGAGCAATCCGAGCGTCTCGGCGCCGAGCGCGAGCGAGGGGTCGTGGTGGAAGTGCACGCTCGGAGCGCGACGCAGCGGGAGCGCTTCGGCAAGACGGTGGCGAACGAAACCGGACGCCCGCTCGAGCGCGCGCTCGGTGTCGTCGAGCGCCGGGCCGCCCTCGGCCTCGACCATGCTCCAGAAGACGTCCGCCCGGGCGAGGTCCGGCGCGACGTCGACCCGCGTGAGCGTCACGAGACGGATGCGGGGATCGGTGATCTCCTCCCGGAGCAGCCGGGCGATCTCGGCCCGGACCTCCTCGGCGACGCGCTCGGTCCGGCGGCTCACGACGGCCCTCCCCGGCTCCGCCGAGGCGACGTTGAGACGCCGCACGGATCGTCATCGGGACCCCCGTCGAGATCGGGATCGTCTTCCGATCCATCGTCGGACCGGTCGGCGAGATCGGCGTGCTCGAGGTTCAGGATCTCGACGTCCGAATTCGTCACCTCGGCGAGGCCGGTGCTCTCGGCGAATGCGACCACGCGATCGAGAACGGCGCGAAGTTCTCGCGCATCGCGGCCAACGCTCACGACGCCGAGGGTCGCTCGCTGCCAGGTGTCCTGGCCATCGACCTCGGCGGCCGAAACGTTGAAGCGGTTGCGGATCCTCTGGAGCATCGAGCGCACGACGCCTCGCTTCTCCTTGAGCGATTGCGAGCCGTGGACGTGGATCTCGATCAGCGCCGCGCCGACGATCATGGGCCTTGGGTATCGGGGATCGTGTCTCGTGTAAAGCGGCGCTCCCGCTAGGGCCCGCTCGAAGGCCCGACCGAATGGCTCGGCGAAGCCGAAGGGGGTGGGGTCTGCACGCGCTCCGGGGTCGTGGGCGGTGGCGATGGCGGACGCACCTCCCCCGGGCCGCGCGCATCCTGCGCGGCAGCGTCGGAAAGGCCGCCGAGCGCATCGAGGACTCCGAGCCGCCGGCGCGCCTCCCGCACGCGCTCCTCGTCCTCGGGGCTCGCGAGCTTCGGCAGATCGAGCGGGCCGGTCGGTCCCTGCTCGACCTGCTCCGGGTTCGCGAGTGCGGCGAGGATCGCCTCGATCTGCTCGCTCGGCACGCGGAAGGGCTCGGTGGGCGGTGCATCAGGACCGAGGATGCGGACCCCGAAGCCCACGCTCACGATCGTCTCGCAGGTCCCCGCGTTGCACACCTCGATCGAAGGCGCTGCCGATTGCGAGGCGCCAGCGGCACCGTCTCCGAGGAGAATCACGAGCGAGGTCCGCGTCGCGTCGTCTGCGGAACCCGCGACGATCGTTCCGCGTACCCCGATCTGTCCGGACGGAAGCGAGACCTTCATGTCGCTCGGACGCTTCTTCGCGATCTTGCCCGTCACGAAGCGGAAGACCCCCTTTGCCACGGTGGCCTGGACGCGGCCGGCGTCCGTCGAGGGGTCGTAGACGAACTCGTCGACGACGAGCGCGCTGTCCGGGCCGATCGTGAAGACGGTCTCGTCGAGCAGGAGGATCTGCATGCCGGAGCGCGCTCCACTTCGAAGCGCGTCCTGCATGAAGATCTCCTCGCCGCTCCGGACGGCGCGCGCGGTAGCCGGGGCGCGCGCAACCTCGACGCTGCCGCGGACGGCTGCGGAAACGCCAGCCTGCTCCGCCGCGAGCGCGGCGATGGGACCTCCGACCATGAGCGCGAGGACGAGGGCCACGGGGCGACGCATCGGGACGCTCCTCCCTTCGGGTCGAGAGGATCGGGCTCGGGAATCGATCCGTCGACCCCCGGACGCACGCCCCCGGCTCGCGGCCCACCGCGTCGCGGGCGGGCCCGCGCGCGCCGCGCGTCCGCCGCTCCCGTCAGTTCGCTTCGGGAGGGAGCACCACGGCGTCGACGACGTGGACGATCCCGTTGCCACAGCGGACCGACGCGACGACCTCGGCGCCGTCGATCTTCACCTTGCCGTCGGCGACGTGCATCGTCGCCTTCGTGCCGTCGACCATGCTCACGCTCTGTCCATCCTTGAACCAGCCCTTCTCGTAGGTCGAGAGCAGCACGTGGTGCTGGAGGATCTTCTCGAGCTTGCCCTTGTTCTCGGGCTTCATGAGCGTATCGAGCGTCCCGGGCGGGAGCTTCTCGAACGCGGCGTTGGTCGGAGCGAAGACCGTGAACGGCCCGGGATTGCGAAGCGCCACCGCGTAGTCCGCGGCTTCGAGAGCCTTCACGAGCGTGGTGTGGTCCTTCGAAGCCGAGGCCACGTCCGTCACGGTCATGGCGCGCGTGTCGGCGGCGGAAGCAGGAGCGGCGAGGCCGAGGGCCAGGGCCGCAATCGCGAGCGAACGAACGAAGCGATCCATCGTCGGGTTCCCCCTCGAGCCGTCGCGGTGCCGGCCCGAGCTGGTCCGGTCGCTGCGGCTCTGGTGCGACGATCCGTACCAGCAGGTTTCGTGCCAGCGTGCGGGCGAACTGTGGCGCGCCGACGTGGGCGCTCTCGGAGCCTCGAGGCGATTCCGGGTGGGACGCAGGGGCGTGTCGTCACACGCGCTGTGCGCGGGCGCGCAGAACGTCGCCGACCGCGGAGCCGGGAGATCCACCCGGGAAGGCTCGGGGCGGCCTCCTAGTCGAGGGTCGCGGGCTGCTCCTCGCGCGCGTAGGCCTCGATCACGTCACCGACCTTCAAGTCGTTGTAGCCGTCGATACCGATGCCGCACTCGAAGCCCGACTGCACCTCGCGCGCATCGTCCTTGAAGCGCTTGAGCGAACCGACCCGCCCGTCGAAGATCTGGACTCCGTCGCGGACGAGGCGGCACTGGGCGCCGCGGCGGATCAGACCGTCGAGGATGTAGCTCCCCGCGATGGTCCCGATCTTCGGTACGGTGAAGGTCCTCCGCACCTCCGCGCGGCCGAGCTGGACTTCCTTCACCGTCGGAGGCAGCAGGCCGACCATCGCACGGCGCACGTCGTCTGTGGCCTCGTAGATGATCTGGTAGAGCCTCACGTCGACGCCCTGCCCCTCGGCGGCGCGACGCGCCGCAGGATCGGGCCGAACGTGGAATCCGACGACGATCGCGCCACTCGCCTTGGCGAGCATCACGTCGCTCTCCGTGATCGCGCCGACCCCGGTGTGGATCACGTTCACCTTGACGGAGTCCGTGCTCTGCTTGACGAGCGCGTCGCGCACGGCCTCGACGGAGCCCTGCACGTCGGCCTTGAGCACGATCGAGAGCTCCTTCACGCCGCCGCCTTGCGCCTGCGCGAAGATGTCCTCGAGGCTGAGCTTCGGCCGCGCCGCCTCGGTCCGGCCGCGGAGCTGCGCGAGGCGGTGGTCGACCACCTCGCGCCCGGCCCGCTCGGTCTCGACCACGTGGAAGACCTGTCCCGCTTCGGGAACTCCCGAGAGGCCGATCACCCGGACGGGGGTCGACGGCTCGGCTTCGTCGAGCTTCTGACCGTGTTCGTTCTCCATGAGACGGACCCGGCCGAAGCAGGTTCCGACCACCAGGATGTCGCCGCGCCGAAGCGTGCCGTCCTGGACGAGGACCGTCGCGACGGGCCCGCGTCCCCGATCGAGCTCGGCCTCGAGGACGACGCCGTGGGCGCGCTTCTCCGGGTCGCCGCGGAGCTCGAGAACCTCGGCCTGGAGCGCGATCATCTCGAGGAGCTTGTCGAGGTTGGTTCCTCGAGTCGCAGAGACGTCGACGCAGATCGTCTCGCCGCCGAAATCCTCCGGGACCAGGCCGTGTTCCATGAGACGCTGGCGGACGATCTGCGGGTTCGCGTCGGGGAGGTCGACCTTGTTGACCGCGACGATGATCGGAACCTCCGCCGCCTTCGCGTGGTCGATCGCCTCGATGGTCTGCGGCATGATGCCGTCGTTCGCAGCGACGACGAGCACGACGATGTCGGTCACCTGCGCGCCACGCGCACGCATCGTCGTGAAGGCCGCGTGGCCGGGCGTATCGATGAACGTGATGCGCTGATCGCCGATCCGTACCTGGTACGCGCCGATGTGCTGGGTGATTCCGCCGGCCTCTCCCGCGACGACGTTCGTCTTGCGGAGCGAATCGAGGAGCGACGTCTTGCCGTGGTCGACGTGCCCCATCACGGTCACCACCGGAGGCCGCGGGCGGAGCTTTTCCTCGTCGGCCGGCGTCGCGGCCTCGCCGATCACCGTCTCCTCGCTGAAGCCCACGTCCTGGACCTCGAAGCCGAAGCTCGCAGCCACCTTGC
Source organism: Myxococcaceae bacterium (assembly GCA_905339255.1). Taxonomy (GTDB): domain Bacteria; phylum Myxococcota_A; class UBA9160; order UBA9160; family UBA9160; genus MYXO. The sequence goes on from CAJPFO010000142.1 coordinate 45,127, forward strand.
GCGCCGTCTCGACGTCGAGGCTCGCGGTGATCGCCACCATCGTTCCGAGCGCCATCAGCTTCGCCTGCAGCTCGCGCGCCTTCACCCCGAGCAGGTGCGCGAGGTCGCCCACGGAGACGGAACCGTCGAGCCGGATCACGCGTCGGGTGGGCTTGGCCGCGGCGGGAACCGCCGGACGCGGCAGCGCGTCGCGCCGCTTTCGTCGCGGCGACGCGAGCGTGCGCGGATCGATCGCGACCGGCCGCCGGGCGGCCACGCGAGTCGTCACCTGGCGCGCGAACTGCTCCTGCTCCCGCAGGGTGGCGACCTCGCGGACGCGCTTGCGCTGGTTGCCGCGGCGGTCGGGTCCGGCTGCGGCGGCTCCTTCCTCGCCCGGAGGCGGTGCCGGAGCCACGGTCCCCGGCGCTGCAGGACCGCTCGGCGTCGCGGCCGAGGGCTGCGTGTCGACCACGGGCGCCGGGACGGTCTCGCCGGGCTCGACCGTCGGGATCGGAGCGTCGGGCTCCGCGGCGAGGGGCTCTCGCGCGGCCGTCTCGACCGGCTCGCCTTCGACGACCTCGACGACCGTGGCGACGACCTCGGCACCCGGCTTCGCCTCGGGCTCGACGGGCGGCGGCTCGGGCGCACGCTTGCGACGGCGGATCACCGCCGACCCGCCCGAAGTCTCGACGCGCTCCTCGACCACCCTCGAGCCGGGGAGACGCGCTCCCACGAGCTTTTCGCGCAGCAGGTCGGCTTCGGCGTCCTCGAGCTGCGCCATCGGGTTCTTGAGCTCGACCCCGCAAGCCCTCGCCTTCTCGACCAGCTCGTTGCGGTCGATGCCGAGCTCCTCGGCGAGCTTGTATGCCCTGATCTTCGCCATCGGGATCGTTGGTTTCCCTTTGCCGCGGGGGTCCGGGCGCTAGGCGCCGGACACCTCCGGCTTGCCGTCCTCGGTCGAGCGCGATGCGGCCGCAGCAGCATCCTCCGCCGCGCGCGCGTCGGCTGCCGCGCGCTCGGCGGCATCACGAGCCTCCTGCTCGGCCTTTTCCCTCGCGAGTTCGCTCGCGCGTCGCGTGATCGCTTGCGCACCGGCCTCGTCGATCC
>CAJPFO010000143.1 GCA_905339255.1 Myxococcaceae bacterium
ACACGCGCAGCACGTCCAAGCCGGTCGCCACTCCGCTGCCTCTGCCGATCACGACGGGCAGCCCGCGCGCGTCGGCGAGGTTCGTCGGCGTCCCGCTGAATTTGTCGAACACCGAATCAGGGGTCTGCCCGCGCCGATGGCCGGGGTCAAGCGGCAGCCCTTCCCACACACGGGTTTCGCCGTCGTCGTAGACCACCGTGACGACCAAGGTCACGATCCTGATCTCAAGCCCTGCGCTGTCCTCAAACCCCGGGTTTCCGCCCGCGCTGTTCAACGGAACCGTGTCGGACACGCCGCCCGCGCCAGTCTCGAAGCTCCACGTCTGGGTGCCTGGGTCGAAGCGGGCGATGAAGAATCCCAAAACCGAAGTCTGCGAACCGGCCGGCGGTGACCACCAGGACGACACCGGCGGCGAGAACGGCGGCGACAGGCCGAACCCGGCATCCGACAGCGGCGGGGACAGGAACGGGGCCGACTGGTCGGCGATCAGCACGATATCGCCATCGTTCAGGCCGGCCACAACCGCCGCGCCGTCGCGGATGCCGAAGATGTTCTGCCCGAGGCGCAGCGTGAATCGCGTCCTCAGATTGCCCGCCGAGCCGGGGAAGCGGGCCTGGACCGACAGGCTGTCCGGGTTGGCGTTGGCGGCGAGACTGGCGGGCGGCGTCGCCGGGCTGGGCAGCACCGCCCAGGCCCGGCCATTGTCCGTGTCGCTTCTCGGCTCAAACACGCGGCTGACGTAGAGCCGGCTGCCGCCCTCCTCGAAGAAGGCGCGGACGGCATGCCACAAATAATTGTGGGTAGGGGTGGTGCCGCCGCCGTAAGCCAACGGCAGCCGGTCGCCGTAAGTCCGCTCGAATTCAAGCAGGCTGGTCAGAATCTCGGGCTCCAGGTCGGTGGGGCCGAAACGGGCCGGGCCGACAAAGCCGGTGGTCGTCGTGCTGACGCCTTCTATCGACTTGGAGCGGAACGATGTCTCTTCAACATAGACGCCGGGAGCTAGGTATTCGGGCATGGCGGTTCTCCTCGCCTCATCATCGTGGTGTATCAGGCCGGGTTGACAAACAAATAGGATGACGGCCCGTCCGGAGTGGCGGTGCGGACTGTCAACGGAACCCTGTACTCAAGCGGCTGCGCCACTAGGGGCTCGGGCGGCGACGCGGTCGATTGCAGCAACAGGCAGGGCGCGGCCAATTGCGCAAGCACATCCGCCAAGTCGGGGATGGAGGGCGCGGGCAGACCCACTGGGCGCGGCAGGTAATACGCGGCCAGTTCGGCGTCCCAGCGGAAATCATTGATGGGCGACGGGGGCGAGGTCAGGACCGGCTTGGGCGGTTCGGGGTAGGGGAAAAGCACCGCGACCCGTCCTTCGCCGTCGGCCAGGCCCAACCCCCGCACCAGCCCGTCGATGCTCGCCGTCAGCAGGCACCAGGCGGCGGGGCGGTCCGTGCCAAACTCCCGCAACTGCGCCCGGATCTGCGCGAGCGTTCCGGGAAACGTCCGGGCCGACGATGAGAACAAGGGCACTTGACTGGCCATCGCCGCCGGGGGCGAGCCATGCTCGGTGGGCAGGACGAGGGGCTGGGGCGGGGACATCCAGGGTGCCAGCCAGTTGAAAAGCCCCTTGGCGGGCAAATCGGCAGGAAAGGCGAAGGGCAGGAACCGGCCCGCCGGGTCGCGCACTTCGATCCGGTAACGCCGCAAGGCCCCGGCCCAAGCGGCCGCATCAGCCGCCCCGCCCAACTCGAAACCGTTCAAGCCGGGGATGCCAAAGGCGCAATAGATCCCGCTCCGGTTGGCGAGTGCGCGGGTGCGCGAACCGCGACCCACCACATCGATTTCCAGGCCGTCGGCCCAGGCAGCGGCCGCGGCCACGTCAAACACCCGAAGCCCGAGCGGCGCATTGCGCCGGACGGTCTCCAAAACCCGCGCGCCCGCCGTCACGAGACCACCTCACCGATGCCGAACGTGCGCGTCTGGACCGGGGGCCCTTCGTCCACGCTGAGGGTGGAATCCACCAACACCATGCGAAGCGCATAGCTGGCGGAGGCCGGCAGGGTCCGCAAGCGGTCCCAAAGGGTGAGGTAATCGTTCAAGGTCAGCGGGTCGCAAACGATGTCGATGCTTTCGTTGGGCGTGAAGATGTCCGTTTCGGCCACATAGTGGTTGAGATGGCTCGCGCTGAGCGTTCCCTGGTCCTCCAGAAAGCGCATCACCCACCCCAGCATACGAAGCTGGCGTTCTGTGTCCTCGGCCCAAGGAGTGATCAAATAGTAAAGATCCAGCGGCAGCGAGGGACGGAAGCGGCGACCATCCGGCGTGGTCCGGCAACTCATGTTGCGCACGGTTCCATTGACCGCGACCCGGTACAGGTATATCGAAAAGCCGTTTTTCATCGGATGATGGAAGCTGGCTGCCTGATAGAGGTCAACCTCCGCCGTGCCAAACTCCGCACGGGGATAGCGATCCCGGATGAGGCCGGCCAAGGTCATGCTCACCGCCCCAATGGCATCGTAACTAGCCATCGGACCGCTCTCCCGCGCTGTCGGTGCGGCTTGCCATCCCCCCTGGCACGTCCGGGCGCGCCCTCGCCACAGGCAGGGCCGCTTCAGTTGCGGAATTGTTTGCGCCAGCCAACACGTCCACCGGTTCCCTCTTCGTTTTGGTTCTTGCCGCGGGGAAGCAGGCGGCCATCGCCGCACATCTTTTCCCCTGCCGCCGCAGCTTCGGTTTTAGCGGCCAGGCCACTTCCCCATTGAGCACGATCATTGGCGGCGAGTCGCGCAAGCTTGATGCCAATCCCCAAGGACAAGCCAATAAGCTGATATTCCTATGTATTTACGGAACTGACAGAAATTGGATGGGGAAAACACGACCCATTGCTATGCCTGCGGCAAAACGTATGGTGTTGATTAACCCTAAGAAACCGCTGTAAAGCACCGGGGCCAGAAAATGCCTATGGCGGGCATAAAATGACCCAGCCGACGCATTCAGCCAGGCGCCTCCCGCATGTCGGGGCAGACCCGACAGTGACGGGTGTGTTTAACCCGGGTTCTGGGCAAGATGGGGAGCGTCATCGCTGGGAATGGAGATCCGGCAGGCAGAGCAGGCCGCCAGCCCTGCGGGCCTCCACTTATCCACAATTCCTGTGGAAAAAAGCTTGGAAAACCGCGCCAAGGCCGCGCCAGACCTTGGTTTTGGGCGTTTGTCCAATAATTGCCCAAGGCGCTGCCGCGAGGCTGGATGAATCCCCTCGGCTGGCGGCGGCAAGCGGGATGGAATGGCCGATGACCTCCTTATCGCCCATCAGCCCAATGTCCGCAGGCCCTGCCTGTGCCGTCACACCACCCGGCCTGCCGCCTGCGCGGCCAGCTTCAACAGATCGACCAGATCCAGCACCCGTGCGAGATAGTGATCCCTGACGTGGTATCGGGCTTCGCCTTGGCCAGTCAATTCCTCGCCCAGTGCCTGGACGAACCGCTCCAACCGCCGACGGTGGAAGCCTGTCTTCGCCAGCAGGGGATCGACCACCACCCAGGACAACGCGGCAAGGAGGCCCGTCGCGGCCATCAAGGCCCCGGTTGACGCGGCGATCAAGCCCATCGACGCGCTCGCCGGAAACACGCCGTAATACCAAGCGCCCAGGGCAGGGCCTAGCCAGAAGTTGGCGACCGCCACCTGTTGCGCGACTGCCGCCGCCAAGGCGCTGCCTGCCGAAAGCATGCCCGGCGTGGCAGTTTTTGAGACGGCATAGCCCGCCGCCAGATTGATGAGGTTGCCGGCCAGCTCGGTGACGGCCAGCTTGCTCTTGCCGTATTCGGCCAGATGGGACTCCAACACGTCCCGCAACGCAGGCGTCCGGGCTTGCTGGCCGATGGCTGCGAGATACCCGGCGCAACGGGCCGACAATTCAGGGTCATTCAAGATAGCCTCCAACAGGGCATCCGTTTCCGATACGCGCGCCCCATCCGAACAGGGCAATTCGAGCAATTCGGTCTGGATCAGCCAATTGATCTCCCTTTGGTATTCGGTCTCAAGGCCGGCCGGGGTTTTGCCCAGCGCCTGGCCGAGCCGCCGGGCGCCGAGTTTTTGCAAAGCGGGCGCGGCAGCCTGGGCCAGGAAGGCGGGCAGGCTCCAGAGCATGTTGAGCGGGATTTTGTAGGCATCCTTGCCCAAGGTTTTCCGGTGCAGCGCGAAAGCGCCGCGAAACGAAAAATGGCGCTCGGCGAAGGCTGGAATTTTCGCCCGGCGGCTTGCGACATAGGCGGCGATGCCGCGTTCCACCGCCTGTTCGACTTGGCGGCGTTCCGTGTCGTTTAAATGGCCTGAGGCCAAGACATCATTCCCCATGCGATCAGGCTCCCGTCTTGTTGTCTGCGATCTGCGTGATGCCGGCGGACTATTGGGGTGAGTCTGGGCCGCCTTGCCCGGCGCTGCCATCGCCGCATTCGGGCCGATCCTGGTCCGTCCAAGGCCGGCCATCGACCCAGATCGCGCAAACCACGCCCGCTGCACGGAGTTGGTCCAGCAAGCCCAGGAGTTCCCCGTCCTTGACCCCATAAACGGCCACGCTGCCATCACCGAATTCGACCCGGACCTCCCGCTTCATCATCTAAGCCCCCAAACGGATTGCGGCCTGGAAGCCGCCTGAACCCTACGATCACTGGAAAGTGTAGCAAGTTGTCACACATTCCCCTGCCTTATCCCGGCGCCCTGCGCTTGCCGCACCGGCAAGCAGAGCCTTGGGGCAAGGGCCGACGCTTTTCCAATCCGGCAGGGTATCGTACACGCTAATAAAACACTTCAGACACACGTAAATGGATAAAACCAAGATCATCGCCAACCACAAGGGGGCTGCGGCAAGAAGGCCACGGTCGTCAACTTGGCCACCGAACTGGCTCGCCTGGAGCTGTCGGTATTGGTGGCCGGCCTCGACCCCCAGGCCAACGCCAGCCTGCATGTAGGCAAGAAACATCCCGGCGAGGTGCCGGTTGGTTGAAAGCACCGCCAAACCGGGGTTTTGGTGCCGGAATGCACCCTGGCGTAGGCCGGAATAAGCCACTTCGAGCGCCAGCGAGAAGTGGCGTTTCCGGCGCAACCACCCCATCCTCCGGCTATTCCCGCCGATTCCCGACCCGGACGGCCCGCCGCCGGTTTCGATCGCCCTCGGCTCGGACGACCCGCTGACGTTCAGCACCCAACTGCCGCACGAATACGCCTTGCTGCATCAGGCCGCCTGCGCGGCGGGCTATCCCGAGAAGATGGCCCTGATGGCGGTCATGATCCTGTGCCTGATGGTCTACGCCGCTCTCGAACACCGCAGGCTTGGCAGCCACAGGGTGCCGCTCGCCCTACTCGGCGAACGCCATGTCGCCGTTTATTCCAATTCTGGATAGGAGGGGTGCGGAATGATGGTTTGACCGCGCCGAACAGCGCCCCTTGCGGCGCCACGTCCGCCGCCCCGGCGGCAGTGCCGGTAGTCCCGCACAGGTTGATGGCGGCGGGGTCGAAGGCTGCCACCCCAGGTAGCCGGGCGCCACGCCCAGGGCAAGCAGGGCCGCATCATAGATCAGGCTGCTGCAAACGGCGTCATTGTCGGCGTCGGCGGCGATCAGGGTGAAGCCCAAGGTATCGCCCTCGCTGACCAATTGCAGCGGCATGGGCAGCAGGACCGGGGCTTGGTTGGTGTTGGCAACGTTGACTTCAAAGCTGCGGGTGGTTTCCGTCGAGCCGTCGCCGAACGTGACCGTGAAGCGGTAAAGGCCGGGGCTGCCACCCTCGACATGCTGCCTTGGGCGGCGAAGAATCCAAGTGTCCAACGCGGCATGGCGCGGGAGGCGGGGGCG
>CAJPFO010000144.1 GCA_905339255.1 Myxococcaceae bacterium
CGGCCGCGGTCGCTCCGCCGAGCGCGGTCGGCTTGCCACGATGGCCCCACTCGATCGCCGCCCAGGTGAGGACCGCCGCGGACGCAGCGGTCCCGGTGTTGACGAACGCGAGTGCCGCGAGACCGCTCGCGCTGAGCGCGCTGCCGGCGTTGAACCCGAACCAGCCCGCCCAGAGGAGACCCGCGCCGATCAGACAGAGCGGAAGGCTGTGGGGCGGCATCGGGTCGCGCCCGAAGCCGCGCCGCTTGCCGAGCACGATCGCGGCGACGAGTGCCGAGAAGCCGCTCGACATGTGAACGACGAGTCCACCTGCAAAATCGATCGCGCCATCCTTGTAGATCCAGCCTTCGGAGGACCACACCATGTGCGCGATCGGGCAGTAGACGACGAGAAGCCAGATCGTGATGAACGCGAGGAAGGCGCTGAACTTCATCCGCTCGACGACGGCGCCGAGAATGAGCGCCGGAGTGATGATCGCGAACATCGCCTGGAACATCACGAAGACGTACTCGGGGATGTGTCGGTCGGCGCTCGCGAAGCCGGCGAGCGAGGACTCGATCGTGATGCCGGAGAGGCCCACCTTCGAGAAGTCTCCGATGAAGGCGTTGCCGGTCCCGAAGGCCAGGCTGTAGCCGACGAGCACCCAGAGGACTCCCGCGACTCCGGCCGCGAGGAAGCACTGCATGAAGACGTTCAGCACGTTCTTGGCGCGGACGAGCCCGCCGTAGAAGAGCGCGAGCCCCGGAAGGGTCATCATGAGCACGAGCGCCGAGGCGGCCAGCATCCAGGCGGTGTCGCCGCTGTCGACGGAAGGCGTGACGGCCTCTTCGGCGCCGGCGACCGAGGCGAGCAGGAGCGGGGCCGCGAGGGCCGCCGCCCGGAGGACGGGCTCGAGCGCGTTTCGGATCCGGTTCATGTCGGGGCTCCTTGCTGGGGGCCGTCGGCGAACGGCCCGGGTTGCCGGGGGCCCGATAGAGCAAGCCGCGTGCCAGCGGCTGACCGGCCTGGCAAGGCGCGAGCGGTGCCTCCCGAAGGGCTTCTGGCGGCCGAAGACCCGTGGCTGCCTCCCGATTGGGCAGCGGCTGCCCGGGGGATGGGCAGCCGCGAGCGGGACCTGGCACCCGTACGAATCCGGCCTCCACTGCGCCGACCTCGGAAAACCTGGGTCGCCGACGGGACAGGTCTCGACTGCCTGCTAAAGCTCGAAGCATGAGACATCCCGAATCCCTCTCCGTTCAGCATTTCGAGCTCCACGGCCTCGAGGGCCTCTTCGACGACCTGCTGCGCCGCGCGGCGCAGGCGCGGGGTGGGCGGCCGCCCCGGCTCCGCGAGTGGGTCGATCTCACGGAGGCGTGGCGCATCGCGCACGCACTTCGCGAGGCGAAGGGGAACCGCTCGGCGGCTGCGCGAGCGCTCGGGATCGGCCGGCGAACGCTCTACTCCAAGATGGAGAAGCTTCGCATCGCGCCGAGCTGGGAGATCCGGACCGCAGCAGCGCCGGGAGGCGCCACGCTCGGTCGGTCGACCGCGAGCGAGTAGCGCGGCTTTCGTGTAGCGACTCCGAGATCCGGCGCCCCCGCAGCCGGTCGCGAGCGCACGCCCGCGTGCCGGAGCAGACCGCCCGCTCGAGTGGTGCTGGATCCGTGCGAGGATTCCGATCGGGCGTTCACGGGGATCCCGAACCCGCGTCTGCAGGCCGCGAGAACTCCGACGCGTACGGCGGGGCGGGAATCGAGAAAGGATCCGGAAACAGGAAGGGGCGTGACACCTTCCGGCGTCACGCCCCTTCGATGTCGGGCCAGAGCCCTCTCGGCTAGAAGCGGTAGTAGAGCTGAGCCGCGAGGAGCTGCTGGTTGCTCTGAAGGTTCCGGTCCCACGCGCTTCGGAAGAAGCGGTCCGTTCCCTGCTGGTTGTTCACCCAGTCGGAGCGGAACTCGGCGCGAGCCGTGAGCTGGCTCGTGAGCGCGTAGTCGAGCGTTGCCGTGACCTCGTAGGCCGAGCTCGCGAGGTTCACCGGGAGCCCCACCGAGCAGGTGTTTCCGAGCTCACCCGTCGACGGCGACGCGCCCGTCGTGCGCGAGCAGAAGTACCCGCTGCGGTCGTCCTTGAACCACTCGGCGCGAAGCGCAACGCCGAGGCGATCCGTGATCGCGTAGCGGCCGGCCCAGGCCACGCCCCACCAGAAGGGCGTCTTCTGGTCGGCGCCGAGCTGCACCGTCGAGTTCTTGAACTCCTCCCAGCCGAAGTCGAACTGGAGGTACATCGCGAGCGCCTCGATCGGATTCGCCGTGAAGACGAGATCGAACACGCCGCGCTTGTTGTCCTCCTGGTCGACCTGCTCGGCGCCGTAGATCAGGTTGCCGAGCACGCCGTAGTTGTCGCCGAGCCAGCCGAAGCGGCCGAGCAGCGTCTTCGACTTGTTGAAGTCCGCGCCGTTGTCGCGGTCCCAACCGTTGGCGACGCCGAGCGCCCAGGTGATGCCGTTGTCGTACTTCTTCTCCGCCAGCGCACCGAGGTGCTCGATCGGCAGGTTGTGGAAGAGGATCGAGCGCGTGACGTTGTAGTTGTACGGAGAGTCGACGACCTCGGCGCCGAGCAGCGTGTACATCTTGCCCATCTTGAAGCTGATGTCGCCCCAGGGCGTGAGGTACTCCGCGTACGCCTGCGACACGTGGACCTGGTTGTCGCTCTTCGTGTACGGGAACTCGTACTGGTAGTCGCCGGCGTCGAACTGCGTGCTGATCACGCCCGGGTACGCGCCCGCCGCGAGGTTGTTGAGGTTCCGCGCCTGCTCGCCGAAGACGATGTCGGCTCGGAAGCCGCCACGGTTCTCGACGCTCACCGGGCGCTGCAGCTCGAGCTTGAGCGCCTGGAGGTTGAAGCCCTGCGAGTCCGTGAGACCCGGACCCTGCAGGCCGTTGCCGAGCGAGAGGCCGGTCGTGTTGAAGTCCGACCCCGCGTCGCCGTGGTTGATGTTGTAGTTGTACGTCGCGTCGACGTAGCCACCGAACTCGAGCGTGTCGAAGAACGCATCGAGGCCCGACTGCGAGCCCTGCGCGTTGGTGACACCCGCCTTCTGCAGCAGCGCCTGCTGCTCGGCAGCGCGCTCCTCCGTCACCTCGAGCTGATCGGTCGTAGCCTGGAGGCGGTCCTCCAGCTGCGACATCCGCTCCTGCATCTTCTTCAACTGCTCCTGCACGTCGTCCGCCGCAGCAAGCTGCGGCGCAACGATGAGACCCGCCGCGAGAGCGGCGAGCGTCTTCCAGCTGGATCGCATTGCGACACCCCTCCTTGAATGATCGTGTCGAATCAAACCAGACCGGTGAGTGTGAATCGGGTTCGGATGGGGGACTGATCCCTCTTCGAGGCGTGGCGCAACTTCTCCACGAACTCTCTCACTCCCGGCGCGTACCACGCTCACGCGTGGCCTCCCATGCGCATTGTACGCAAGCTTTCGGGCTTTGCCCGCCAACACTTGAATTTTTCTCCACCCCTCGACTGCCGGCAAGGGCCCGGACGCTCCCGAGCAAGATGCAAGCTCCTTGCCAGTACCCTTTTCGGTGTCGGGAACTGTTGTGAGTTCCCGTCAGTTTCGCCTCCCACCGCTGCCAGCTTCCTCGAAACCCCGGCTCGGGAGGTCCTGGCCCGGCCCTAGGGTGGGAGCTTCGCAAGAGGCCAGAGGCCATTCTCGTCACAGCAGGCGAGAGTTCGCGGACACGGAGGCGTGTCCCCGGCCGCACGGAGCCGCCCGAGATGCCCCAGATCCTCGACGGTGTCGAGATCGAATCGTGTCGGAAGCCGGTGCACCCGCAGTCCCCGCCGCGTGGCCCGAAGGCAGAGCTCTTCGAGCGTCGTGCTGGCGCTCATGGTGTGGGAGAAAATCCCCGGAACGGGCTGGCGCATCCCAATCAGGTTGTAACCGCCGTCGAGGTCTGGGCAAACCACCACATCTTCCTTCTCCAGCGCGCCGAGCGCCTCCCGGAGCATCGCGGCTTCGAGGGCCGGGCTGTCACTGCCGCGAACGAGGATCGGAGAGCGCCCTGCCGCACACGCTTCGTCGACCGCGAAGGCGAGCCGCGCCCCGAGATCGCGGCCCCGCTGCCCGATCACCCGGAAAGGAGCCGGAGCCCTCGCGGCGAGTTCGCCGATCGCCTCGGGCGGATGGACGGCGAGGACCGCTTCGAAACCGAGTTCCCGGCTCGAGCGCGCCGTGAGCTCGAGGACGTCGTCGAGCATGCAGCCGTAGAGAAGCGCGGCCTCCTCGGCCGAGAGCGGCGGCGTCATGCGCGTCTTCACCTGCCCCGGCATCGGAAGACGCGCGAAGACGACCACCGTCGCACCGCGCGAGCCTCGCGTGCTCAAGTCTCGCTCCCTGCCACGCCCACGAGCGGAAGCGCAGCCACCACGGCGCGTCGCGCGCCGGCGTCGAGAACGGTCCCGGGTTCGTCGTGACCGACGCGGACGAAGCCGAGCCCGATCGCTCCCGCGTGCGGCGAGACCGCCGCCGACGTGATCTCGCCCACGCGTTTGCCCTTCGCGTCGAGCGGCGTTCCCCGCTCGGGCGGATCGCCTTCGAAACGAAGGCCGACGAGCAGGTGGTTCACGTGCCCGCGCGAGCGGAGCCTCGCGACGATCTCCTGCCCGGTGTAACAGCCTTTCGTGTAGGAGATCGAGGCCTCGAGACGCGCCTCGGGAGGCAGGATCTCCTCGGAGAGCTCGGCTCCGGAACGCGGAATCCCGGCCTCGATGCGGAGCACCTCGAGCGCTCGAGCGGACGCGATCGGCGCCGTCCGCTCGAGCCGCGAACGGACGTCGGAGGCCGCCGCGAGCGGGACGAAGACCTGGAAGGAGTCCTCGCCGCTCCAGCCGAAGCGCGCCACGACGAGCTCGCTCTCACCCTCCATCCACCGCACGCACGCGCCCGGCGCAAGATCCGAGAACGCTCTCCCGAGGGCCGCCTCGACCGCCTCTCCCGCCCTCGGCCCCTCGACGCCGAAACGCGCGATCTCGTTGCTGCGATCGGCGATCGTGACGTCGTCTGCGATCACGAAGCGACCGAGGCGCTCGGCGATCGGCGCCGCGAGTTCGCGGCGAAGCTCGATCCAGAAGGATTCTCCGACTCCGAGCACGTGACACTCGGCAAGGATCCGGCCCTTGTTCGAGAGCACGAGCGCGGGGCAGCCCGAGTGCTCGGGTCCCTCGCGAAGCGACGCGATGTCGTTCGAAACCATGCCGTTCAGCCAGCGGCGCGAATCGGAGCCGAAGATCTCGAGCAGTCCCCGCTCGTCGAGAACGAAGACTCCTGCCGCTTGCCGGACGAGGCCGACCTCGCGGGCGACGTTCAAGGCTCGCCTCCCTCGTGGCGTACCAGCACCGCGGGCCCTGCCGCAGGCGGGAGCGCGAGGGTTCCAACGAGCGCGCGAGCGCGCTCGGCCTGCGCCGCTCGCCACTCGTCGAAGCGGCCGCTCGCCGCGTCGTAGTCCGGCTCGTTGTCGATGTCGACCGCGCAGCCGCCGACCTCCGTCACCACGAAACGCAGCCGGGTCCGGAGCAGGAGCGAGAGCGTCGCCTCGACGCGGCGGAGCGGGAGCCCCCTTCGCAGCCGGTCCGCGAGGTTTCGCCAGCCGCGCCGGTCGGCGATCGCAGCCAGGTGCATGAGCGCGTAGTAGAAGAGCAGGCGCGCGCCGCCCTGCTCGCTCCGCAAGAGCTTCCATGCGAGCCGGACGATGTTCCCGAACTCCTTCTGGTAGCGGTGCTCGTAGAGATCCTCGACGTAGTGGCGGTTCACGATCCGCGCGGGCTTGACGAAGTGGAGATTGCTCTGCCGGAAGCGGCCTTCGGCGAGATTGAAATACGCCATGTGGATCCCGGGCTCGCCCGGCGCCTTCGGATAGAACGACTCCATCGCCTCCTCGCTCACGAGCCCGAGGGCGTAGTCGACGTCGAAGGCGAGGCCCTGGCGGATGAACGCGGAAACCTCTTCGGGCGTCGCGAACGGAAGGTCACCCGAGAGATAGAGCACGCGCTGATCGAGATCCGGACCGGCCGGGTCCCGGCCCGCATCGCCGGCGCCGGGCAAGAGCCGCCGGAAGGTCTGCCAGGCGTTCTCGTAGAGGTTGCGGAACTGCGGCACGACGTGGAGCGGCTTGCGGAGCTCGGCCACGATCTCGGGGCGCGAGAAGACGCGCTCGAGTCGCTCGGCGTGGCCCACCACCCAGACGGCGTCGATCTCCGG
>CAJPFO010000145.1 GCA_905339255.1 Myxococcaceae bacterium
CTGGCTCCGCGACGGCTCGGTGCTCTATCAGTGGTTGAAAGGTGTCCTCACCGATCGAAGCCTCGCGCACTATCGTGACATCGCCCCCCGCCACGTGCCGGGGAACCCGGGCTTCGAGCGTCTCACCGCGGGGCTCGGCGAGCTCGCGAGAATCGCCGAGCGAGCCGGCTTTCCGCTCGGGGTCGTGATCTTCCCGTACGAGGCGCAGCTTCGAGGCTCCGAGCCCGATGCCTTCGCTCCGCAGCGAAGGCTCGTCGCCCGGCTCGGCGAACTCGGTGTCCCGACCCTCGACCCTTCGTCACGCTTCGCCTCGGCCGACGTCCCTGCGGTCGAACTCTTCCTCTGGAAAGACGCCATGCACCTCTCGGAAGCGGGGCATCTGCTGACGGCGCAGGCCGTTTCCGAGTGGCTCGCCCGCGAAGCGCGCTCCGAGTAGCGCAGAGCCAGATTCCGATCAGCGGCCGCGTTCGTCGAGGTCCGCGATCACACGCTGCGCCACGCTCGTCGCCGACTCGATCGCTCCGTCGATGAAGCCGCGCCAGCCGAGCGCGAAATCACCTCCCGCGAGGTGGACGCGACCCTCGGGCTCGCGGAGCGCTGCGAGGTATTTCGTCATCTGCCCGGGGCGGAACATGCACCAGGTTCCCTTCGACCACGGGTCGAGATGCCAGTCATAGGCGATCGACTCCGTCACCTCGACGTCCGGCAAGAAGCGCCGGACCTGCGACTCGACCGCCGCGCGGTCGTGCACGTCGATCTTCGATGCGCTCGTACCGAATGCGATCAGCGTTCCGGAGTCAGCACCCTCGTGCGAGGTGAAGAGCAAGGAGAACGCTTCTCGCTCGTCGGAGAACGCGGCGAAGTTCGGCGTCTCACCTCGAAGACGCAGGTACGCCTTCACGCCCGACCCGGCGTGCCGCTCGCGCGCCGCGTCGAGCTTCTCGGCCGAGAGCGGGGGAGAGAAGTCGATCTCGCCGAGGAGATTGAGAGGAAGCGCGGCAATCAGTGCACGCGCGCCGATCCGCTCCCCGTCGCTCGTCGTCACGAGGACACCGTCCGGTCCCTGCTCGACCCGCGACACCGGAGTCGAGAGGCGGACCTCGAAATCGCCGTCCGCGCGGATCGCCTCGAGCAGCGAGACGGTTCCGTCGCGGAGCTTGAAGCGTGCGACGGCGTCGTTGTAGCGCTCGAGATTGCGGCCCGAGAGTGCCCACCAGCGGAGCATCTCGGCGAAGCTCGCGTTTGCGAGCGGCGCGTGGCAGCTCGTCGCGAGCATGCCCTCGAGAACGATCCGCCGGTCGTCGGAGAGGCCGAGCGCGTCGATCTTTTCGCGGACGCTGATCGTGTCGGCGTCCCGCCAGCTTCCTCCGAAGAAGGGGTCGAAGGGACGCGGAAGCGCAGCGGCGGCGTCTGCGTGGAAGCGATTCATGGTTTCGTTCATCGCGGCGAGCGTCGTGAGCAGACGAAGCGGTGCTTCGGGAGCGGGCTCGGTCGCACAGAACGCCGCAGCGATGAGTGGCCCGGTATCGAGCCAGCCCGATTCGTGCGCCGCGCCGTCGCGCCACCAGAGCGTGCGTCCCGGGATGGCGCCCGGGGTTTCGGCGATCGCGAGTCCGTAGCGGGTGATCTCCGCCCAGACGTTCGGCTGCGTCCAGTGCACCCACGTGCCACCGAGATCGAGCGGGCCCTCCTCGGAACGAACGGTGAGCGTCCGCCCCCCGAGTCGCGAGCGGGCTTCGAGGAGCAGTGTGCGGAGACCTGCATGCGAAAGATCGCGAGCGGCCGTCACGCCGGCGAAGCCTCCGCCGATCACGATCACGTCGGGTTCGCGTTGGGACGGAGCCGGCGCATTCACGACCCCGGAAGGGAGCGCGGCGAGGCCTGCGGCCCCTCCCACGGCCTTCAAGAAGCCGCGACGGCTCGCGCCCGTGCCGGTGTTGCCGCGCGTCGCTCGGGGCATCGCGGCCAGGATTAGTCGACGTCGGCGCGCGCTCGTATGACGTCGCGCATGCCCGCATCCCGCAGCAAGTCGTAGAAATCCCAGGCCGGAGGTCCTGCGGGGCGGAAGGGGGATGGGTTGCCGTCCCGCCTCGCAGGGCCACGGCTTCGTCGCGCTCAGCTCGCGGGGCGGTGGCTCCCGACGAGTTCGAGGGTGGCGCGAGCGAGCTCGGGTCCCGCGTCTTCTTGCAGGAAATGTCCGCCGGCGAGCGTTCGATGCGGGAGCACCCGGGCCCCCGGGATCCGCTCGCGCAGCACGCGGTCGAGTCCGCGGGTGATGGGGTCTCCGTCGCTAAAGGCGGTGAGGAAGGGCTTGTGCCAGCGCTCGAGGACGTCCCAGGCGCGCCGGTTCGCCGGGACTGCCGGATCGCGCGGCGAGATCGGCACCAGCCGCGGAAAGGCTCTCGCTCCCGCCTTGTAGCGATCGTCGGGGAAGGGCGCGTCGTACGCACGAAGCTCCCCTGCGCCGAGCGTTCGCCGGGTGGCGGCCTGCAGGATCGACGATGCCTCGAACCACGGCGAGAACCGGGCGAAACCCCGCCACGCGAGGAACGCGAGCGCGTTGCCGAGCGCGCCGAGACGCATCCTCCCGAACTGCGAGCCGTCGGGAAGGAATCCGTTTCCCACGACGATCCGCGCGAAGCGCGGCTCGAGCTCTGCTGCGAGGCGAAGGCCGATGAGCGATCCCCAATCCTGGCAGACCAGCGTGATCTCGCGAAGATCGAGCGCCTCGATCCAGGTGCGAACCCAGTTGCAGTGACGCTCGTAGCTGTAGTCCTCGATCGCGGTCGGTTTCGACGATCGCCCGAAGCCGACGAGATCCGGAGCGAGGACGCGCTCGCCAGCAGCGCTGCAGATCGGGATCATGCTCCGGTAGAGATACGACCACGAAGGCTCGCCGTGGAGCATCACGATCGGTCGAGCGCCGCGGGGCCCCTCGTCGACGTAGTGCATGCGGAGCCCGGCCGGATCGACCGTCACGAAATGCGGCTCGAACGGGTAGCCGTCGAGGCCCTCGAAGCGCTCGGGCGGCGTCTCGAGGAACTGCAACCTCCTAGCTCCCCGTCTTCGCCGCAGCGCCGGTATTCCCGATCTCCTCGCGAACCCGATCGACCATTCCCGAGACCGGACGCTCGAGGCCATCGAAATGCGCCGCGACCTTGCCGTCTCGATCGAGGACGCTGATCCGCTGCGTGTGCGAGTACTGGCCTTCCGCGACCGGCCGGTAGCGGACGCCGAGCACGGCGGCGAGCTCGCGAACCTGCCCCGGATCGCCATGGAGCAGAATGAAGCGGTCCGCCGAGAGGCCCTGCTTCTTCGCGTACGCGGCGAGCGCCGCCGGCGTATCGACCTGCGGATCGAAGCTCACGAGAACGAAGCGCACCCGTTCGCGTTCCGCGGGCGAGAGGCCTTCTTCGATCCGCTGGACGTCGCGCACGAGGATCGGGCAGACGGCCTGGCAGGTGCCGTAGAAGAGCAGCATCACGACGGGCTTGCCTCGCAGCTCGGCGAGCGCGATCTCGCCCTCGGGCGCGCGCTTCCAGCGGCCTTCGAGCTGGTAGACCGATTCGGACGCGAGCGGTGCCGTTCCCGGAAGATCTCCGTGCGACGCGTGTCCTGCGTGCGAATCGTGCGCGCCATGGTCTGCGTGCGGATCGTGTCCGGGTTTCTCGTCGGCGCGGCTCGCGAGTGCAGGCAGCACGGTGACGGCGACTCCGACCAGGAAAACCGCAAGGCGTCTCGATCTCATCGTTCGCTCCTCGCGCATCGGAAGCCCAGGTGGTGCAGCGCGTGCCGGCCTTCGAGGCTCGATCGGAACGCGAAGCGCATGAAAGTCGGATAGTCGCCCGCATCCTTCGCGAGCGCCGCTGCGCCGCCGCAGAAGGCTCCCGAGTCGCGGTCGCCGGTGCGCCGTCCCTCTGCGGTCGGGAGCGTCGAGTTCCAGTCCTCGACCCACTCCCACTGTACTCCGTGGAGATCGCGGATCCCGAACTGGTTCGCGGGCGTGCTTCCGACGCGCGGAAGCTGGCTCCTTGGCCGAGCATAGAAGGCGAGGATGCGGCGGCGGACTTCCTCGTCTTCTTCGGCGCTGCCCTTGCGCGGTGCGGCGGCTAGCTCCCACTCGGCCTCGGTCGGGAGGCGTTTTCCGAGGCTCTCGCAGTACGCGCGCGCAGCGAACCAGGAGACGAAGGTCACGGGCTGCTCGGGAAGTGCATCGCCGAGGTCGAGGTCTCCCGCCCAATGCGAGAGGTAGCTCGGCTCGGCGAGGAGCTTCGGCGCCTGCGATCGCCGCCAGCGCGGGTTCGCCTCGACGAACGAGAGGAACTCCCCGTTCGTGACGGGAAGCTCGTCGATCCGGAAGGGGGCCACCCGGACCGGCGGGTCGGCCTCGGTCCGGTAGAACGATTCGTAGCTTCCTCCCGGAACCTTCATCATCCCGGCCGTCCCGGCGCCGAGCAGGAGCCCGGCGCCGAGGACGGCGAGGATCGTTTCGAGGCGACGCGTCCGCGTGCGCTCGCTCAGGGATGCCCTCCGTTCGCATCCTTCGGAATTGCCGCGCGGACGGCGGCGACTTCTTCGTCCGTCACGGCGTCGCCCTTGTTGCCGAAGCTGTTCCGCACGTAGGTGAGGACGTCGGCGATCTCGTGATCCGTCAGGTTCGCCAGCGGCGGCATCACGTTGTTGTACGGCTTCCCGTTCACTTCGATGGCACCGCTCAAGCCCGTGAGGACGATCTTGATCGCGCGCTCCTTGTCGGCCATCAGATAGTCCGAGTTCGCGAGCGGCGGGAAGACGCCCTCCATGCCCTTGCCGTCGAGCATGTGGCAGGTCGAACAGGTGCCCATGAAGACCGCCTTGCCGCGGAGCTTCTTGGCCTCGACGGAGTCGCCCGTGGCAGCGGCTTCGGCGCGTGCGGCCTGCGCCTTCGGCGCGGCGTCGGCCAGGTAGGTCTCGTCGACCTCCTGCCCGGAGTAGAGGAGCTTGTTCCCCGCGCCGTCGACCTTGAGCATGCCGATCGCACCCTTGTTGAACGCGCGGAAGAGGGCATGGTCGACGAGGATGAAGGTTCCCGGGACTTCCGCCCTGAAGTCGACGATGGCAGCTCCCCCCGGCGGCACCGAGGTGGTCTGCACGTCGTGGACGACGGGAGTTCCGCCCTCCGGCCAGACTTCGTCGAAGATCTCGCCGATCACGTGGAAGGAGCTCGTGAGGTTCGGGCCGCCGTTTCCGATGAAGATCCGCACCCTGTCCCCGACGCTCGCCGGAAGTGCGCGCTCGCCGACGAGCGCGCCGTCGCGGCCGTTGAAGACGACGTAGGCGGGGTCTTCGTTGATCGCGCGCTTCATGCTGAAGGGCTGGAGGCCGGGCTCGCGGTAGTCGCCCTTGGTGTAGACCTCACCCTGCATGACGTAGAACTCCTCGTCTGCCTTCGGCCAGCCTCCCGGAGGCTCGACGGCGATCAAGCCGTACATGCCGTTCGCGACGTGCATTCCCACCGGCGCCGTCGCGCAGTGGTAGACGTAGATGCCCGGATTGAGCGCCTGGAAGGTGAACTGCGTCTGGTGTCCCGGGGCGGTGAAGGTGCTCGCCGCGCCGCCGCCCGGGCCCGTGACCGCGTGCAGGTCGATGTTGTGCGGCATCGCGTTCTCGGGATGGTTCATGAGGTGCAGCTCGACGAGATCGCCCTGCCGCACGCGGATCATCGGACCGGGAACGGTTCCGCCGAAGGTCCAGAACGTGTACTTCGTGCCGTCGGCGAGCTCGAGGACCTTCTCGCGGACCTCGATCTTGACGACGACGCGAGCCGGCGAGGTGCGTCCCGTCGGAGGCGCGGCCTCCGGCGGCACGCCGAGCTTCGCTTCGACGACGGGGAGCTTCGACGGGTCGCCGATCTCAGGGAGCGGCGAAGTCGTGCTGCCGATCCTCGCTGCGGCGGGAGCAGCGGCCGAAGCCGCAGACGCTGCCGGCGCCGAGGCCGCGGGCTTCTCTCTCGAGCCATCGACCCGGTTGCACGCGGTCGTGGCGCCGAGCCACGCCGCTGCCGCCACGATTCCGAACAAGGCCTGCGTTCGCATCGAATCACCTTTCGTTGGTTCGGTCCGCCTGGACCGTCGCTTCGATCCGGCGCCGACCGACCGGCGCCTCGAGAGCGCAGCTCGCTCTCGTCGTAGCTACGGGCACTCCTCGCTTTCCGGCGAGCGTTCCGGGCTCGGTGCTCGCCGCCGACCGCTGCAGTGCGATCGGAGCCGCGTCCGTCCCGGTTCGCGATGGCCTTCGCCGACCTCGACGCCCGTCGAACGCGCTGGAGTCGATCCCTTCACGTGATCGAGCGTAGCAGGCGATCTCGCGCATCTGCCACGTTGTCGCACCCATTCGACGCACGATCGTGTTGCTCGCGGACCTGTGCAGTCCCTGATTCGAACGTGCTCGGAGACGCACGTGCGGACTCTTGCGCGAGGCTCGTCATGATATTAGGATAATTTTATCCTTTTATCCGATGCAGGTTTCCGATGCTCTCCCGGACCACCGAATACGCACTCCGCGCCGCCGTTTCGCTCGCAAGAAGCGGGGGGGCGCCGTGCACCGCAGCGGAGCTCGCCGCCGCGACGCGGCTGCCGGCGGGCTACCTGGCGAAGGTCCTCCAGAGCCTCGCTCGCGCCGGGATCGTGCGATCGCAGCGGGGTCTCGGCGGAGGCTTCGTGCTGGCGCGACCGGCGGCGGAGATCTCGGCGCTCGAGCTGGTGAATGCAGTCGATCCGATCCCGCGGATCCGGAGCTGCCCGCTCGAGCTCCCCGAGCATCGCTCGGGCCTCTGCCAACTCCACCGCAAGCTCGACGAAGCCTACGCGCAGATCGAAGCGTCGTTTCGCCACACGTCGCTCGCCGACCTTTCGCAACGAGGTGGCGGACGCCGCGCGACGCCGGCGTGGCCCCCGGCCGCGCCCTCGCGCTCGGCGACGAAGAAGGTTCGCAAGGACGGCAAGGGGGTCCGAGGTGCCGGCGCAGGGCGCGGGAAGCCCGCGAGCCGCAAGCGCACCTAGGAGACCGACCCCGGACCGGTCGGGTCGCACGGGCGCCGATCCACGCCACGGACGGAGCCGCGACCCGTTCGGGATCGCGCCGCAGGGCTAGGGAGCGAGCGCCCGCTCGACGAAGCGCTCGAGAAATGCTGCGAGCGCCGAGTCGAGGCTTCCGGCCTGCGACCAGGGGACGGTTTCGCAGGGTCCCTCTTTCGAGCCGATCCGGAACGGGCCGACGAGGGTGACCTCGCCCGAGCTTCGCACGCTCACCACGGCCGCAGTCTTGCCGCGGGAGAGGTCGAACTCGACGGCCCGGACGTGCTTGTCGTCGAGTCGTGGTTCGCCGAGCAGGATCCGCAGGTGCACGATCCCACCCTCGGCGAGCGCGGCGTGGAAC
>CAJPFO010000146.1 GCA_905339255.1 Myxococcaceae bacterium
GTCGCGTGTTCTCGCGCGAGGTCGAATCCTCGGATCTTCGCCTTGCTACGTGCGCGAACGGAAGCCTGTATGTCCTCACGCGACGGGCACGGGGCTCGCCGCGAAAGCGAGGACGACGACGATGAGGATCAAGAGCACCACCGCCTTCCGCGCCTACGCCGACGCGCGCGCTAAGCGCGCCATCGAGCAGGCGGCAGCCACCGCGCGCTTCATGGTGAAGTCGGTGAACAAGGACGGCTCGATCAGCCGCATGGCGCCCACCAGGAACGACTGGAAGTACGACGCGTTCGCCACCGCCGAGGACGCGGAGAAGCGCCGCGCCCAGCTCGAGGCGATGAACCCCGGCTCGCGCTACGCGGTGGTCGCACTCTGACGCGCGCCACGGGCGCCGACGTTGGCCCACGTGGCCGAGTCACGCAGCCCGGCGTCGTCGTGCCCCGCGCGAAGGGCCACGGGCGCGCCCGGGCGCAACGTCGTCGCGGCCCATCGCCGTGTAGGCGCTCGGCCTCCAAGTGCCTGAAAGAACATGGAGAATCGACATCCGTCCGCCTTGCTATGGGTCGAAACGGAAGCCTGTATGTCCTCACGCGACGGGCACTTCGCACGACGCGCCACGGAGGACGACGATGAGCACGACGACGAAGAACACGCAGGCGACGAAGACGGTGAGCCAGGGCGAGAGCCGCTACGGAACGCCCGAGCCGCAGATCGCGCTCCGCTTCCCCAAGGGCACCAGCTACCGCGTCGTGAAGGCCGCGCTGCACAAGCTCGCCGCCGAGATCGAGCTGGCCACGCCCGCGAGCGAGCGCTGGTGCGTGAACACCGAGGACTTCAACGAGAGCGGGCGCGTGTACCTCGAGCTCGCCGACGCGACGCCCGCCGAGGCCGCGCGGGGGATGGCGCTCATCACGAAGCTGGTGGGGTGAGCGGCTCGGCACCCCGACGCAAAATAGCCGCTTTTGGAAAAAAGCGGCCGTTGCCCGCCCCAAAAGTAGGACCAACTGCGACACCGTTGACGGTCGGTTCCAAGGTTGCTAGTTTTCGAACTCGTGGAAACGAACCGCGCCGATCGTGCTCGCCTGCCGTCCGCCTCGGACGAAGCGGACACGTGCGGCGTCGAGTTCGTGAACGAGGAGAACGTCGCCCACGTTCTCGCTGCGATGCCGGACGAGGACATCCTCGAACGCACCGCAGCTGAGTTCGCCCTGCTCGCTGACCCCACGCGCTTGCGCATCCTCTACGCGCTCTCGTTCCACGAGCTCTGCGTCTGCGATCTCTCACGCGTGCTCGGGCGATCGATGCCCGCGACGTCGCAGCAGCTGCAGCGGCTGCGGCGCGAGGGCGTCGTGAAGTGCCGGATGCAGGGCAAGCTCGCGTACTACCGCCTCGAGAGCCCGACGCTCGAGCGCGCCGTCTGCGAGGCCTTCGCGCGGCACCAGGAGCGATCGCGATGACGAGGCGCGTGCGACGCCGATCGGTCTCGCGTTCGTGGTTCGCGATCATCATCGCGGCCTTTGTTGCGCTCGTCGCGAGTGGGCTCCCCGAGTTGGCCGTGGAACTCGTGACCGGCGAACCCGTCGCGTGTTCGGTTGATTGCGACGGTTCGGATGGGCAAAAGCACTGCCCGCCGAACTGCTCCCACGGGTTGTGCGCCAAGCTCGCTCCGTCCGTGCCGGCGCCACTTGCGATGGTGCAGGTGACGGCGCCTCCCCCGCTCTGCGGAGCGCCGGCCGCGCCCCCCGTCGATACCTGCCATTCGCGCGATAGCGCCAACGAGGTCTTTCACCCTCCGCGAGCCTGAACCCGCCCGAATCAACCGTGCGTGTTCCAGAGGCTTGTTGGCGTCGCGCAGGCGACGCGGAGGAGTGATGTGTCTTGTCTACTGCAATTGTCTTTCGATGGTTCATCGGCGGGCTCGTCCTGTCGTTCGCGCTGGTATCGCTGCGCGCTCAGGCACAGGAAGCGCCTCTTCGACTCGGCCGCGCAGAGGTCGCTGAGTTGGCTCGAAGTCGGAGCCCGGACGTGATCGTCGCGACTCGACGAGTCGGCGAGAGCCGAGGTCAACTCGTGGGCGCCGAGGTGCTGCTTCGTCAGTCGCCCTGGCTGGACGTGGCAGCTGGGCCGCGATTCCGTCCGAACGACACGATCCCTGACGCGGAGGTGTCGCTCGGGATACCGCTCGAGATCTATGGGCGTCGGGGCGCCGAGATCGACGCCGCTCGCGGCGCGATCGCGCGCGATGAATCGCTCGTCGGGACGTCGCAGCAGCAAGCTCTCGCAGAGGCGCTCGCCGCGTACTACCGGGCACTGCGCGCGACCGCCGAGGACCGCTGGGCGCGCCAGCAGCTCGATCTCACGACCGCACTTCTGCGTACCGCCGAGCGTCGCCGCGACGCTGGGGAGATCGGCGATCCAGATGTCGCGCTGTTGCGGGTTTCCGCAGCGCGTGCGCGGCGGGCCGTGACGACGACCGAGGCCAACCGCGAGATGAGCGTCACCGCGCTGAAGGGCATCCTTGGGATCCCAGGAGATCGTTCAGTGGAGGTCACGGGCGAGCTCGGATCGGTGAGCTCCGAGTTCACCGACGCTCTCTTGCGCACGGCGCCGACGGATCGGCCCGAGATCGTCGCCGCGGACGCCGCGTTGAGGGCTTCCCGCCTCGACGTCGACGCTGAGCAGCGTGCGGCGTGGCCGGTCCCGGTCCTACGGACGACGTATCAGCGCGAGGAAGGAAACAACGTCTTTCTCCTCGGCATCGGTCTGCCGCTTCCAATCTTTCAAAGAAACCAGGGACCGATCGCGATCGCGCAGGCTCGGACGCAGCGCCTCGAAGCTGAGCGCGAGGCTCTCGCCATTCGCATCGACGCCGAGGTGCGAGTGGCACGACGACGCTATCAAGCGGCCCTCGACGGACTTCACATTCTCGAAACGGACGCCATCCCCGCGATCGAAGATGGGCTTCGCCTCACGCAACGCGCATTCGAGCTCGGTCAGAGCGACCTCACGCGGGTGCTGGTCGTGCAGCGTGAGCTCGCGGACACGCGTCGCGAGCAGTTCGATGCGCTCGTTGAGCTCGCCGATGCCGGCATTTCGCTGCAGCGCGCGCTGGGGGTGCTCCGATGACTCGCAGCAAGAAGATCATCGCCGTCTCGCTCACGGCGCTCGCCGTGGGCGTCGCCGGGCTCGTGTTCGCCCGCATGCGCCATCCTTCAGGAGCGTCGACGGAAGGTCACGCAGAAGCAGGCGAGCACCGTGAAGAGGCAGGCGAGCACCGTGAAGAGGAAGAAGGCGCTGCGAAGACAGTCCGACTGAGCGAGGAGGCGCTGGAGGCAGCGCACCTCGAGGTCGCGCGGGTCGCGCGCGGTCGTCTCTCCCGCGACATCGCGTTGGTCGGAGAGCTTGTCGTGCCGCCCGATCGGATGGCCATGGTCGGCCCCCGTACGGCCGCGCGCGTCTCGCGCGTGAACGTCAACGTAGGCGACCGCGTCGAGCGCGGCGCTGCGCTCGCGAGCGTGGACAGCAGCGAATATGGTCGCGCGCGTGGCGCGTACATCACTGCTGCCGCGCGAGTCGAGCAAGCCCAGGCGACCTACCAACGGCAGGAGCTTCTTCGCCAGGATCGCATCTCCTCTGCGGCCGACTTCGAGGCGGCGCGCGCGAACCTCGCCGCCACTCGCGCCGACCTGGAAGCCGCCCGCGGTGCGCTCGTGGCGCTCGGCCTCGGCGCCCCAGGAGCGACGGACTCCGCGGGCTCGACGGTCACGCTGAGAAGTCCAATCGCGGGCATCGTCGTCGCGCGGCAGGCGATCGTCGGCCAGAACGTCGACGCGGCGGCCACCCTCTTCACCGTCGCAGACCTCGGCGAGCTCTGGGCTGTGCTCACCGCCTATGAGCGGGATCTCGGACGAGTGGCGGTCGGGCAGGAGGTCTCCATCACGCTGGGCGCGCTTCCGGGGCGCGACCTTCGCGGGCGGGTTACGCACGTCGGGGAGCTCCTCGACGACCGAACGCGAAGCGCGCGAGTGCGCGTCGTAGTGTCGAACGAGGATCACACGCTTCGCCCCGGCATGTTCTGTCGGGCGCGGCTGCTCGGGGACGAGGCTACCCAGCCGGCCGAGGACGATCGGCCCGCGCTGACGATTCCGGCGGCCGCGCTCCAGCGGGTCGCTGGCGAGGAGGTCGTCTTCGTCCGGGGCGCCGATCGGACCTTCGCGGTTCGACGCGTGCGCGTCGGCGCGCGCACGGCCGCGACCGTCGAGATTCAGAGCGGCCTTCGAGAAGGAGAAGAGGTCGTCGCCGATGGCAGCCTGACTCTCAAGGCCGAGCTCGAACGCTCATCCTTCGCAGACGAGGACGACTGAGATGTTGCAACACATCGTCCAGTGGTCTCTCCGCAACCGATTTCTTGTCCTAGTGCTGACGGCCGTCGTCGCGGCGCTCGGGGTTAACGCCGCACGCACCCTTCCGATCGATGCAGTCCCGGACATCACGAACGTCCAGGTGCAGATCCTGACGAACGCGCCCGCGCTTGGACCGCTCGAGGTCGAGCGTTTCGTGACCGTCCCCGTAGAGCGCTCGATGAGCGGTCTGCCTCAGGTCACCGACCTTCGTTCCGTGTCGAAGTTCGGACTGTCGCAGGTCACGGTGGTCTTCGAGGACGACGCCGACATCTTCCGCGCACGTCAACTCGTCGCGGAGCGACTCCAGGAGGCACGCGACGCGATCCCGGAGGGGTACGGCACTCCGGAGATCGCGCCACTCTCCACCGGCCTCGGCGAGGTTTACCAGTTCGAGGTACGGGGCCCGGGCCGTTCGCCGATGGAGCTGCGGTCGATCCTGGAAGGGTACATCTCACCGCAGCTCAAGAGCGTGCCTGGGGTCGTCGAGATCAACACGTTCGGCGGCGAGCTTCGGACCTACCAGCTCGAACTCGATCCGGCCCTGCTCCAGTCGCACCGCTTGTCTCTCCGCGACGTGATCGAGGCGCTCCAACGCTCGAACGGGAGCGCCGGAGGCGCGTACATCGAGCGCCATCGCGAGCAACTCCTGGTGCGGGGCGACGGCCTGATCGGGACGCTCGACGACCTGGGCGACACGGTGATCGCCAACGGCGACGACGGGACCCCCATTCTGGCTCGACACCTCGGCCGCGTCGCGTTCGCACCGGCGGTTCGCCACGGCGCAGTCACGCGAGACGGCAACGGCGAGATCGTCGCGGGCGTCGTGATGATGATGCTCGGAGAGAACTCGCGCGCGGTCGTCGATCGCGTGCGGACGCGCGTCGCGCAGATCCAGCCGACGCTGCCCGAAGGCGTCACCATCGCCCCCTTCTACGACCGTACCGAGCTGATTCGGAGCACGATCACCACCGTCGCCAGGAATCTCGCCGAGGGCGGCCTCCTCGTGATCGTCGTCCTCTTTCTGTTCTTGCGGAACCTGAGAGCGGGCCTGGTGGTGGCGAGTCTGATTCCGCTCTCGATGCTGGTCGCCTTTCTCGGGATGCGCGCAGCGGGGCTGTCCGGGAATCTGATGTCCCTCGGGGCCATCGACTTCGGTCTGCTCGTGGACGGCGCCGTCATCATCGTCGAGAACGCCGTGCGGCGCATGAGTGAGCGCTCCCATGCCTTGGGTCGCGCGCTGACGCCCGCGGAGCGCGACGAGCTGGTCTTGAGTTCTTCGCTCGAGGTGCGAACCGCCACGGCCTTCGGAGAGCTCATCATCGCGATCGTCTACCTCCCGATCCTCACGCTTGAGGGCATCGAGGGGAAGATGTTCCGGCCGATGGCGCTCACAGTCGTCTTCGCGCTTGCCGCCGCGTTCGTCCTGTCCATCACGCTGGCGCCGGTCCTCGCCTCGCTGATGCTGCCGCTCCATCCGAAGGAGTCGGAGGGGCGAGTGATCACGGCGCTTCGCAATCGGTTGGCTCGCGCGCTCGACGTGGTCCTGCGTCACCGCGTCGCGACCGTCAGCGTCGCGGTCGGGCTGCTCGCCGGCGCGATTGGCGTCGCGGCGACGCGCGGCGCCGAGTTCATTCCCGAGCTCGACGAGGGTGCCATCGCGCTTGAGGTCTATCGACTCCCGAGCACGAGCCTCACCGAAGCCACACGGCAAACGACGGCGCTCGAGCGAGCCCTGCGCGAGTTTCCGGAGGTTGAGACCGTGGTCTGCAAGACCGGGCGCTCCGAGATCGCCATGGACCCGATGGGCGTCGAGATGACCGACGTCCTCGTAGCGCTCAAGCCGCGTGACACCTGGCGATACGGCACGAGAGAGGAGCTCGTCGAGGCGATGGAGGAGTCGCTTCGCGAGCACGTTCCAGGCATCGTCTTCGGCTTCTCCCAGCCCATCAAGATGCGGATGAACGAGCTCATCGCGGGCTCGCGCGCCGACATCGCGCTGAAGCTCTACGGTGAGGATCTCGAGGTACATCGTGAGCGCTCGGAGGCACTGGTGCGCGTCCTTCGAGAAGTGCCCGGTGCACAAGACGTCCGAGCCGAGCAGATCAGTGGCCTCCCGATGCTTCGTGTTCACGTCGACCGACAGGCCGCGGCTCGCTATGGGGTGCGCGTACAAGACGTCCTCGACGCGGTCGCCGCGCTCGGCGGGATTCAGGTCACGCAGGTCTACGAGGGAAGCCTCCGGTATGCAGTGGAGGTCCGCTTCGATCCGGCGACGCGCCGCGACCTCTCATTGCTCGAGTCGCTCCCCGTCGCGGCGAGCGCCGGACAGACCGTGCCGCTCTCGCAGGTCGCCGACCTCGAGGAGGAGACAGGGCCGGCACAGGTCGGTCGCGAGGACCTCGAACGACGCGTCACTGTTCAGGTGAACGTGCGCGGCCGCGACATCGCGTCGTTCGTCGCAGATGCACAGCGCAGGGTCGATCGGGCGGTTCCACTCCCGCCTCGGTACCGCCTCGAATGGGGCGGGCAGTTCGAGCACCTCCAGGCCGCGACGGAGCGCCTGACGCTGGTCATCCCGCTCGCCCTGTTGCTCATCTTCGTGCTGCTGTACACGAGCTTCGGCGCCGCCAGGCCCGCAGCCATCATCTTCTTGAACGTGCCGTTCGCCGTGACCGGCGGCATCGCAGCGCTGGTGCTCCGAGGCATGCCCCTCTCTATCTCGGCGGGCGTCGGCTTCATCGCGCTCTTCGGCGTCGCCGTGCTGAACGGCCTTGTGTTGGTGTCCACCGCGCGCCAACACGAGGAGGAGGGCGCGACCGCTACCGAGGCCGTGAAGCGCGCCGCCGTAGAGCGACTGCGTCCGGTCCTCATGACGGCGCTCGTCGCAGCGCTGGGGTTCGTGCCGATGGCGCTCTCCCATGGCTCGGGCGCTGAGGTTCAACGCCCGCTCGCGACGGTCGTCATCGGCGGCATCCTGTCGTCCACGCTGCTCACGCTCTTCGTGCTGCCGGCGGTCTACAGCTGGTTCGGAGGCCGAAAGCACCCTCGGACTGGACACATACGGGGCTCCGTCGAGGCGGTGGATACGCCACAGGAAGGTCAGTCATGAGCGGTGGAACGACAAAACTCGAGGTGCGTGTGCAGCACCTCGACTGCGAGAACGAGGCGGCGAAGATCGAGGCGGGCCTCCGGGGTCACGAAGGCGTCGTCGAGGTTCGGACGTTCCCGAAGGCCGGCAAGGTGGCCTTGATGTTCGAGCCCGCGAAGACCTCACGCGAGGCGCTTGAGGGGGCGCTGACCTCGCTCGGGTTCCCCGTGGCCCGTGAGGCCGAGCGCGAAGCGCCGCGCCTGTGGAGCCCGAAGGTTCTCGCATCCGCCGCGTCAGGCGTGCTCCTCGCGATCGGCTGGGGTCTCTCTCGGACCCTGACTGTCGGCTGGCCCAGCCTTGTGGCATTGGGGCTCGCGATCCTCGTCGGCGGGTACTTCTTTGCGCGCGAGGGACTCGAGAAGCTCTGGAGAAAGCGGGTCGTCGGGATCGAGGTGCTGATGTCCACGGCGGCCCTCGGCGCGGCTGCGCTCGGCGAGCCGCTCGAGGCGGCGATGTTGGTCTTCCTGTACTCGATCAGCGAGGCCGCGGAGGGATTCACGGAGCAGAAGACGCGGGCCGCGGTGCGCGCGTTGATGAAGCTCGTTCCGAAGGTGGCGCTCGTGCGTCGCGATGGTGTCGACGTCGAGGTCCCCGTGGAGAGCCTCGCCGTGGGAGAGGTCTTCATCGTGCGTCCCGGCGAGTCCGTCGCCACCGACGGCGCGGTGGTGCGAGGAGAGACGTCGATCAACCAGGCACCGGTCACGGGCGAGAGCGTCCCCGTGAAGAAGGCCGCGGGCGACGAGGTGTTCGCGGGAACGATCAACGCCGACGGCGTGATCCAGGTGCGCGCCACGAAGACGTACCAGGAGAACACTGTCGCGAAGATCATCCACCTCGTGGAGGAAGCGCAGGAGAAGAAGGGTGAGCAGCAGCGCTTCATCGAACGCTTCGGCGCGCGCTACAGCCCGGCCGTCCTCGCCGGTGGCGTGCTCATCGCGGCGGTGCTGGTGTTCGCGTTCGGCTTGTCGTGGTCTCTTGCGATGCATCGCGCGGTCGTCTTCATCGTGGCGGCTGCGCCGTGTGCGCTCGTCATCTCGGTGCCGATCACGCTCGTCGCGGCGCTCGGGACAGGTGCTCGCAACGGCGTCCTCATCAAGGGCGGTGTCATCCTTGAGCGCCTCGCCACGATCCGGATCATCGCGCTCGACAAGACCGGCACTCTGACGCGCGGCGAGCCTGTCGTGACCGACATCGTTCGGCTGGACGCGAGTCCTCACGCCGAGAGCGAAATGCTGTCTCGCCTCGCGAGCATCGAGTCGCGCAGTGAGCATCCCGTCGCACGAGCCATCGTGGCGCACGCTCGTGCCCTCGGCGTGGCCATCGCTGAGGCCGCCGACGTGCGTGCGTTGCCAGGCGCGGGCGTCCTCGCGACCCTCGATGGAGTGGAAGTCCTGGTCGGTCAACTCGGCCTATTCAAAGGCACCGCTGCGAACGCCGATGAGGCGACGGCAGAGGTTCGGCGCCTCGAGGAGGCCGGCAAGACGGTCATCGTCGCTGGGACGTCCTCGCGCATCTGGTGTGTGGTCGCCGTGCAGGATGCCGTGCGCGACGACGCCTCCGAAGCCGTTCGTCTGCTGTACGCGCGTGGGGTGGACCTCATCGTACTCTCGGGCGACCAGAGACTCGCTGTCGAACGTGTGGCGTCGACGCTCGGCATCAAGCGCTTCCACGGCGCGATGAAGCCGGAAGACAAGCTCGCGGAGATCCGCGCCCTCGCTGCCAAGGGACCGATCGCGATGGTCGGCGATGGAGTGAACGACGCTCCTGCGCTCGCGCAGGCGACCGTCGGAGTAGCCATGGGCGCAGCTGGCACGGACGTAGCCCTCGAGACGGCAGATGTCGCGTTGATGGGGGATGACCTCCGTCGCCTCGCCTTCGCGCTCGCGCTTGCTCAGCGCACCCAGCAGGTCGTTCGGCAGAACCTCGTGCTCTCCATCATTGTGATCGGCACGCTCGCAGTCGGCGCGGTGGCGGGCGTGTTCAGCCTTCCGGTGGCGGTCCTCGTTCATGAGATCAGCGAGTTTATCGTCATCGGCAGCGGGCTCAGGCTGCTGCGTGCGCCGAGCGCAGGAGCGCCGGCATGACTTCGCGAGGGAACGGCATGAGCGACGGCGACCGCAGCTACTGGGACAAGCACGCGAAGAACTACGATCGCTCGATGGCGCTCCTCGGACGGCCGATCCCCAGAATGGTCGAGCTGGCCGGGGAAGCGACACGCGGCCTCGGGCGCGTGCTCGAGGTTGCGGCCGGCACCGGGCTCGTTACACCCGCGCTCGCCTCGGGCGCAGCAGAGGTCATCGCCACCGACTACTCGGCGGCGATGGTGGCCGCGCTTGAGCGGCGCGTGCGAGATGCCGGCGTGACGAACGTACGGTGCGAGCAGGCCGACCTCTACGCACTCCGGTTCGACGAAGAGACGTTCGACGCGGTCGTCGCAGCGAACGTCCTTCACCTCGTCCCGGACCTGCCGGGGGCTCTGGCGGCGCTTCGGCGCGTGCTCAAGCCGGGCGGCCGCGTCATCGTTCCGACCTACTGCCACGACGAGACGGCGCTCTCGTGGCTCGTCTCGCGGGCGCTCGCGGTGACCGGCTTCCCTGGGCACCGGCGCTTCACCGCGAAGTCGTTGCAGCAGGCGGTCGAAGACGCGGGCGTCCGTGTGACACGGACCGAGACGCTGCGCGGGCTCATCCCGATTGGCTACGTCGAAGGTACGTTCGCGGGTGCCGACGAATAGCCGCATCTACATGGAAGCGGTTATTCGGCGCGCAGCCGCCGCCAGGCTCGCACCAGCGCCTCGGCGGCGCGCACGACGTCGTCCTCGCTCGTGCCTCGACCGAGCGTGAGGCGCACCGACCCGAGCGCTTCGTCGGGCCCCACGCCCATCGCCAGGATGACCGCCGACGCGCTCTCGTGTCCCTCGTGGCAGGCAGAGCCAGTCGACGCCGCGATCTCCGGTGCGCCATCGAGGACGGCGCTGCCTGAGGCGCGTGGAAAGCGCACGTTGAGCGTGTTCGGCAGGCGCAGCTCGTGGTGCCCGTTGAGGGCGAGGCCCGGAACGCCGCTCGCCAGTTGCTCCCAGAAGACGTCTCGTAGCCGCTGCATTCGAGCCGCCATCAAGTCGAGGTCCCGCCCGACCGCTTCGCATGCAGCGCCGAGCCCTACGATCGAGGCGACGTTCTCGGTGCCCGGTCGCAGGCCGCGCTCGTGGCTCGCGCCAAGCGCGAATGGGACGAGCGGCGTGCCACGCTTCACGTAGAGCGCGCCCACACCCTTCGGTGCGTAGAGCTTGTGGCCAGCGATCGAGAGCAGGTCGACGTCGAGCTGGCGGACATGGACCGGAACCTTGCCGAGGGACTGTGCAGCGTCGGTGTGAATGAGCGCGCCGGCAGCGTGTGCGAGCCGGGCGAGCTCTTCGACGGGCTGCAGCACGCCGGTCTCGTTGTTCGAGTGCATGACCGTGACGAGCGCCGTGTCCCCGTCGATGGCTTCACGAGCAGCGTCCACGCGTGCTCGACCATCAGCGTCGACGCTGATGCGAGTGACGCTGCGTTCGTGCTTCTCGAGCCACGCGCACGGGCGCGCAGTCGCAGGATGCTCGATGACGGTCGTGACGACGTGGCTCTTCCGCTCGAGCGCCTCCGTCGCACCACGGATGGCGAGGTTGTTCGCCTCCGTGCCGCCCGACGTGAACACGATCTCGTCGGCGTCACAGCCGAGGAGCGCCGCGACCTGCTCGCGTGCGTGGGCGACCCCTGCGCGGGCGCGCGAGCCGTACACGTGCCCGCTCGAGGGGTTGCCGAAGTGCTCGCGCAGGTACGGCAGCATTGCGTCGACGACCTCGGGCAGGAGCGGCGTCGTCGCGTTGTGGTCGAGGTAGATGGGATCGTTCGTCATGGTCGAGACTCTGGCTTGTCCGCGGCGAGCGCGAGGAACGCGGCGCCCGGTGCATGGAGACGGGTGAGGAGCGGCTCGACGGGAGCCACGAGCCGGGCGGCAACACCGCTCGGCGGAAAGAAGACGGAGCCGCGTACGTTCGCGGCGTGAAGCCCGGCGCCCCGCGCGAGAGCTGCGAGCTCGCTACGGGACCAGAACTGTGCGCGGCGCCACGTGCTCGCGCCGAGCCAACCTCGGACGCGCCGCTCCGCGGCCCACACGCTGAAGCGACCCAACTCGCCGAGAACAACACGGCCGCCCGGCACCAGCACGCGCGCCATCTCGCCGACGGCGCGCTGCGCATCCGGCACGAAGGCGGATAGGAACTCCAAGGGGGTCCTTCATGTCGTGTCGAGGTCCGGGAACTCCCGTTATGACCAATCCCCGTGGGATCTCAGCCTCGAGCGACCGTAGGCGGGGGATTCAAGCCAGGCGCGCGGGTTGTCGATGCCGCACAGGCCGTTCTTCTGGCGCAGCGCCCGCAGGAAGACCTCCTGCAGCAGATCCTCAGCCTCGGCGTCGCTGCGCGCGCGGCGGCGCAGGAAGCCGCGCAGCTCGGTTTCATGCCTTTCCCAGGCGTCGGCGATGCAATGCATCGGACTTTCAGCAGCAGGCATTGCCCTTGACCGTCGGCGTGCAGCAGGCGGCCTTGGCGGGTTCGGGCGCGCCAGCGGACGGCGCCGGCGGGACTGCGAGGTTCGCTTCCTCGTTGAACTGGGCGTCGAGCATCTGGCCTGCCTCGTCGCGCAGGTGGCGCGCGATGTCGACCACCATGTCGATCTGCCCATCGGTGACGCCGTAGCCGCGCAGGCGTTCGATCTGGCACAGGCCCTTCTTCGGATGGTTGGCGGCGATGTTCGCGGCGAGCGAAACCATGGCGATGATGGAGGGATGCAGCGGCGCGCTGTTGCTCATGTCGATTCCTTTCGTTCATACCAAGGCTTGCTGGCATTCACCACCTTGACGACGAGCAGCATCACCGGCACCTCGATCAGCACGCCGACCACGGTGGCGAGCGCGGCGCCCGACTCGAAGCCGAACAGGCTGATGGCGGCGGCCACCGCCAGTTCGAAGAAGTTGGAAGCGCCGATCAGCGCCGAGGGACAGGCGACGCTGTGCTTCTCGCCGACTTGCCGGTTGAGCCAGTAGGCGAGGCTGGAGTTGAAGAAGACCTGGATCAGGATCGGTACCGCCAATAACGCGATGATCAGCGGCTGCTCGATGATGGCCCGGCCCTGGAAGGCGAACAGCAGTACCAGCGTGGCCAAGAGCGCGGTGATCGACCACGGGCCGATTTTCGCCATGATGGTGTCGAAATGCGCCTGCCCCTTCTTCAGCAGCGCCCTGCGCCAGAGCTGCGCCAGCGCCAGCGGGATGACGATGTAGAGCACGACCGAGGTCAGCAGCGTGTCCCACGGCACGGTGATCGCCGAGATGCCGAGCAGCAGGCCGACGATGGGGGCAAAGGCGAACACCATGATCGTGTCGTTGAGCGCCACCTGCGAGAGTGTGAACAGCGGGTCGCCGTTGGTCAGCCGGCTCCAGACGAACACCATCGCCGTGCAGGGCGCGGCGGCGAGCAGGATCAGGCCGGCGATGTAGCTGTCGATTTGATCCGCCGGCAGATACGGGGCAAAAATCTGCCGGATGAACAGCCAGCCGAGGAAGGCCATCGAGAACGGCTTGACCAGCCAGTTGATGGCCAGCGTGACGCCGATGCCCTTGACGTGGCTTTTCACCTCGGCAAGCGCACCGAAATCGACCTTGATCAGCATCGGGATGATCATCACCCAGATCAACAGGCCGACCGGGATGTTGACCTGGGCGATTTCCATTTTCCCGAGCGCCTGGAATGGCGCGGGGAAAAACTGGCCCAGCGCGATGCCGGCGACAATGCAGAGAAACACCCAAACGGTCAGATAGCGCTCGAAGGTCGATAGCGGCGCACCGGCGGCGACCTTGGCGGTGACTTCGCATTGCGCGCTCATTGTCCTGCCTCCCTGTGAATCCGTTGCGCGGCGGCCTTTGCCTCCGCCGCAGTCATCGTCTCAAGCGGCAGGGCGAGAAAGGCCTCGACGCGCCGCTTGAGTTGCCGATAGGCCGACTCGAAGGCGGCGCGGCGCGCCTCGAGCGGCTCGACGTGGGCCGGGTCGGGAATGCCCCAGTGCGCCGTGGCCGGGTGGCCCGGCCACACCGGACAGGCCTCGTTCGCCGCGTTGTCGCAGACGGTGAAGATGAAATCGAAAGTGAGTCCCCCGGAGACAGTAAACTCGTCCCAGGACTTGCTGCGTGCATCCGCCATGGCGATGCCGTTCTTCTCCAGCGTTTCCAGCGCCACCGGGTTCACGCGACCGGCCGGTTTCGAGCCGGCGGAATAGGCACGCACGCGTCCCTTGCCGAGGTTGTTGAAAAGCGCCTCGCCGAGGATGCTGCGGGCGGAGTTGCCGGTGCAAAGGACGAGAATGTTGAATGTGCGTTGCGTCATGATCGCTTCAGGCGGCGAGGAATTTCTTGCGCTTCGATTTCGTCGGCAGGCACGGTTTGCCGCCGCAGCAATTCTCGGTAAGGAAACCGACGATGCCGTTCATGGCCTCGAAGTTGGCGGAATAGAAGATGAAGCGGCTCTGCTGGCGGGCGTCGACCAGGCCGGCGTTGGCCAGCTGCGCCAGATGGAACGACAGCGTCGCCGCGGGAACACCCAGCCGCGCGCCGATGTCGCCGGCGCACAATCCTTCCGGCCCGGCCTCGACGAGCAGGCGAAAGACCGCCAGGCGGGTTTCCTGGGCCAGCGCAGCGAGACAAAGGACAGTCTGTTTCAGTTCCATGTTTCCATAATAATCGAAATATTAGCCGCAAGGCAATGCCCCCAGCTTC
This sequence comes from Myxococcaceae bacterium, assembly GCA_905339255.1. Lineage (GTDB taxonomy): Bacteria > Myxococcota_A > UBA9160 > UBA9160 > UBA9160 > MYXO. The sequence continues at coordinate 14,356 of CAJPFO010000146.1, forward strand.
AGCCCTCCTCCCCCGCGATACCCAGCTTCTTCATTTTCTCCCACAAATTCTTGCGGCTGATGCCGAGGGCGGCGGCGGTTTCCGCCATGCGCCAGCGATTGGCGCGCAGCGCGCTCTCGATGTAGCGCCGCTCGCAGGCGTGCAAGTGGTCGGACAGCGACTCGGCCACCTCATCGTCCAGAGGGACCGGCAGTTCGCCGAACAGCAGCTCGGGCGTCAGTACCGGCTGGGTCGACAAAATGCAGGCGCGTTCCAGCACGTGCTTGAGCTGGCGGATGTTGCCCGGCCAGGGGTAGTCGAGCATCGGCTTCTCGGCATTGCGATGCAGGCGGCGCACGACGCCGCCGCTTTCGGTCGCGCAGCGCGCCAGCAGGCGGTCGGTCAGCCAGAGGATGTCCTCCTTGCGCTCGCGCAGCGGCGGGATGTGCAGGTGGATGACGTGGATGCGATAGTAGAGGTCTTCGCGGAACTCGCCCGCTTCCACCATTTTCTTCAGGTCGTGGTGGGTGGCGCAAACCAGCCGGATATCCACCGGGATCGGCATGTCGCCGCCGACGCGCACGATCTGCCGCTCCTGGATGGCGCGCAGCAGCTTCACCTGCATGGCCGGCGACATGTCGCCGATCTCGTCGAGGAACAGCGTGCCGCCGTGGGCCTGCTCGAAGACGCCCTTGCGGTCGCGCGCGGCGCCGGTGAACGAGCCCTTGACGTGGCCGAACAGCTCGGCCTCCAGCAGGGTTTCCGTCAGCGCGCCGCAGTTCACCGCGACGAACGGACGCGTGCCCTCGGCGTCCCGCGCGCGGTGCAAGGCGCGCGCCACCTCCTCCTTGCCGACCCCGGATTCGCCGGTAATCAGCACGGTGCCGGCGCTGTTGGCAATCTTCGGCAGCATGGCCTCGATGGCGCGCATCGCGCTGGAGACGCCGAGCGTCGGCTCCCCGGCGGCGGCCGGCCGGCCGCGCGTGCAGACCGCCCGCAGCTTGTCGAGCAGCGCCCGGATGTCGAGCGGCTTGGTGAGGTAGTCCTCGGCGCCGAGCTTGAGCATGCGCACCGCGCCGTCGATGGCGCCGTAGCCGGTGATGAAGATCCACGGCGGCAGGCCATCGCCCGCGGCATGCGCCTCCACGAACAGCGCCTCGCCGTTCACGTCGGGCAGCTGGATGTCGCTCACCACGGCGTCGTAGCGCTTGCGCGCGAGCGTCTCCAGGCGGATAGGAACTCCAAGGGGGTCCTTCATGTCGTGTCGAGGTCCGGGAACTCCCGTTATGACCAATCCCCGTGGGATCTCAGCCTCGAGCGACCGTAGGCGGGGGATTCAAGCGGCCGCGGCCGCCCGCTCGGCCGCCCGGCGCCAGCTTTTCCCGAACCCCGAGCGCACGTCTCCCACAAGTGCCGCAGGGTGCATCCGGTGGGAGCCGAACTCCTGGCGTCAGAGCGCCGCGTCGAAGTCCGAGGCCCACTCCTCGGCATCGGGCACGGCTGGGGCCGTGGGTGGAGCGCGGCTGGGCAGCTCGAGGCAATCGAGGATCGCCTGAGTCACGTGGGGCGGCTGGATCGCCGCGAGCAGTCGCATCCGTCCGCCGCAGCGTGGGCACTCGAGCACGTCGACCGCGAAGACCCGCCGCAGGAGCTCGGCCCAGGCCAGCCGCCGGGGGCGGAGGGCCGGCTCGCCGGGCGCCGGCGAGGGTTCCTCGGGCCTTCGGGGCGTACGGGTCGGTGGGGCCTCCGCCGGACTCGCGAGCGCTGACGGGCTGCAGCGATCGGAACCTTCGCTCCCCGCGCTCCCTCGTGCCTTGGTGTCGCTCGGTGGCCCGGCCGAAGAGGCGAGTGAGGGACTCCCCGGCGGCGGACGAGCAGGCTCGAGCGCTTGGGGTGCGCCTGGCACGACGCGGTCACGCTCGC
>CAJPFO010000147.1 GCA_905339255.1 Myxococcaceae bacterium
TCGCCGTCTGGGCGAGGATCCGGCCGAAGCCCGTCGTATCGACCTTGACGCCGATCTGGTCGCCGACCTCGGCCGCGGGATCGTAGTCGCGCCGAGCCACCTCGAGTGAAACCTGCGCGGAATCATCGGTGACGTCGTCGACGACCTCACGGAAGTCGAAGACCTCGATCTCGCCGGTCTCCTCGTTGTAGCGGGCCTCGATCTCCTTCTCGAGCCCGTACTTGCGATGCGCCGCCTGCTTCATGGCCTCTTCGAGCGCGCCGATCACGACGCGCTTCTCGATGCCCTTGTCCTTTGAGATCTGGTCGATCTCTCGCTTCAGTCCCTGCAGCATGCTCGCTTCTCCGCGCGACGCGCTGGCCCGACCCGTCAGGCCCTTGCCGGCCTGGCGAAATCGTCGCGGCTGAAGTGGTAGATGAGATTGGCCCGGCCGATCTCCCCGAACGGGATCTCGAACTCGGTCTTGTCGACGACGATTCGCGCCACACCCGCTTCGAACGATCGCAGCAGGCCTCGGAAGCGCCGACGGCCCCCGAGCGGCCGGCGCGTCTCGATCGAGACCTCCTGCCCGCAGGCCGCGCTGAAGTCCTTCTCCCGGGCGAGCCGTCGATCGAGCCCCGGCGACGAGACCTCGAGCTGGTAGCGGTTCGGGATCGAATCCGTGGCATCGAGCAGCGACCCGATCTCACGCGAAAGGGCGGCGCAGCGCTCGATCGAGACGCGCCCATCGCCTTCCGTCGTGTCCACGATGACTCTGAGCACCCAGGGCCCCCGCCCCTTCAGGAGTTCCAGATCGACCAGCTCGAGCCCGTGATCGACGACCACCGGCTCGACCAACGCCCCGAGCTCTGCCGGGATGTCCGAATACACCTCGCTCCGCCTGCGATCTGCCTCGAGGCCTCTCCGACCCGTTTCGTGACGAAAACTGATCCCGAAAACAAAAAAGCGGACGACGCGTCCGCTTCTCCTCGCGCGCCCCGCTCTGGCGAACCCTCTCGGGCCCCGCCCGGACGGAGCAGCGAACCGGTCCTACCTGCGTAAGACGGTCGCAAACTATCCGAATCTCGCGGGGATGGCAAGCTCAGACGCCGTCTCGCCCCTGCGGGGATCAGCTCCAGGGCTGCAGGGTTCCGATCAGGTCGGCAAGGCGCGAGACGCCGCGACGGGACGCCCAATCGACCATCCCGTCGGCGATCTCGCCGGCGGCGGCCGGGTTCAAGTAGCTCGCGGTCCCGACCTGTACCGCCGTCGCCCCGCAGACGAGGAACTTCACCGCGTCCTCGGCCGTCATGATGCCGCCGATCCCGCAGACCGGGATCGAAACGGCGCGCGACGCCTGCCAGACCATCCGGAGCGCGACCGGCAGGATCGCCGGTCCCGAGAGGCCACCGAGGCCGTTGCGAAGCTTCGGCCGGCGGGTCTCGAGATCGACGTCGAGCGCCTGCAGCGTGTTGATCAACGAGATCGCGTCGGCGCCTTCGGCTTCGCAGACCTTCGCCATCTCGGCGATGCTCGTGACGTTCGGGGAGAGCTTTACGAGGAGCGGCTTGGCGCTCGCCCGCCGCACCGCCCGAACGAGTGAGGCGAGCAACTGCGGGTTCTGCCCGAACTCGATCCCGCCGCTCCTCACGTGGGGGCAGGAGGCATTCACCTCGAGCCCCGCCACGCGCGGGGATTCGGAGAGCCGCTCGCATGCCTGCGCGTACTCGTCGATCTCTCGACCGAAGACGCTCGCGACGATCACGACCTCGGCGGCGAGCGCCGGGATCTTCTCGCGAATGAAGGCGTCGACGCCGACGTTCTCGAGGCCGATCGCATTGAGCATCCCTGCGTGGGCTTCGGCGATCCGATGCGGCAGGTTCCCGCTGCGAGGCTCGAGCGTGAGGCTCTTCGAAACGATCCCGCCGAGCCGCCGCAGGTCGAGAAAGGGTGCGAACTCCGCCCCGTAGCCGAAGGTCCCCGATGCGGTGAGGACCGGGTTGCGAAGCCGGAGGCCTCCGAGGTCGACGCTCGTGTCGACGCTCAAGCGAGCCGCTCCCAGTCGACGATCGTCGCGTCGAACACCGGGCCGTCCCGGCAGACGAGCGCGAAACCGCCGTCGCGTCGCGGAGCGGCGCAGCCGAGACAGACCCCGAAGCCGCAGGCCATCGGGTTCTCGAGCGAGACGAAGCAGCGCCGCCCGAAGCGCAAGGCGAGCGCTGCCGCCGCCCGCATCATCGCGGTGGGCCCGCAGGCGTAGACGTCGCTCGCCGGCTCGTCCGCGAGCCAGCGCGCGAGCGGTTCGGTGACGAGGCCCCTCTCGCCGAGGCTTCCGTCCTCCGTCGAGACGTCGACGGCGACGGCGAGCGAAGAGAAGTCGGCGTGCCCCATGAGGTCCCGCGCGCTCTTCGCCCCGAGCAGGACGCGGACGGCCCCCGCGCGAAGGCGCGCACCGCGCACCGCCAGCTCGTAGAGCGACGCCACTCCGGTTCCTCCCCCGACGAGGAGCGCCACGCGGTCGCTGCGGAGGTCGGGAAAGGGCCTCCCGAGCGGCCCCACGAAGCGGATCTGCTCGCCGGGACGCGCTTGCGCGAGGAGCGCGGTGCCGCGTCCGCTCACCTTGTAGAGAATCTCGACCTCGGCGCCGGCGCTGCCGCTCGAGGCCCGGTAGATGGCCATCGGTCGCGGCAGCAGCGGATCGAAACGGAGCGCGCCTCCCACCGCGCCGGGCGAGAGCATCGCGAACTGGCCCGGCTCGAACCCTTCGAAGCCCGGGACGAGCAACCGCAGCCTGCGGTTCGCAGCCCCCATGGCTTCGTTCTCGAGCACCGAGGCATCGGCGCGCAACGGCGCACGGATCAAAGCCCCACTCCCTCCACTCGCGGCCCCTCCGGCCGATCGCGCGTGAGAAGTAGCGCGTCCTCTCCGTCGGCGTAGTAGCGGGAGCGAACCCCCACCTCCTCGAAGCCGAGCGACGCGTAGAAAGCTCGAGCGGCCCCGTTCGAGCGGCGGACCTCGAGAAAGACGCGACGCGGCGGCCGCTCGCCGAAGGAGGCCCCGAGCAGTTTGCGTCCGACACCGCGCCGGCGTGCGGCGCGATCGACGACGAGCGTGTGGACGTGGAGTTCATCCTCGATGCGCTGCGCGACGATGAATCCGACGAGCGCCGCACCGGCATCGGCGACGAGGACGCGCGCGCCCGGAGCATCGAGCAGCGCGGCGTACGATGCCTCGCTCCAGGCCTCGAAGAGCGTGTCGGCGGCGAGCGCGGCGATGGCAGGGACGTCCCGGAAGAGCGCATCCCGCACGTCGAGAGCGTCCCGCTCACTCACGCTGCATCTCGATCTTGTGGCTCCGCACCTTGCGCGAAAGGCTCTCGCGGGCGATCCCGATCGCTTCGGCGGTCCGCGAGATGTTCCAACCGTGCTCTCGGAGCCTCGCGAGCAGGTATTCGCGCTCGAACGCCCGGCGGGCGCGCTCCAGGCTTCCGCTCTCGGCTGCGCCTCGTCCGGACTCGCTGCCCGCCCGGATGGTCTCCGGCAGGTCGTCGCTCGCGATCCGCGGCCCGGTCGTCATCAGCACCAGGCGCTCGACCAGGTTGCGAAGCTCGCGGACGTTGCCGGGCCATGCGTACGCCTGCAGTTGCGCCATCGCACGCGGCTGGATCGTCTTCTCCTTCGTTCCCGCCTCGGCACAAAACTCGCGAACGAATGCGTTCGCGAGGATCGGGATGTCCTCGGGCCGTTCGCGAAGCGGCGCGACGTGGAAGGGGATCACCGCGAGCCGGTAATAGAGATCCTCGCGGAAGCGTCCGGCTGCGATCTCCTTCTCGAGCGACTTGTTCGTCGCTGCGATCACCCGAACGTCGACTTCCATCGTGTCGGTTCCGCCGACGCGCTCGAACTTGTGCTCCTGCAGGATGCGCAGGATCTTCGCCTGGGTCTTCAGACTCATGTCGGCGATCTCGTCGAGGAAGATCGTCCCCCCGTGCGCCAACTCGAACTTCCCGCGCTTTTGCGCGATCGCACCCGTGAACGCGCCCTTTTCGTGCCCGAAGAGCTCCGATTCGATCAGCTCCTCGGGGATCGCGGCGCAGTTCACTTCGACGAAGGGCCTCTCCGCTCGGCGGCTCTGCAGGTGGATCTGCCTCGCGACGAGCTCCTTCCCCGTGCCATTCTCTCCCGTGATCAGCACCCAGCCGTTGGTCGGAGCTGCGATCGCGATCTGCTCCTTCAGCTTGCGGATCACCTCCGTGCCTCCCAGGATCTCGTGCGCTCGGAGCGCCTCCGCGCGCAGCTCCCTGTTCTCGCGCGCGAGCCCCGCGAGCGCGAGTGCGTGCTGGATGGTGAGCAGGAGCTTGTCGACCGAGAGCGGCTTCTCGATGAAGTCGTACGCCCCGAGCTTCGTCGCGCGAACGGCCGTCTCGATCGTTCCGTGGCCGCTCATCACGACCACCGGGAGGTCCGGGAGCAGACCGTGCATCTCCTCGAGGACCTCGAGGCCATCGCGCCCGGGCATCGCGATGTCGAGCAGCACGAGCGAGGGCGGAGAATCGGAGCGAACGGCGGCGAGCCCGAGATCGCCGTCGCGCGCCGTCACGGTCTCGTAGCCCTCGTCCGCGAGCAGCCCCGCGAGCGATCGGCGGATGCTCTCCTCGTCGTCCACGATCAGGATGCGATCGGCCACCGCACTACACCCCCCGAACCGGCAGCTCGATCACGAAACGCGTTCCTCGCGGCCGGTCGTCGTGCACCCGAATGTAGCCGTGATGGTCGGCCACGATGCGCGACACGATCGCGAGCCCGAGCCCGGTCCCCCCCTTGCGGGTCGAGAAGTACGGCTCGAAGATCCGGCGCCGATCCTCGGGGCGGATCCCCGGGCCGTCGTCTGCGACTTCGAGGCGCGCGGTCCCGAGGAGCTCGTCGTGGACGGTGCGGAGCAGGATCATCCCCTCGCCCGGACGGCCCTCCCCTGCGCCTCCCTCGCGAATCGCCGCGACGGCATTCTCGATCAGGTTCGAGAGCGCGCGGCGCAACTGCTCCCGGTCGAGCTCGACGGCAGGGAGTGTCGCGTCGAGGTCGGTTTCGAGCGTGACGCCGTCGGTGTCCGCGTAGCTCGTCGCGACGTCGGTCACGAGGCGGTTCAGATCGTCCGGCACCGGCGCCGCGCTCGGCAGCCGGGCGAAATTCGAGAACTCGTTCACGAGGAGCTTCAGGCTCTCGACCTGCGTCGAGATGGCGTCGACGCATTCGTCGAAGACCCGGGCATCCTCGCCCCCGTCCGGAAGCCGATCGCGGAAGCGGCGGCGGATTCGCTGGGCGGAAAGCTGGATCGGCGTGAGCGGATTCTTGATCTCGTGCGCGATGCGTCTCGCCACCTCGCGCCAGGCGGCCATCCGCTGCGCGCGAACGAGCTGCGAATGGTCGTCGAACACGAGCACCATTCCGAGCCGACGGCCGTCCTCGTCCTGCAAGAGCGTGAGGCTCACGAGCAGCGTCAGCACCTCGTCGCCGGAGGGAAGCTGGACTTCTCGTCGGATGCTCTCGCGGACCCCCGGCCGGAGCTGCGAGGCGAGGTCTCGAACGACCTCGAGATGCTCGGGCCGCGTCAGCACTTCCTCGATCTTGCGTCCCGCGAGCCCGACGCCGGGGGGGACCCCGAGCAGGCGCTGCGCCGCCGGGTTGATCGTGCTGATCCTCGAGTCGGCGTCCACCGAGACCACTCCGGCCCCGATGTTGCGCAGCACGACCTCCATGTAGCGGCGTCGCTGCTCGATCTCGGCGTTCGAACGCTCGAGTCCGCCGCGCGCCTCGCGAAGGTCCTTCGTCATCTGGTTGAACGAGCGGACCAGGAACCCGATCTCGTCCTCCGAGGTCGCCTCGACCACGACGTCCAGGTTTCCGCGCGCCACCTCGGCCGTGCCTTCGACGAGCGATCGGATCGGTCCCGTCACCCCCTTCGCCATTCGCAGGCCCCACCAGGTGGCGAGGACGAGCACGACGAGGAAGATCAGGAGCAGCTCGAGCAGGTAGACGGTCCGGATGTGCGCGGCGTTCGGCTGCAGCCGACGATACTCGTCGAGCGCCGCGCGGATTTCTGCCACGCGACGCGAGAGCGAACGCGGTACGAAGGTGTTGACGACCACGGCGCCGACGCTCCCGCCGGCCTCGTGACGCCCGGCGATCGGGACCGCGCCCCGGATCACGTCGGCCCCTCCGAGCTCGGAGATGCTCGAGAGCGACTTGCCGTCGAGTGCGGAGCGGACGAGATCACTCTCCGGGCGCGAGAAGTTCGAGGCCGGGATCTCGGGATTACTCGCTGCGACGAGTTCTTCGCCCGACCGGCCGAAGACCTCGACCACGCCGAGGTTGTACTCGCGCTGCTTCTCCTGCACGAGGCGCTCCAGATCCGCACGGCGATCGCCGGCCAGGAGGTCCCCGTCCCGGATCCGTTCGGCGATCCGTTCGCCGTAATGGAGTGCGTCGCGGCCGGCCTCCTCGTAGAAAGTGGCCGCGACCCGGCGGCTCTGCTCGAGCGCGTCGTCGACCTGGAGGCTGAACCAGGTGTTGATCGACGCCGTCACGAAGTACGCCGACACCGCGAAGAGCACCGCGGTCGGGACGGTCGCGATGAGCAGGAAGGCGATCACGAAGCGTGCGTTCAGGTGCGAGCCGAGAATCCCGGCGCGGCGCTCGAAGACGAGCTTGACGAAGTTGCGCGTGATCAGGAAGACGAGGAGGCCGATCAGGATCACGTTCACGGCGTTGAGGAACAAGAAGAGCACGCCGTCGGCGACGGGGAGCGAGCTCCCACCGGCGGGGATGCGCCGCTCGAGGATCACGAGCCCCGCGAT
>CAJPFO010000148.1 GCA_905339255.1 Myxococcaceae bacterium
TGCAGGAGATCCTTGCGGAGATGTCGATGGTGGCGGAGGGTGTTGCCACGACGCAGTCTGCCTACGGCCTGGCGCGCAAGGTGGGGGTGGAGGTGCCGATCATCGAGCAGGTCCACCGCATCCTGTTCGAGGAAGCAGATCATCCCCCGCGCGTCCATGCGTGCGTGCTGCGGTTCGAGGAGGCGCTTGCGCACGCGCTCGAATCGTCACTGAGGGCTCGAGGGGCCGGCGGAGCCGACCCCGACACCTGTGCCCATCTGATCGTGCAGACGACCGAGGCCTTGGCGCACCGTTTCGTCCTGAGGGGCATCCACGATCTCGACCGGGAGGCGTTCATCGAACAGACGACCCGGCTTCTCGCCGGGTATGCCGGCTCGCGGCCGATCGCGATGCGCCGACGATCAAGGTGATGCCTATCTGCGTCGCAGCTCTGGCAGCCCATAAACCGCCGCGCCCACCCTGTTGGGGTAGTCAGCTCCATACGCCGATTCGTCGCGGCGGAATCCCCTCGGGCGCATCGAGCGGTCATGAAGCCTTCTCAAGCCGGATCGTCCGAGGGTCGATAGGCGCCCTTGCTTTGTCCCTGCGGAGTGCGAAAATGCCGCCGTCACCCATGCGATACCTGTTGCATCGCTCGACGCTCGCTTCTCTGCTGCTCGCCCTCCTCTTCGTCGCGGAGGCCGCGCCCGCGGGAAGCTTCGTGCTCTGCCGAGCTCCAGGCGATCATGTCGCTCTCGAGAATGCAGTGGCTTTCGAGCGATGCCACACCGCAGGCGCGTTCGCACCGTCGAACGAGATCCCCGGCGCCTCGGGGCTCCTGCGCGCGGCGCCCCCGTGCGTGGACACCCCGGTCCTCGCGGCCGCGCCGCCCTATCGACAAGCTCTCGATGCGACGCTCGCGAATCTCGTATCGCCTGCTGGGAGCGTCGCGATTGTGCCGCCGCTCGCGGCCCCGATCCCGCGGGCCGTCGATCGCTCCGCCGACGCGGCCAGCGATCGCATGCCCCGCCTCCTGCGCTCGGTCGTCCTCGTCCTCTGATCGGCCTCCGGATCTTTCTGACCAGCGAAGCTCCGTGAACACCCCGTGCGCCGCGATGGCGAGCGCGCCGGGACTGCGATGGCAGCGGCCGCCGGCCGACCCTGCCGTCTCATCGGCGATCGATCATGCGTCTGCTTCCGACCGATCGGCCCCTGCGGCCGCTCGTGGCCTTGCTGGCCACACTGCTGCTTCGTTTCGGCCCGGCCGCCGCTGCCGAGCCGGAGGTGTCTCCGCGTCCTCTCGGGCGCGAGCTGCCCGCCTACGCGGCTCCCGCGGATCCGAGCAACGCCGAGCTCGAAAGCCCCGAGCCCGGGGGCGATCTGACCCTTCGCGATGCGCTCGCCGCTGCGCTCCGCGGCAGCCCCGAGCTCGCCTCGCTCTCGTTCGAGATCCGCTCACGCGAATCCCGCGCGCTCCAGGCAAACCTGCGCCCGAACCCCCAGCTCGGCGTCGAAGTCGAGGACTTCGGCGGGTCCGGCGCTGTCAATGCTTTCGACGCGAACCAGATCACGATCAGCGTCGCGCAGCTCGTCGAGATGGGCGGAAAGCGGGCCGGCCGCAAGCGGGTGGCGCAGGCGGAGACATCGCTCGCGTCGTGGGACTACGAAGCCCGGCGCGTCGCGGTCCTCACCGACACGACGAAGGCGTTCCTCCTCGTGCTCGCGCTTCAGGAGCGCCTGGACCTCGCCCGCGAGCTCGAATCCCTCGGCAACGAAAGCCTCCGCTCGGTCGAGAGCACGGTGCGCTCGGGCGCCGTTTCGCCGATCGAGGAGGACCGAGCGCGCGTCGCCCTCGAGCGCGTCCAGCTCGAGGCGGTGCGGGCGGCCAAGGATCTGGAAGCGGCTCGCGTGCTGCTCGCCGCCTCCTGGGGGGCCACGAGCGCCAGCTACTCGCGTGCGCTCGGAGACCTCGATCGCGCGCCCGACCCTCCCCCGCTCGACCGCCTCCTGGCCGCGACCACCGAGAGTCCCGAGATCGCACGCTGGAACGCCGAGGTGGAGGAGCGCGAGGCGCGCCTCGCCCTCGCGCGCGCACAGCGGATCCCCGACGTCGTGGCCTCGATCGGCGGGCGCTACTACGGCGATGGCGGGGATCTCGGGCTCGTCGCGCAGCTGAGCGTCCCCATCCCGGTATTCGACCGCAACCAAGGGAACATCCTCGATGCCAGGCATCGGATCGCCCGCGCCGCCGCGGAGCGGCGCAGCGCCGAGGTCAGCGTCCGCAGCCAGCTCGAGAGCGCGCTTCGTTCGCTCGAGGCAGCTCACGCTGAGGTGCTTGCGCTGCGCGACCGGATCATTCCTCGCGCAACCCGTGTCTACGACGAGACGAGGCGCGGCTACGCAACCGGCTTGTTTCGCTACGTCGAGGTGCTCGACGCGGAGCGTACGCTCTTCGAGGCGAAAGAGGAACTCCTCACCACCCTCACCACCTACCACACCGTCGCTACCGACATCGAGCGCCTCACGGCGACGCCCCTCCAACCGCTCGACGACACCGAGAGGCAATGACTCCATGATGACGAGACGGACGCTAAACCCTTTTGTCGTCTCGCTGCTCCTGGCCGGGACGATCGCGCTCGCCTCCCCGCTCGCGGCGGCGAGCGAAGACGAACACGGGCACGCCGAGGCCGAGGCGGAGGCTGACGAGCACGGCGACGGCGACGCCGTAAAGGTGTCCGCGCAGCAGCGCGAGGCACTCGGCATCGAGGTCCAGGAATCCGCACCCGGGCGCATCGACTCCGGGATCGAGCTCCTCGGCGAGGTCCACCCGAACGGCGACCGGCTGGCGCACATGGTGCCCCGCTTCCCGGGCATCGTGCACGAGGTCCGGAAGACCGCGGGCGACCGCGTGAAGAGCGGCGACGTCCTCGCGGTGATCGAGAGCAGCGAGAGCCTGGCTCCCTACGAGCTGAAGACGCTGATCGATGGCGTCGTCCTCACTCGCCACCTGACGCGCGGCGAGGCCGTGGATCGCGAGAAGGACGCCTTCGTCGTCGCCGACCTCTCCACGGTCTGGGTGGACCTCAGCGTGTATCAGAAAGATCTCGGGCGCGTGCGGGTCGGACAGGAGGTGATCGTCCACCAGGTCCACGGTGGCGGCACGGATACGAAAGGCACGATCGCCTACCTCACTCCGGCGGTCGATCAGATGACGCGCACGGCGACTGCCCGCGTCGTGTTGCCGAACCCGAAGCTCACGTGGCTACCTGGCATGTTCGTAACGGGCCACGTCCTCGAGGCCCGGGAGGCCGCGGTCGTTGTGCCTCGCAGCGCGATCCAGACGGTCGAAGGCTCGCCCGCGGTCTTCGTCGAGACGGAAGCGGGCTTCGAGGCCCGGCCGGTCACCCTCGGCCAGGAGGGCGACACGCTCGTCGAGATCGTGCGCGGCCTCGATGCGGGCGAGCGGATCGCCGTCGCCAACAGCTTCCTCCTCAAGGCGGAAATCGCCAAGGCGGAAGCCGAACACGAGCACTGAGCGGGAGCCCATATAATGCTCGAACGACTCCTCGCATTCTCGATCCGCAATCGCCGGGCGGTCGTCTTCGCCGTCATGGTGCTGGCGGCCTTCGGGGTGCAGTCGCTCCTGAACCTGCCGATCGACGCGGTTCCGGACATCACGAACAACCAGGTCCAGATCAACACGCTGGTGCCCTCGCTCTCGCCGGTCGAGATCGAGAAGCAGGTCACGTTCCCGATCGAGACGGCGCTCGCCGGGATCCCCGGGCTCTCCTACACGCGTTCGCTCTCGCGCAACGGGTTCTCGCAGGTCACCGCGGTCTTCGCCGATGACGTCAGCATCTACTTCGCTCGGCAGCAGGTGTCGGAGCGCCTGATCGAGGCGCGGGAGAGCCTGCCTCTCGGCGCCGAGCCGCGGATGGGCGCGATTTCGACCGGGCTCGGCGAGGTCTACATGTGGACCGTCGAGTTCAAGCATCCCCGGGGCGAGGGCGCCGACCGCAAGGACGGCGAGCCCGGCTGGCAGACGGACGGGTCCTACCTCACGCCGGAGGGCGAGGTTCTGCGCACGCCGGTGGAGCTCGCGGCGTACCTGAGGACCGTGCAGGACTGGATCATCCGGCCGCAGGTGAAGGGCGTCGCCGGCGTCGCTGGCGTGGACACGATCGGCGGCTACGTGAAGCAGTACCACGTGCAGCCCGATCCGAGGAAGCTCGTCGGTTTCGGCCTCACCTTCCAGGACGTGCTCGACGCCCTCGAGCGCAACAACCTCAGCACCGGCGCCGGCTACATCGAGCACAACGGCGAGTCGTATCTCGTGCGAGCGACGGGCCGTGTCGAGAGCGCGGCCCAGATCGCGGCGATCGTCGTCGGTGAGCGGCGGGGCAACCCGATCTACGTGAGCGATGTCGCCTGGACGGGGATCGGGCAGGAGCTCCGGACGGGCAGCGCGAGCGAGAATGGCGAGGAGGTGGTCGTAGGCACTGCCCTCATGCTGATCGGTGCGAACAGTCGCACGGTGGCGCACGCCGTCGACGCGAAGATGGCCGAGGTCAACGAAACCCTCCCGCCGGACGTCGCCGCGAAGACGGTGCTCAACCGGACCGCGCTCGTGGATGCCACGATCCGCACGGTCGAGAGAAACCTCGTCGAAGGCGCGATCCTGGTGATCGTCGTGCTGTTCCTGCTTCTCGGCAACATCCGTGCGGCGCTGATCACTGCTCTCGCCATCCCGCTCTCGATGCTGCTCACGGCGACCGCGATGGTCCAGACCCGGACGAGTGGGAACCTGATGTCGCTGGGCGCGATCGACTTTGGCCTCATCGTCGACGGCGCGGTGATCATCGTCGAGAACTGCCTCCGCCTGCTGGCGGAGAAGCAGCACGCAGTGGGCCGCAGGCTCTCCCTCCAGGAGCGCCTCGACGCGACGCTCGGAGGAAGCAAGCAGGTCCTCGGCCCCGCCGTGTATGGCGGCGCGATCATCATCATCGTCTACGTGCCGATCCTGTTCCTAACAGGTATCGAGGGCAAGACCTTCCGGCCGATGGCGTTGACGGTGATCTTCGCCCTGGTCGCCGCCTTCGCGCTGTCGCTGACCTTCATCCCCGCGATGGTGGCGATCTTCATCACGGGCAAGGTGCAGGAGCGCGAGAACCCCCTGATGCGCGTTGCCAAGCGCGCCTACGAGCCGGCGCTGGCGTGGGCGCTTCGGCTCCGGGTCCCGGTCGTCGCGACCGCGGTGGGGCTGTTCCTCGGGTCGCTCCTGCTGTTCGGGCGCCTCGGCCAGGAGTTCGTACCCACGCTCTCGGAGCTCGACTTCGCCGTCCAGGCGATCCGCATCCCCAGCACGAGCCTCACCCAGGCCACGGAGATGCAGCGCCAGGTCGAGCGGGCGATCGCGGCCGTTCCCGAGGTCGCCTTCGTCTTCTCGAAGACCGGAACTGCCGAGCTGGCCGCCGATCCGATGCCGCCGAACGTCTCGGACGCCTTCGTGATCCTGAAGCCCCGCTCCGACTGGCCCGACCCGGGCGATACGAAGGAGGACGTGCGCAAGCGGATCGAAGCCTCGCTCGAGGGTCTGCTCGGCAACAATTACGAGTTCACGCAGCCGATCGAAATGCGCTTCAACGAGCTGATTGCCGGCGTCCGAGGCGATGTCGCCGTGAAAGTCTTCGGAGACGACTTCGGCGAGCTCGCGCCCGTGGCCCAGCAGATCGCCTCGATCCTGCAGAGCACCTCCGGTGCGGCCGACGTGCGGATGGAGCAGATCGCCGGTCTCCCGCTCCTCAGTCTCGATGTGAACCGCTCGGCGATCGCTCGCTACGGCCTCACCGTCGCCGAGGTCCAGGACGTCGCCGCAATCGCAGTCGGCGGCCGCGCGGCCGGACAGGTCTTCCAGGGCGACCGGCGCTTCGACATCGTGGTGCGCCTGCCGGAGGAGTTCCGCCGCGACTTCGGCGCGCTGCGCGCGCTGCCCGTGCCCCTGGCGCACGACCCGGGCGAGTTCACGGAGCTCGTCTCCCTCGAAGAGCAGCCCGGGCGCTTCGCCTTCCTGCCCCTCGAAGCGGTCGCGGACCTCAACGTCACCGTGGGGCCCAACCAGGTGAGCCGGGAGAACGGGAAGCGACGGATCGTCGTGCAGGCGAACGTGCGCGAGCGCGACATCGGCTCGTTCGTCGAGGAAGCGCAGCGCCGGATCGGTGCGGAGGTGAAGCTCCCAGCCGGCTCCTGGATCGAGTGGGGCGGCCAGTTCGAGAACCTGGTCGACGCAAAGGCACGCCTCGCCATCGTGGTGCCGATCTGCTTCGTCGCGATCTTCATCCTGCTCTACTCGACGCTGAGATCCGTGCGCTACGCCGCGATGGTCTTCACGGGGGTTCCGCTGGCACTCACGGGTGGGATCGTCACGCTCTGGCTGCGCGGGATCCCGTTCTCGATCTCGGCAGCGGTCGGGTTCATTGCGCTTTCGGGAGTCGCCGTACTGAACGGCCTCGTCATGGTGAGCTTCATCAATCAGCTCCGCGAGGAGGGCAAGCCGCTGGAGGAAGCGATCACGCAGGGCGCCCTTACCCGCCTGCGCCCCGTGCTGATGACCGCACTCGTCGCCTCGCTCGGGTTCGTCCCGATGGCGCTCGCGACAGGGACCGGCGCGGAGGTCCAGCGCCCACTTGCGACCGTCGTGATCGGCGGGCTCGTGACGAGCACCGTACTCACCCTTCTCGTCCTTCCCGCGCTCTATCGCCTGTTCACGCCGCTGCGCCGTGCTGCACCGGCCGAGGGGGCCGACCTGTGAGCACCGGCACCTCTCTCGACTTCCGCGTCCAAGGGATGGACTGCGCCGAGGAGGTCGGCGCGCTGAAGCGCGAGCTCGCTCCGCTGGTGGGGGGCGAGGAGCGGCTCGCCTTCGACCTCCTCCACGCGAAGCTGACTGTGCAGACGCCGCCTTCGCTGTCGAGCGGCGCCATCATCGACGCGGTCCGGCGGGCGGGGCTCCGGGCCGAGCCATGGAAGGAGCTCACGCCAGCAGCGGCCAGAGGAGACGTGTGGGAGCGGCATGGGCGCGCGCTGGTGGCGCTCGCGAGCGGCTGTCTCCTCGTGGCCGCCGTCGCAACGCACGTCGTCCTGGCTGGCGGATTCGAGGCGGCGTTCGCTGCCGAGGGCCCCGGAGCCGCGCATACCGTCCCCGACGCGGCGCGCGTCCTCTACGCCCTCGGGACGCTGGCCGGATTCTGGCTGGTGCTCCCGCGCGCGTGGCTCGCGGCGCGCCGCCTGCGCCCCGACATGAACCTCCTGATGGCCGCCGCGGTCGCGGGCGCGATCGCGATCGGCGAGTGGTTCGAGGCCAACACGGTGGCGTTCCTGTTCGCCGTGTCGCTCGCGCTCGAGGCCTGGAGCGTCGGGCGGGCACGCCGGGCGATCGGAGCTCTCCTCGACCTCGCACCCCGCCAGGCCCACTGGCTGCGCGACGGTGTCCGCACCGTGGACGTTCCGCCCGAGGAGGTGCCCGTTGGGGCTCGGATCCAGGTGCGACCCGGAGAGCGGATCCCTCTCGACGGGACCGTCACGGCCGGCGAATCGGCGGTCGACGAGGCGCTGGTCACCGGCGAGAGCCTGCCCGTCGACAAGGACGTCGGGGCTACCGTCTTCGCCGGAACGATCAACGGCGACGGCACGCTGACGGTGGAGGTCACGAAGGAAGCGGGGCAAACGACACTCGCGCGGATCGCGCGGCTCGTGGGCGAGGCACACGGCCGCCGCGCGCCCTCGGAGCAGTGGGTCGACCGCTTCGCCCGGGTCTACACCCCGGCGGTCATGGCCCTCGCGCTCGCGGTCGCGCTCGCCCCTCCCCTCCTGCTCGGCGCTCCGTTCGCGGACTGGCTGTACCGGGGCCTCGTCCTCCTCGTGATCGCGTGCCCGTGTGCGCTGGTCATCTCGACGCCGGTCAGCATCGTGGCGGGCCTCACCGCGGCGGCCCGGCACGGCGTCCTCATCAAGGGCGGCGTCCACCTGGAAGCGGCAGGCCGGCTCGAGGCGCTGGCGATGGACAAGACGGGCACCCTCACCCAGGGTCGCCCGCGCGTCGTGCGCGTCGTCGGAATCGGCGGGCACTCGGAAGACGAGGTGCTCGCGCGCGCCGCGGCGATGGAGGTGCACAGCGACCACCCGCTCGCGCGCGCCATCGTGGCCGAGGCGAAGGATCGATCTCTCGTCGTCGAGCCGGCCGAGTCCTTCCAGATCCTGAAGGGCAAGGGCGCGCAGGCGCGTGTCGGCGGCCGCGACTACTGGCTCGGCTCGCACCGCTACCTCGAGGAGCGCGGGCAGGAGACGGACGAGGTCCATGCGCGCGCCGAGGAGATGAGCGCCGAGGGCCGCTCGGTCGTCGTGATCGGGAACGACCGCCACGCCTGCGGCCTCGTCGCGATCGCCGACGAGATCCGCCCCGAGGCCCGCGAGGCGCTGGACGGCCTGGCCCGGCTCGGGATCGAGCACGTGGAGATGCTGACCGGCGACAACGAAGAGACGGCCCAGGCGATCGCTCGCCGACTCGGGCTGTCCACGGTGCGGGCGGAGCTGTTGCCCGAGGACAAGGTCGTCGCCGTCGAGGATCTCGCGCGCCGCTACTCCGTGGTCGCGATGGTCGGCGACGGCGTCAACGACGCCCCGGCGATGGCACGGGCCTCGTTCGGGATCGCGATGGGCGCGGCGGGAAGCGACGTCGCGATCGAGACGGCGGACATCGCCCTGCTCTCCGACGACCTGCGGCGGCTTCCGTGGCTCGTGGCTCACGGCCGTCGCACGCTCCGCATCATCCGGCAGAACATCACAGTCGCGCTGGCGGTGAAGGCCCTGTTCGTGGCCCTCACCTTTGCCGGGTTCGCGTCGCTGTGGGCGGCGATCGCCGCCGACATGGGCGCCTCGCTCGTCGTCATCTTCAACGCCCTGCGGTTGGCGCGTATCTCATGAGTGGCCTGGCGAGCGTCCTCGCCCTGGCGCTGCTCCCGGCCGCCGGCAACTTCGCCGGCGGCTTGCTCGCCGAATGGACTCGCCCCTCGCCACGGGCTTTGAACTGGGCGCTGCATGCGGCCTCGGGCATCGTCATCGCGATCGTGGCGGTCGAGCTGATCCCGCGCTCGCTCGACAATCTGAGCGGGTGGTGGGTCGGAACCGCCTTCGCAGCCGGAGGCGCTCTCTACCTCGCCGCGGAGTCCGCGATCGAGCGGCTCCTCGGCAGCGCCGCGACCCGAATGGGCATGATCTATCTCGCCGTCGCGGTGGACCTGCTCAGCGACGGCCTCATGATCGGCAGCGGCGGTGCGGTCTCGATGTCGCTCGCACTCACCCTCGCTGCCGGCCAGGTCCTGGCCGACGTTCCTGAGGGCTACGCCGCGGTCGCGAACTTCCGCGACAAGGGTGTCGGTCGAGGCCGGCGCATCGCCTTGTCCGCCTCCTTCGCGATCCCGATCGTCGGCGCCGCGCTGGCGTCGTTCTTCCTCCTCCGAGACGCGCCGCCCGCCGCGAAGTTCAGCGTTCTGGCACTGGTGTCGGGACTCCTCACCGTCGCGGCGGTCGAGGACATGCTCGAGGAGGCCCATGAAAGCGCCGGCGACACCCGTCGCTCGATCGTGGCCTTCGTCGGCGGCTTCACCCTCTTCACGTTCGTGACGGCCGGTCTCGGTGACTAGGCCGACACGCGCTCGGTTGACGACCACAACAACACTGAGAGGACTGACATCATATTTCGATGGACTGCTTGCTTCCTTCCTATGATGACCATCGCTCTTCTCCTGGCCGCGCCATCGCACGGGCAGCGGGAGACGCAGAGGCCACTGAAGAGCAATCCCTATCGCGAGATCGGGGGGTCGTGCGTATTCGGCAAAGGAGGCGAGATCCTCTATGCGCCGAAAGGCAAGAAGTGCGCCGACCAGCGGGACCACCTCTCGGTTGCTCGCCCCCCGGCGCCGGAAATCAGGTTCGCCGGACTCCCCGGGAAACTCAGCAGCGAGGCGGAGTCCTTGGTGCGCGACCATTCGCACATCGCGGACGAGCTCTCGGCGTTGCGGGCGGCGATCGCCGCCAACAAGCGCGACAAGGCCATCGAGCTGTCCGAGAAGGTCGTGGCCGAGCTCACCGACCACTTGGCGCGCGAGGAACGGTTCATGGACGCTCTCGTCGAGGAGCACCGAACGCACTTGTGGACCGTAACAGGTGCAAAGGGAGTATGATCGGATGCATGACAAACCCGATCGTACTGACGGAAGCGGAACGAGCGGATCTCCAACGGCGAGCGGCGAGCCGCAGCGGACGTGCCGATGATGCGCGCCGGGTGCGGTTCATCCTGCTGTTGGAAGGAGGCCACACGTGGGCAGCGATCCGCGACAAGCTGGACTGCAACGACGCGTTCATTGATCGCTGGAGCAAGCGATTTCGAGAGGAGCGTCTGGCGGGACTGTTCAGCCGCCACGCTGTCTAGGAAGCCAGCAGGCTGACGCCGACGTTGGAGGCTCGCATCCTGCAATGGACGCTGAAGCGCAAGCCGCCGGACGGCACGACGCAGTGGAGCACGCGTCGGCTGGGAGCGCAGCTCAACGTCAGCCACATGATGCTGGCGCGCGTCTGGACGAAGCACGGGCTCAAGCCCCATCGGCTCGTTCGCTACATGGCGACGAACGATCCCGACTTCGAGAAGAAGGCCGCCGACATCGTCGGTCTGCATCTGAATCCGCCGGCTCATGCCGCGGTGTTCTGTGTCGACGAGAAAACGGCAATCCAGGCGCTCGATCGCAAGGATCCGGTCTTGCCGCTCTCGCCGGGGCGCGCAGAGCGGCACGGCTTCGAGTACTTCCGGCACGGCACGTTGTCGCTCTATGCGGCGTTCAACACGCGGACCGGGACGGTGCTGGGGAAGACCGCCACGCGACACACCTCGGCGGAGTTCGTCGCGTTCTTGACCGATATCGTCGTGAACCAGCCACGTGGCAGAGATTCATGTGATCGCCGACAACCTCTCGGCTCACAAGACGGCGCTGGTCACGGAATTCTTGGAACGCCATCCGAAGGTTCACCTGCACTTCACTCCGACGTACTCCTCGTGGCTCAACCAGGTCGAACTCTGGTTCGGCAAGATCGAGCGCGATGTCATCGCTCGAGGCGTATTCACTTCGATCGCGGACCTCAGGAGAAAGCTCATGAAGTACATCCGCCACTACAACAAGGCACCGAAGACCGTGAAGTGGCGCTACTTCGATCCCAAGCACCGGATCACTCCCCGTCTAATCGTTACGGGCCACTAGAACGCGCAGAAGCTCGCGCACCTTCCTCCTCGCCGAGCCCGCCCGAGGCGGTGCTCAGCTGTCACCGCTGGGCATGTACCTGCGTAGTAGCGAGAGTCCTGAAGAAGGAGGGGATCCGTGTGCCAGTACCGCCTCGCAATCCTGCGGGGAATGCTTTTCACAGTCGCCCTCGCCGGGCCGGTCTGGTCAGGAGAGATTAGCCATCAAGGGCACGGGGTCGTCAAGGAGGTCGATGCCGCAGCAGGCACCGTCACGATCGACCACGACGAGATCCCGGGGCTCATGATGGGGATGACCATGGCGTTCTCGGTGTCCGACCCGAAGCTCCTCGACGGCATCGCCCCGAAGCAGGTGGTCGACTTCCAGCTCCGTGACGAGAACGGCCGATATGTCGTGACCGAGATCCAGCCCGTCGCCGGCGGAGCCGGTCCCGACGCTCACGGCCACATGGAGGGCCACGCCGCAGAAGGTCGTTGCGCTGGGATGGCCGGCGATCGGCCGGCGTGCAGTCATGAGATGGCTCCGACTGGTTGCTGCGGAGCCACCACGAGATAGCGGCGCGCGCCCTGGGACGGACCCAAAACACTCCTTCTTATCGGCATGTTGCTTGCTGGATCAGCCGTCCGTGTCCGCAGCTCCTCGCGCAGCCAGGATTGCAGGGGCCGTCGTCGCGGCCGTCTGGCTCGGGCCTGCTGCTCCTGTCCGGATCAACTGGACGGGATCGGTGCGCCTCGGTCTCTATCTCGTCGACCGTTCAGCTTCCTTCACGCGCGGCGATCTCGTAGCCGTCTGTCTGGGCGGCTTCCTGGCGACGATCGGACACGCGCGCGGAAAACTGCCCACCAGCAGATGCCCGAGTCATACGGCTCCTGTTCTCAAGGAAGTGCTCGCGGTAGCAGCCGACGAGATCGAGCTGCAGCGGACCTCCCTCGCCGTGAACGGCCGCGTTGTCGACCGCTCCGCTCGCCCCGCCGTGGACCGGGCCGGACGCCCGCTCCAGCGGATTCCCTTCGCCCATCACCTCGTCGCGGCCGGCCATGTGTGGCTGCTGTCCGCCAGATCCAGCTCGCCGGCGACGTCCAGAGGACCCTTGCGCGCTCACGCACCCCGGTCTCGGATCGCGACGCGCCCCTGACCCTGACACGCCTCGGCCCCGGTGACGAGGTCACGGGCCGCGTGACCGGAGGCAGCATCGACGAGGCGCAGGATGAACCGCTCCTCATCCTAGAGGGAACGGACGGACGGCGGCACCTGATTCCCCAGACCACCGGAGATCGTCGCAGCTCGGGGGGAGGGTCGCCTCCGGCCGGGGGTCTGTCGTGGCCCTTCGCGGCTCCACGGGCAACAACCGGGCACCCCAAGTTCAGGTCGTCGAGCACGGAACGCTACGCGAACTCAAGCGCATCGACACGGCCTCGACCTTTCTGGACCTCGACGCGATTCGCTCGGTGCGCGGGACAGGTGCCTTCCCCCAACCGGTCCCGGAACACCGCGGCTTCTTCCGCCAGTGGCAGGCGGCGATTCGCTCGCGAAGCCTGGTCCTCGAGCGGGAGGGTCTTTTGCACCGTTCCACGGGGCCGGGGCTGTAGGTCGGGGAAGGTGCCGAGCGCGCGGCGGAGGCAAGGATGAACCGGGGAGAACGGATTCCGACGACCATCCGCAACCTCGAGAACGTCCATCGCAAGGCGGCGGCTGTCGTCGAGCCGGGTGGCACGTACCAGGGTGCCGTAGTCGGCTACGCGATCGAAGATGACGGTCGAGCCTGTTTCGTCCTCGATACCGGACGATCGTTGGCCGCAGTTCCGACCGAGCGCCGAGATCTCGCGATTGGGCACGTCGCCCGTGCGAGGACACAGTCCTCGTCCGAGGACGAGGATCACCGGCGCCGATCGCTCACCTGGGTGCTCGACGACGTCGAGCACGAGCGGGATCGCGGGCGGGGTCGCTGATCAGGGTTCGGCGTCAGATCGGCGCGTCTGCTCCCGCCTGGACCGCAGGCGGCGGGTGGCTCTCGATGCGATCTGCTTCACCGCCGCCGTCGTGCGACCCAGCGCTCGGGTGATCGTCGAGTAGTCGAGGTCGTCTCCCTTCGCGGTCTCCCTTCGCGGCGAGCAGGATCACGCGCTCCTCCTCCGTCAGTTCGGCGAGCACCTCTGCAACGGCCTCCGCAGCTTGCAGGGCCCGCTCGGCGTCGCCGCTCGCGCCGCCGGCAAGTCCCTCGTGCAGGGCTTCCAGCGGCGGGCCGCGACGACGGACGTCATCGATCAGCACGCGCCGAGCGATCTGGAAGA
>CAJPFO010000149.1 GCA_905339255.1 Myxococcaceae bacterium
CAAAGGATCTTCGCGAGATCCTGCGCAACGACAAGCTCGCCACGCTCGGCGAGGTGGCGATCGGGCTCTCGCACGAGATCAACAATCCCCTCGCCGTGATCGTGAATCAGGTCGAGCTCCTCGAGCGCGATCTCGAGCGCCGACTCGGCGAGGAGGACTGCTCGGTCGAGCACGAGCGGCTCGATGCGGTCCGACGCGAGATCGCGCGGGTGACGGAGATCCTCGAGCGTCTCGGTCAGATGGTCCGCGAGGAAAAGTACGAGACCATCGGCTACGCCGGATCCGCCCGGATGGTCGATCTGCGCCGACACGGCGCCGAGGCGCTCGCGCGGGATCCACGGCTCGAGGGTTTGCGGGTTCTCGTCGTCGACGACGATCTCGGGATCTCGAAGAGCCTGGCCGAGATCCTCACGGCGTGGGGTTGCGTGGTCGAGACGGCCGGCGACGGCGAAGAGGCGCTGAAGCGTCTTCGCACGGAGCATTTCCAGCTCGTCCTCACCGATGTCGTGATGCCGAAGATGGACGGCTACGAGCTCTACCGCGAGATCCAGGTGCGGCATCCCGAGCTACCGGTGCTGATGATGACCGCCTTCCATTACGATCGCGATCACATCATCAAGCGCAGCCGGCTGCTCGGGCTCGGCGGAGTGATCTTCAAGAAGCCCGTCGATCCGGTGAGGCTGCGTCAGGTGGTTCTCGATCTCGCGGGCGGGCCGAAGCAGGGCGAAGCAGAGTAGGCCGCGGCCCGGGATCGGGGGCGCACTTCGGAATCGAAAGCCGGGATCACGCGCTCCGATCGGGAGTTCTTGCGACGCACACGCCCGTCACCTCGCGCGCTCCTGCGCGACGGAGCATTCGCGCCACCTCGCGGAGCGTGGCGCCGGTGGTGACGACGTCGTCGACGAGCCAGATGCGTGCGGGGATGCGTCGCCCCCCGGCCACGGCGAAGGCTCCCGCGACGTTGGCTCGCCTCGCGAGTCGCGAGAGCCCCGTCTGGCTCGGTCCGTCGCGGAGCCGCACGAGCGCACGCGCGGAGAAGCGAAGGCCGATCTCGCTCGCGAGCCTTCGCGCGAGGATGCCCGCCGGATCGAAGCCCCGCCGGCGAAGTCCGCGCGGATGCTGCGGGACGGCGACGACGAGGTCGGGGACTCGAGGCGGAACTCTGGCCGCGGCGTCGCGAAGCAGCACCGAGAGGAGTGCCTGCGGTGCGGGATCGAGGCCGAGGATTCCGGAGGCCGGGTACTTGTAGCGTCGCACGACGCTCTCGATCTCTCCCTCGTACGGGGCTTCGACGGCGAGCGCAGTGAGGCCGGATCCGGCCGGCGCGATGCAGCCGGGTTCGAGTCGCGGCAGCTCCCTTGCGCATCGGGCACAAAGGGGCGACTCACTCGCAACGCGGCAGCGTGCGCAGACCGGTGGCAGCAGGAGATCGAGCAGGGACGAGAGGAACTCTCGCAAGGATGCCTGCGCGGAACCGGGGCCCACACCCTAGCATCGAAACGGAGTGCGCCAGAAGTTCGTTTCAAGATGACCCCTCGGTTGGGGGTGGTTCGAGGCTGAAGCACCCGCTTCGATTCCGGTGCCCGAGCCGGATCGCGAGTTCTTCTCAACGACTCCGGCGATTCGGACGATCCAACGCCGTGTCGTGGTCGCGTCGTGACACGAGGAAGTGGAGGGGATCCTGCATGGAGGAAGCCGAATCCCTTCCCGTGTCCGTACGAGCGCTTTGCCTACGCATCGAGGCCGCGTCCGACTTCCGTCTCGAGTACGCGCGCAACCTCTCCAAGGGAGGATGCTTCGTTCCGACCGCGGAATCGTTCGAGCTGCGCGAGCTCGTCGAGGTCCGGCTCGAAGCCCCCTTCGCGAACGAAGTGGTGCGCCTGCGCGCCGAGATCGTCCACCAGCAGCCGCGCGACGGCGTCTCGGTGCAGTTCCTGGCTCCGGCTTCGGTCGTGCGAGTGCAGCTCGGGCCGATTCTCGAGCGTGCGATCGAGCTCACTCCGGCTCCACCGCCACCTCCCGTCGCTCCCGGCGAGGAGGAGACCGACCTGGTTTCCACAGATGCGCGTTCGGAGTTCGGTTGGGAGGAATCGTCGGAGGACATCGCCGACGACCCGAACGACCGGACGCACCGCGCCCGCGCGTCGCGCTACCCGATCCGGCTCGGTGTCTGGCTCAAGGGACCGGGGGGCGTGCGACTCGCCGGACACACGCGCAACGCGAGCTCGTCGGGGCTCTTGATCGCGGCGCCGGGCGAGGCCCTTCCCGTCGGAGCCGAGGTCGACGTGGAGCTGCTCGCGCCCTCGCTCGAGCGGCCGCTCGAGATCTCGGCACGCGTCGTGCGGCGGCTCGAGGCGCCGGGTGTCGTTCCCGCCGTCGCGGTCACGATGCATCCGGGCCCGAGGGAGCAGGAGCTCGCGCT
>CAJPFO010000150.1 GCA_905339255.1 Myxococcaceae bacterium
ATCCGAAGCCTTCGCGGCGGCCTTGCGCTCGAGGATCGCCGCCGCCTGCGCCGGAGCGACCCAGCGCGCGACGTAACGGAACGAGCGGCCGCGCCTGAGCCTTTCCGCGACGCGCTTCGGATCGGCTCCGAGGATCTCGCCGAGCGTCCGAGCCGTCGCGTCGACGTCGCGGATCTCGACCGGAGAGGCATAGATCGACGGGGCCTTCACCGCGACGGCGAGAGGCTGACCGTTGCGGTCCTCGATGGCGCCGCGCTCCGGCGGGAGCCGGACGACCGACTCGATCTGGCTCTCGCCGCGCGCGGCCCCGCGCGGGTCGACGAGGGCGAGATGCGCGGCGCGCGCGCCGACCGCGAACAGGCAGGCGCACAGCAGCGCGCGTACCACGCCGAGCCGCGAGCCCGCTGCGCGCAGGTCGGGCGCTCTCACCGCGAGGCCAACCGCAGCGGGAGGCGAACGATCCGTTCTGGGGTCGCGAAGCCCTGTTCGCGAGCGATCTGCTGGAGCCGCATGGGATCCTTCAGACTCTGCACCTCGACCTCGAGCCGTCGCTTCTCGTCGAGGAGCTGCTGCTCGAGTTTCATCGCATCGGCGTGGCGGTAGCGCAGATCGGTGGCCCGCACGCGGAGGGCCGAAAGGGCGAGCGCGGCGAGCAGCACGCCGAAGAGCACGCTCCCGATTCCAGCAGGGAGGCGCAGACGCAGACTCCGCCGTTCGGGAACGGAGAGCTCGATCCAGGGACTCGTGGCGGTCATGATCTCACCTCGATCTTCTCGGCGACGCGAAGTCGCGCCGAGCGGGAGCGCGGGTTTCGACGGATCTCGGCCTCGGAGGGAACGACGGGTCGGCGCTCGATCGCGCGAAGCCGGGGTGGCCGCCCACAGGTGCACACGGGAGCGCGCGGCGGACAGACGCAACCGCGCTCGGCCGCGCGAAGCGTCCGCTTCGCGAGCCGGTCCTCGAGGCTGTGGTAGGCGATCACGACGAGCCGCCCACCGGGGCGAAGCGCCTCGATCGCAGCCTCGAGTCCCGCTTCGATCTCGGCGAGCTCGTCGTTGACGGCGATGCGGAGCGCCTGGAAGACGAGGGTCGCCGGATGGTGCTTGCGCCCACCGCCGACGCGCGCCGCGCGGATCACCGTGAGCAGATCGGCGCTCGTTCGAAGCGCGGCCGTCCGCCGGCGCTCGACGATCGCCCGGGCGAGCCTCGCCGAGCCCGGGAGCTCGCCGTACTCGCGGAACCAGCGCTCGAGCTCGGATTCGGAGGCATGCGCCAGGAGATCCGCCGCCGTGTGCGCGTCGCGCCGATCCATCCGCATGTCGAGCGGGGTCTCGGAGGCGCCCTGGTCCGCGAAGCGGAAGCCGCGGGCCGCATGGTCGAGCTGATGCGACGAGACGCCGAGATCGAAGAGCACGCCATCGACGGGACCGATCCCCTCGGCCTCGAGCACGCTGGCGAGCTCGAAGAAGCGCGCCCGCACGAGGCGCGCCCGGGCTCCGAATGGCGCGAGGCGGACGGCGGCCGCGGCGAGTGCGGCATCGTCCCGGTCGAGGCCGAGCAGCAGGCCGTCGGGGGCACTCCGCTCGAGGATCGCAGCGGCGTGGCCGCCGCCCCCGAGCGTCGCGTCGACGATCACGGATCCCGGGCGCGGGTCGAGCCCCGAGAGGACCTCGTCGCAGAGAACGGGCTCGTGTGAGAAGGCTGCTGCCACGGATTCGGCCCGGCGAGGCACGGAGCCGGAAGGGCGAGAATAGAACGAGGTTTTGGGGTGCCCCGGAACACCGATCAGGCGGGAACGGTTCGTCCCCCCCATTGACTCCCCGCCCACCGCATGAAGGTGCTCCGGGGACACCCCAACCCCTCTACCGGAGGAGCCGCTGCTCCTCCGTCCCCCCAGCCGATTCCTCGGGAGCGGGCGAACCGCCGCTTCCGCTCCCCGCCGAAACTCAAACGCCCCTCTCGACGGCCGCATTCGCGATCTTCTCGAACTGGGCCTGCGTCGAGGCCAGCTCCTGATCGAAACGCGGCTTGTCCCACAGCTCGATCCGCGGGCCGACTCCGGCGATCACGACGTCGCGCTCGAGGCGCGCGTGCTCGCGCAGATGCTGCGGCACCAGGATGCGTCCCTGTCCGTCGATGGGGCAGTCCGTCGCGCCCGAAACGATGAAGCGCTGCATGGACTGCACGTCGAGCTGGAGCGGTGAAGCGGTGCACAACCGCTGCTCGATCTCCAGCCAGTCCTCGTACGGAAACAGCGCCAGGCAATCCTTCAGATTGGTTAGGATCGGCGCATGCTCGCTGCGCCGCTGGATCTCCGTCCTGTAGATGCCCGGCAGGCTCATGCGACCCTTGGAGTCGATGCTGTGAACGAACCGACCTCGAAACATCGTTGGCGTTCCGTTCACCGTTCGCGGGGAGTGGGACCGCGCTCCACGTGATCCCACCTCACGCCACTTGGTGCCTTTTTATTCCTCCGGCGTGCAGACGTCAACGGAAAGTTGCGCGCAGGCTGATTTTTTTCGTGATTCCCGGGCGCATACAAGATCTGGTGTCGATGTCGTGGGATGAACACAAGATCGAGGGGCGGGAAATGGCGCCGCCGTGGCAGTGGAGCGGCGCTCGGGGCGCGAGCGCCTAGCTCGCGCCGAGTCGCGGGTTGCGCCGGCCGTGGACCGATACCACCTGATCCACGACGCGGCCGAGGTTGCTCCCGCGGACGAGCTCGACGCTCGCCGGAAGCGGAGGGGTTTCGGCGTGGAGCAGGGCGTCCATGCAGGCCCGCGTGCCCTCGACGAGCGACTCGGGCGCGTAGCCACCCTCGAGCACCATGGCCAGGCGCCCGCCGCAGAGCTCGTCCGCGAGCGCGCGGACCATCGAGGCCATGGCGGAGAAGCCCGAGGCGGTTACCTCCATCGAGGCGAGCGGATCGGCCCGATGCGCGTCGAAGCCCGCCGAGACGAGGATCATCTCGGGTCGGAAGCGCAGCGCCACCGGAACCAGCAGACGCTGGAACACGCCCACGTACTCCGGGTCCGAGCAGCCTGCCGGGAGCGGGACGTTCACGGTTTCTCCCTCGCCGCGGCCGCGCCCCGCCTCCGGAGCGTCTCCCGTCCCCGGGTAGAAGGGAAATTGGTGGGTCGAGAAGAAGAGCACGGAGGGATCGTCTTCGAAAAGCGCTTGCGTTCCATTTCCGTGGTGGACGTCCCAATCGACGATCAGGATCCGGTCGAGGCGCTCGCTGCTTCGGAGCGCGCGTGCTGCGATCGCGACGTTGTTGAACAAGCAGAAGCCCATCGCGCGGGCTGGTTCTGCGTGATGCCCGGGAGGCCGCACGGCGGCGAAGCCCCCGTGGAGATCCCCGCGCGCCACGGCGCGGCAGAGGTCGATGGCCGCACCGGCTGCGAGCCGTGCCGTCGCGAGGCTCTCGGCGCAGACGTAGGTGTCGGGGTCGAGACGGGAAGGGGCCCTCGCGACCGCGGCGCGCACGCGCGCCAGATGCTCGAGGCCGTGCGCGAGCAGGAGCTCGTCGTCCTCGGCCGGCCGCGCCGCGATCCGCTCGATCTCGCCCTCACGCTCGGCGATCGCTTCGTGGACCGAGCGCAGGCGCTCGGGGCATTCCGGATGTCCGGGCGGCGCTCGATGCTCGTGGTAGCGAGGATCCTCGACGACGCCGACGTGGCGCGTGACGGCCATGGTCTTCGATGGTATCCGAGGGCGGTGTGAGCGCGCCCACCTCGATCGCCATCACCGGACTCGGCAGCTTCTTCGGGCGCCGCCTGGCGCAACGCCTGCTCGAGCTCCCGCGCCCGCCGAAGATCGTCGGGATCGACCTGCGACGCCCCTGGCGCCTCGAGGGTCGGATCGGATTCCACCGCGTCGACCTCGGCGATCCCGCAGCGGGAGGAAAGCTCGCCGAGGTGCTCGTTCGCGAGCGCGTCGAGCGGGTCGTACACGCCGCGTTCCGTCGCGACCCGACACCCGACGTCGAGGCCGACCACGAACTCGAAACCGTCGGATCGATCCACGTGATGAATGCCTGCGCGGCGGCGAAGGTCGATCACCTCGTCTGGCTCTCGAGCACCATGCTCTACGGGGCCCGCCCCGACAACCCGAACTTCCTCGGCGAGGAACATCCGCTCCGCGGGCATGCCGACGCGCACTGCGTTCGCAACCGCGTCGAGGCCGAAGAGCTTCTCGCGCGCTTTCGCGTCAAGCATCGGGACCTGCACGTGAGCGCCCTGCGGTTCGCCTGGGTGATGGGCCCCGAGTTCGAGGATCGCGTGGTGCGGCACTTCGCGAGCCCCGTCGTGACGACGCTTCTCGGCTACGATCCGCTCGTGCAGTTCGTGCACGAGGAAGATGCGCTCGACGTCCTCGAGCGCTGCGTCCTGGAGGACCATCCGGGGACGTACAACGTCGTCGGACCAGGGGTGTTGCCGCTCTCGACGCTGCTCGCCCTCGGCGGAAAGCGCGCGTTGCCGCTCCCGACTCCGCTTCTCTACCGGCTCGAGCACTGGCTCTCGCAGAGCCGCTACGGCGATCTGCCCGCGGGCTTCTACGATTATCTGCGCTGGCTCTTCGTGGCGGACGGAGCGCGGGGCTGGGATCGATTCGGCGAGCCCGTCTACAGCAGTCGCGAAGCCTGGATCTCGTTCGTGTCCTCGCGGCGGATGAGGCGCTACCGATGAGCGAGCCGTCGCAGTCCGGGCCCTCCCGCCCCGAAGAAGATCCCGGGATCGGGCAGGAGCGCGATGACGTGCAGCGGGCGCTCGACCAGTTCCGGCGCGAGGTGCGCGCGCGTCTTCTCGAGCGCCGGGCCCCGGAGGCCGGGAGCGGCCTCGACTGGGAGGATCTCTTCGAGAGCGCCCGCCGCCGGCTCTCGACGATCGGGATGGTCGAACGCTCGGCGGAGGTCGACGAGTTCGGGATGGACGACGTCGTGATCGCGAAGTGGAATCGCCTGTTCGATGCGCTCGCGGACCGCTGGTGGCGGATCGACGTCGAGGGTCTCGATCCCGGATCGCCCCCGCTGCCGAGCCTCTTCGTTGCGAACGCGTCGGGTCTCCTGCCCTGGGACGGAATCATGCTCGCGCACAAGATCGCGAGGGCGCGGCCGGATGCGCCCCGGCCGCGTTTTCTCGTCGCCGACTGGCTCGTGACGCAGCCCTTTGCGCAGCCGACGCTCGCCGGAATCGGCGGGGTCCGCGCGTGCCGCGAGAACGCCGAGCGGCTGCTCCGCAGCGGACGGAGCGTGGTGTCGTTTCCCGAAGGCCTGAAGGGCTCCGCCAAGGTCTTCCGCGAGCGTTATCGGCTGCGCCGCTTCGGTCGTGGCGGTGCGGTCCGGATCGCGCTCGCGCTCGGCGTCCCGCTCGTTCCCGTTGCCGTGATCGGCGCCGAGGAGACGCATCCGGTGCTCTTCAAGGTCGGCTCGCTCGCCCGGCTCGTCGGGCTCCCGTTCCTGCCGGTCACGCCGACGTTCCCGTGGCTCGGCCCGCTCGGGCTCGTGCCGCTGCCTTCGCGCTGGAGGATGCGCTTCGGTGCACCCCTCGACTTCGGGCCGCATGGTCCCGAAGCGGCGGACGACGAGATCCTCGTCGATCGGCTCACCGTGGAGCTTCGAAGCTCGATCCAGCGGATGATCGACGAGGCGGTCCGGACGCGGGATTCGGTCTTCGCCTGAGCGGCGCTACGCCGGTTCGCTTCCCGAGGTGGAAATCCCCGCCACCTTCTCGGCCGCCGGGGCTTCGCTTCGTTGCAGCGCTTCGAGCGCCGCCGTCACGCGCTCGAGGTTCCGCGTGAGCTCCTCGACGTCCGAGCGCCGCGGAAGATCGAGCGCACGGAACACGCTCTCGAGGGCACGCTCCATCATGCCCTCGAGATCGGGAGTCGCGAGCGCAACCCAATCCGCGAGCCGCTCGGCGTCCTTCTCGCGAGCGCCGATGAAGCGGCGAACGTTGCGCTGCAGCTCCGTGATCGGCCCGGCCGTCTCGCCGACGCCCTTTCGAAGCGCGCTGTAGAGGACGTCGCCGCCGCGCTGGATGAGTTCGGTCAGGATCGTACCGGGTGCGCCGCGGTTGTGGCGCTCCGTGTCGACGAGAACCTGCGAGAGGGTGACGGAAGTGATGTCCTCCCCCGTCTCGTTGTCGACGACGCGCACCTCGCGCCCTTCCTCGACGAGCTCTCCGATCCCCTTGAGCGTGATGTAGCGGCTCGTCTGGGTGTTGTAGAGCTTGCGGTTCGCGTAACGCTTGATCAGCACCACCATGGCGCGAACCTAGCAGCCATGCCGCCTTGCGTCATCCGTCGATGCGGATCCGCTCGACGCCGCGCGCAGGGGGCGCGCGGCGGGGCGGCGCGGGCCGGTCCGTGGCCGCATCCGGGCGTGACGCGGGCTGCGGCTTCGCCTTCTCGGGAGCCGGCTCGGTCGGAGCAGTTCGGAGGCCGAGTTCCCAGAGGATCTCGCGGAG
>CAJPFO010000151.1 GCA_905339255.1 Myxococcaceae bacterium
GCTTCTCGTGCTCGGCCGCTCGTCCGACGAGCCCGGAACGCTCGGGATCGCCGTCGACCGGATTCTCGGGCTCGCTCCGGCACCGAGGCCGGCTCGCAATGCCTCGGACGCTCCGCGCACGCGTGCAACGCTCGACGGCAGGATGCTGCGCGTGCTCGATGCCGGGCGCCTCGTCGAGACGGCGCGCGAGGCCGTGGCGCGCAGCGTCCGCGGGGAGAGCTAGGGTGGACCCCGCGCGCTACCGCGATCTCTTCGTCGAGGAGGCCGGCGAGCATCTCGGCGATCTCGGCCGCGCGCTTCTCGCTCTCGAAAAGGATCCGGCGTCCGCCGACGCGCTCGAGACCTGCTTCCGCATGGTGCACTCGGTGAAAGGGATGGCGGCCGCGATGCATTTCGATCCGATCACGGCCGTCGCGCATCGGCTCGAAGATCGTCTCGACGCGGCACGCCGCGCCGGGAAGGTCGATCCGACGACCCTGCTTCCGAAGCTCTTCGAAGGACTCGACGTCCTCGAGCGCCTCCTCGGAGCGGTTCGTGAGACGGGCGCTTGCCCCGAAGAGACGCCGCCGCGAAAGGTCGCTGGCGCCGACGCCAGGCTCAAAAAAAAACTCCCGAGATCGCCGTCGATCTCCATCTGAGCGAAGAAGCGAAGCCACCCGCAACGCTTCGGGTCCGGACCGAGAGCCTCGACCGGCTGCTCTCGGGAGTTGGCGAGGTCGTTCTCGCCTCGGGGCAGCTTCGCGACGCCGTGAAGTCGGCGCCGAGAGAGCAGACGCGGCTCGCTTCGGGCCTCGATCGCATGGATCGCCTGCTCGGCGATCTCGAACGCCGCGCGCGTGAGCTCCGCACGGCGCCGCTGCTGCGCGTGACCGAGAAGCTCCCGCGAATCGCGCGCGAGCTCGGAATCTCGCTCGGCAAGCGCGTCTCGCTCGAACTCGGCGACGTTTCGCTCGAGCTCGACCGCTCGATCCTCGATCGCCTCGCCGATCCGCTCCTCCATCTCGTTCGCAACGCGATCTTCCACGGCATCGAAACGCCGGCCGAGCGTCGTCGTCTCGGCAAGAACGACGCGGGATCGATCCGCATCGAGGCGCGTCGCGAACGCGACGCGGTCGAGATCGCGGTCGGCGACGATGGCGCCGGGCTCGACGTCGAGGCCTTGAGGCACAAAGCCGTCGAGGCCGGAATCCTCGCGGCCGACCTGGCCGAGGATCTCCCGCCGGGCGAGGTCGCGAGGCTGGCGTTCCATCCGGGGCTCACGACGGCTGCGAGAGTTTCCGGGGTCGCTGGAAGGGGCGTGGGACTCGCCGCGGTGCTCGCAGACGTGCAAGGTCTCGGCGGCCGCGTCGATCTCTTTTCCGAATCCGGCCACGGCCTCACGGTGCTGCTCCGGGTGCCCCTCTCGGCTGCGCTCCAGCAGGTGATCCTGATCGGTGTCGGTTCGGAGCGCGTCGCGGTTCCGATCGCGCGGATCGAACGCGTCGACGAGATCGAGACCGCGCGGATCGAGCGGGGCGGGGCCGAGGCGTTCGTCGTCGTCGACGCAATCCCGCTCCCGCTCCTCGACCTGGCCGGACTGCTCCGCGTCGCGCCCCTCGAGCCGGGGCCCCGGACGCTCGTGCTCCTCGCGGAGATCCGCGGCCAGCGAACGGCGCTTCGCTTCGATCGCTTGCTCGGACGCGAGGAGGTCTTCGTGAAGCCGGTTCCGACGGTGCTCTCGGGGGTGCCGGCCCTTTGTGGCCTCACGCTCGCTGCCGATGGAAGGCCCGTCTTCGTCGTCGAGCCCGAGCCGCTCTTGCGAAGCTGAGGCGAGCGCTCGTCCTGCCGGTCTTGCCCGCTCGACCTCGCGGCGCGAGACTCATCGACCATGTGGTTGCTCGGGAAGCTCGCGATGGGTGTCGGCGTGGTCGTCCTTTCGGCGCTCGCACTCGGCGTGGTGCTCGTTGCGGGGGGCTTCTTGGCGGCGAGGTTCTTCTACGAGCCACCCACTCCGCAGCATGCGGCGGAAAAGGCCGAGTTCCTTCGATCGATCCCCCGGATCGATCCCGCGACGGGGATGGTCGGCAAATGGCGCCTCGGCGCGATCGACGGGCACCAGCCGATGGACTTCGGCTTCGACGAGTACTTCGGCGTCCTCTACGGCAACGACATGCAGCCCCCGCGACGATCCGCGCGTCCAGGGCTACTCGTCGCCCTTCGAGCGCTCCTCTTGCATGCGGTAGGCATCGCCGACGGCGCTTCGTACGCGGCTCGTCACGGGGGCACCCGAGGCTTGCGCGGTCTGCTTCGATCCTTCCGCAAAGAGTCCCCCGAAGGCCGCGTCCGTTCCCTCGGTGAAGATCGTGATCCCGACCCAGAGGCCGACGACGATCAGCAGGATTCCGAAGATCTTGCCCATGGCCCGTTTCCTCCACCCTCGATCGACGGTTCGGCGCGACGCTCGTTCGGCCTGAGCGCTCGGGGCCCCGGCCTAGGCGCGCGTCTCGAGACGGAGCACGGGCCGCCGCAGCGCGGCCGTGATCGCAATCACGACGGCGATCTCGAGAAAGCCCCGCCACGGAAGGCTCTCGGCGGCGGCCGCGGCGAAGGCGATCCGGACGGGGATCGAGACGAGCGCGAAGAGGCATGCGACGAGCGCCGCACTGCGGAGGAGGCCCATGAACTGCGTGGCGCCCCCGGCTTGCGATGCGACGCCGCTCGCGGGGACCGCGAACGGGGGAGCCGAGACCGCGACACGAGCGCGAACCGCCTCGCGCTCGAGGATCTCGCGGCGTGCACGGTGGGCGACGTCGAAGTCGTCCTGGCCCGCGCCACCGAGGACACCCGAGCAGCGCTCGCAGCGGGGGGTTCCTTCGGGATGCTCGGCGCCGCAGCGACGACAGATGTCGGTGTCGGCCTGGATCGGTTCGGCCGACTCTCGCGCGGGCTCCATCTCGAGACGACGAAATCGCCTAGACACGGCTGCTCCGGGGTCCTCGCGGCGGCGTCGAACGCGGCCGCGCGGGGGGGACCGAACCGGCCGGGTTGCCCGGGCCGCGGCGCGGCGCATCGGCCGCACGCGCGCGGGTGGTGGCCCAGGTCCGCATGCGTTCGAGCTCCTCGGCGCAGGTGACCGAGAGCGGCGTCGTCTCCGCCGCCGCCCGAACGAGATCCTCGATCGAGAGCTCCCGCCCTTCGTCGAAGGCCGCGAAGAGGCCTTCGAGCACGCAGTGTTCGATCTCGGCGCCCGAGAATCCGGCGCATTTTTCGACGAGCGCCTCGAGATCGAAGGCCTCGGGCTCGCGTCCCCGTCGGCGCAGATGGATCCGGAAGATCTCTTCGCGAGCGAAGGGGTCGGGGAGGTCGACGAAGAAGACCTCGTCGAAGCGGCCTCGCCGCAAGAGTTCGGGCGGAAGGGAATCGATGCGGTTGGCGGTCGCGACGACGAAGACACCCGCCTGCTGCTCGGACATCCAGGTGAGCAGCGATCCGAAGACCCGCTGCGCCGTTCCGCCGTCGTTCTCGCCCGAGCGGCCTCCGCCGCCCGCGAGCCCCTTCTCGATCTCGTCGATCCAGAGTACGGCGGGAGCCACGCCTTCGGCGATGCGAAGCGCCCGTCGCATGTTCTCCTCGGAGCTTCCGAGCAGGCCCGAGAAGATCCGCCCGAGGTCGAGGTGCAGGAGCGGAAGCCGCCACGTGTTCGCGACGACCTTCGCCGAAAGGCTCTTTCCGCAGCCTGGCGCGCCGAGCAGGAGGACTCCCTTCGGCATCGGAAGGCCGAACTCGCGAGCGCCGCCATCGAGCGCCTTGCCGCGGCGGCGCAGCCAGTCCTTGAGACGGAGCAGGCCGCCCACGTCGGCGAGCTCGGCCTGCGCGGGATGGAACTCGAGGATCCCGGACTTGCGGATCGCCTGGCGCTTCTCCTCGATCACGAGCGCGACGTCCTCGGAGCGGAGCGCGCCTCCGGTGACGGCGGCCCGCGCGAAGGCGCTCTCGGCCTCGGCGAGCGTGAGCCCTTGCGCCGCGCGCACGAAGAGCTCGATGTCGTCGCGCGAGATCTGGACGGCCTCGGGCTTCCCTGCACCGAGTTCGACGAGGAGCGCGCGAAGCGCGTCTCGCAGTTCGTCGGGCTCGGGGAGCGGGAGGTCTACGACCGTCACGTCCTTCTCGAGCTCCGCAGGCAACGCGAGCCGCGGCGCCGAGACGATCACCGTTCGATGCGTGTCGGCGAGCGCCGCGACGAGATCGCGAAGGCGTCGGATCACGAGCGGATCGTCGAAGTGCGCGTGGAGATCGCGGAGCAAGAAGATCCCGCCGCCCTCCTGGATCCGGATCCGCTCGAGAATCTCGGCGGGCGGCGCGAAGCGCGGCGTTCCCGCGGCCTCGGAAACGGCGCCGCTCGCGAGCCCCCCGGTGGCGGTCCAGGTGTAGAAGGGCTTTCCCTGCCGCCGCGCCAGCTCGCGGAGGAGTCGCTCGAGGCGCCCCTCCTCGTGGGTGACCACGTAGACGAGCGGGTAGCGCGCCCGGACCAGGAGGTCGAGCTGCTCCGTGAAGCGTGCGAGCGCCGCCGCCGCCATGGCGCTCTCATCGGCCGGACCGGGCAACGCATGAACCCCGATGCGAGCCGCCGCGGGCGGGTCGTGAGGCGCTCACGTATCCTCGCCGCTCTCGAGGGGGTTCGCTTGGATCGCGAGCGGCTGCGCGAGCTTCTGGAACGCGTCCGGCGCGGTGAGCTCGGGACCGAGGCGGCGATCGAGGCGCTTGCGGGTCTCGCCTTCGTCGATGTTCCGCATGCGCGGGTCGATACGCATCGCGCGCTCCGCACGGGGCTTCCCGAGGTGATCTACGCGCCCGGGAAGAATGCGTCCCAGATCGCCGCGATCGCACGCGCGTTGCTCGAAGCGGGCCAGTCCGTGCTCGCCACGCGTGTCGAGCCCGCGATCGCGGTGTCGCTCCGAGATTCGCTCGGTGAAGGAAGCTACGACGCCGAGGGCCGTCTCTTCTGGATCGGTCCCGACCCCGTTCCGATCGTCGGAAAGGGTACGATCGCAGTGGTGTCCGCGGGAACCGCCGATCATCCCGTGGCCTGCGAGGCAGCGGGAGTCGCTCGTCGCTTCGGGAACCACGTCGACGTGATCGAGGACGTCGGAGTGGCCGGCGTGCACCGGCTCCTCGCCGCCGGCGAGAGGCTCCGCGCGGCGCGCGTGCTGATCGTCGTGGCCGGCAT
The DNA here is from genome assembly GCA_905339255.1 of Myxococcaceae bacterium. GTDB lineage: Bacteria > Myxococcota_A > UBA9160 > UBA9160 > UBA9160 > MYXO. Next base: position 5,207 of record CAJPFO010000151.1, read on the forward strand.
GGAGGGAGCGCTGCCTTCGGTCGTCGGCGGTCTGGTCGACAAGCCGGTGATCGGCGTCCCGACGAGCGTCGGCTACGGAGCGTCGTTCGGCGGAGTGGCGGCGCTACTCGGCATGCTCACGAGCTGCGCGTCGAACGTCTGCGTGGTGAACATCGACAACGGATTCGGAGCCGCGCATGTCGCGACCCTCGCGAACCGCCTCTAGCCCGAGCAGCGGGGGCCGTGTCCTCCACCTCGATGCCTTCTCGGGGATCGCCGGCAACATGTTCCTCGCCGCGCTCCTCGATCTCGGCCTCTCGCGTCGCGCGCTCGAGGACGATCTGCGAGGGCTCGGTGTCGGTTTCCGGCTCGAGATCGAGACCGTCCGGCGCGGTGCGATCGGTGCGAAGTGGCTCGACGTGGCGTTGCCTGCGACACCACGGCGCGCAGCGAAGAAGCCCGCACGCAAACCCTCGGCCGCAAGACGCCGCCCGATCGCCGCCGCGCACGGAGCGCACCACACCACCGTACACACCCCCCCCGGAGAGCCGATCCCCCACGCGCACGGACGGCCCTACCTCGAGATCCGCCGCACGCTCGAGCGGGCGCGCCTCGATCGCGACGTCCGGGACCGCGCGCTCGCGATCTTCGAGGTGCTCGCGGACGCCGAAGCCCGGGTGCATCGGGTCCGGGTCGAGCGCGTCCATTTCCACGAGGTCGGCGCCGTCGACGCGCTGATCGACGTGACGGGAGCGGCGATCGGTCTCCAGCGCCTCGGCATCGATCACGTGAGCTGTTCGCCGGTGGCACTCGGAGAGGGAACGGTCGACGGAGCGCACGGACGCCTTCCGCTTCCGGCGCCCGCCGCGCTCGAGCTCCTGAGAGGCGTTCCGACGGTCCCGGCGCACGTCGCATGGGAGACCGTGACGCCGACCGGCGCGGCGATCCTGCGGACGATCGTCGGCGAGTACCGGAGCCTTCCCGCGATGACGATCGAGGCGATCGGTTACGGAGCGGGAAACGATCGACCCGGACCGCTCCCGAACGTCCTTCGCGCGATCCTCGGGTGCGCCTCGGGGCTCGGATCGGATCGTGTCGTCGTCCTCGAGACGCAGCTCGACGATCTCGTTCCCGAGCACTTCGAGGATCTGATGGAGCGCCTGTTCGAGGCCGGAGCGCTCGATGTTTCGCTCCAGCACGCGCAGATGAAGAAGAACCGACCGGGGTTCCTGGTTCGCGCGATCGCGCGACCGTCGGAGCGGATCGCGGTGGCACGGAGTCTCTTCGCGCATTCGACGACGCTCGGTGTTCGAACGAGCGAACAGGACCGCTGGGTGCTTCCTCGCGAGACCGTCCGCGTCGCGACGCCGTACGGAAGGATCGCCGTGAAGATCGTTCACGATGGAGAGGGACGCATGGACGTGTCGGCCGAATACGACGACTGTCGAGCCGCGGCGAGGCGGAGCGTCGTACCGCTTCGCGACGTGGTGCGCGCCGCCGAGGAAGCGGCTCGCCGCGAGGTCGGGCGTCGTGGCCGCTAGCGAACCGGTCGACCCGCGGCCCTTCGACCTCGGGCCTCGAGACGCGCGTGCAGCGGTACTCTGCTTGCACGGGCTCACGGGGACCCCGTACGAGGTGCGTCCGCTCGCCGAGGCGTTCGCCGCCCGGGGAATGCGCGCGTTCGGGCCCGCCCTTCCGGGCCACGCAGCGACGGTCGACGAGCTCGCGAAGATCGGCTCGTGGACGGTGTGGAGCGATGCGGCACGTGCGGCGACGGCCGAGCTCGCCGATCGACACGAGCGCGTCTTTGCGGCGGGGCTCTCGATGGGAGGGCTTCTCGCGTTGCTGCTCGCTTCGGAGCGTGCGGTCGATGCGCTCGTCGTGGTTGGAGTCCCGCTTCGGCTCGCAGCGCCGATCCCGCAGCTCGTTGCGATTCTCGAGTTCGTCGCGCCGATGCTCGCCAAGAGCGGCGGCTCCGACATCCAGGACGAGGCCGCACGGAGGCGGCATCCGAGCTATGACGCCATGCCGCTCGCGAGCGTCCACGAGCTCACGAAACTCCAGCGCGTGGTGCGAGGGCGCCTGCGTCAGGTCGTGGCCCCGATTCTCGTGGCGCATGGAGCACGCGATCGGACGGCCGATCCGGCCGACGCGAGGCGGATCCATGCGGGGGTCTCCTCACGGGAGCGCGAGATCCTCGAGCTCGACGCCTCGGGGCACGTGGTGCCGGTCGACCACGACGGCCCCCGGCTCGCCGAGGCGGCGGCCGCGTTTCTCGCGAAGTTCTTGCCGCGGCCGCGTTGACAGCCGGCCCGGGCGCCTCCTACGCTGGCCCTGGACCCGAGATGGGAGGGCACATGGGCGAGCTTCCGAACGCGGTGGTGAAGCGACTCCTCGTGAAGCACGGCGGAGGCCTTCGCGTCTCCGGTGATGCGATCGACAAGGCGGTGGCCGCGGCCGAAGACTACGTGGCGCGCCTCGCCCGCGAGGCCCAGGCGGCGGCCGAGGCCGACAAGCGCAAGACGATCATGGACAACGACATCGATCGCGCGCGCGCCAAGCTATCCGGGAGCTTCTGAGCCCTCGACCCGGCCGCGTTCGAGCGTCCGGATCCAGCGGATCAGGAGCGACTCGCCGCCCTCGTCGAAGGCACGGAAGCGCAGCCCGAGCCCCCTCCGAGCGGAGCCGGGGACGGTTCGAACGTGGATCACCTCGGCGTTCACGCCGAGCGTGGCCCCGACCTCCGGCAGTGCGATCTGCCAGCGGTCGACGTGATGCAGCTCGACCGGCCTCTCCGTCCACACCAGCATGCCCCCGCGACCGATCTCGGCGACGACGTCGGCGCGCGGCGCCGACGCGGCGTGCGCGGCGAGGCGCCGCTGGTAGCGGCGGAAGCGGCGCCGCTTCGGCTGGCGAACGAGCGAGTGGATGCCCTTCTCGATGCGCGTCGGGTCGACCGGCAGCGCGAGGTAGCCCGCGGCGCCCGCCCGCCGCGCGGCCTCGCGCCGATCCGGGTTC
>CAJPFO010000152.1 GCA_905339255.1 Myxococcaceae bacterium
CGTCCTCGATGCGCGCCCCGGCCGCCCGATAGGCGTCGTCGGGAAGCCCCGCCGGCTCGCCGGCGCCGCTCTCGACCGCGACCTCGATGCCCTTCGCGATCAGCGGCTTCACGGCGTCGGGGACGAGCGCGACGCGCTTCTCGCCGGGGACGATCTCTCGCGGAACGGCGACGATCACGAAGGCCTCCTCTCGGGAACGAGGAGGATACTACGCGCAGCGGGAGTCCGCGCAGTCGCCGGAGAAGGTCGGCGCCGCCTCGTACGCCCCCGACGGGCCGCGGACCAGGACGGCAGCCGCCCCCTTCGATCCTTCCCGGAAGACCGTCACTCCCTTCAACCCGCGCCGCCAGGCGTCCACGTAGATCGCGGCGATCTGATCCGGTGTGGTGTCGGACGGGAGATTGATGGTCTTCGAGACGGCGTTGTCGACGTGCCGCTGGAAGGCTTCCTGGATCCCGAGATGCCAGGCCGGCGAGAGGTCGAGCGCCGTCGGGAAGAGCCGCTTCAGCGCCTCGGGCACCCCTGCGACGACGCGGGCCGACCCGCTCGCGCGCACCTCGGCGACGAGGTCGGGGCTGTAGGCTCCCGCCCGGCGAAGCTCGGTCTCGAAGCGCGAGTTCGTCTCGGCGAGACGCTCGCCGTCGAGAACGTGGCGAACGAACGAAAGCGCGAAGTACGGCTCGATCCCGCCGGAGCATCCCGCGAGGATCGAGAGCGTTCCGGTCGGAGCGATCGACGTGAGCGTCGCGTGGCGCAGGCGTCGACCTCGCGCTTCGGCGCGGGAGCCCGCGAAGTTCGCGAAGACGCCGCGCTCTTCGGCGAGCCTCGCCGAAGCCTCGGTGGCTCGCGCATGGATCCGCGCCATCACGCGCTCGGCGACCCGGACCGCCTCGGGAGAGTCGTACGGGATCCGGAGATCGACGAGCAGATCGGCGAACCCCATCACGCCGAGTCCGATCTTGCGGTTGGCGCGGGTGATCGCGGCGATCTCCGGGTAGGGGTAGCGGCTCACCTCGATCACGTCGTCGAGGAAGCGCACCGCGAGATCGACCGCGGCGTCGAGTCTCGGCCAGTCGATCGCTCCGTCGGCGACGAAGGCATCGAGCCGGAGCGAGCCGAGATTGCACGATTCGTTCGGAAGGAGCGGGAGCTCTCCGCAGGGGTTCGTCGCCGCGAGCGCACCGAGCTTCGGCGTCGGATTGTTGCGGTTCACGGCGTCGAGGAAGATCACTCCCGGGTCCCCGCTCTCCCAGGCGTGCCGAGCGATCTCGTCGAGGAGATCGCGCGCGCGGAGCCGCTCGACGATCTCGCCGGAGCGGGGATTCGCGAGCGGCCAGTCCTCGTCGGCCTCGACGGCGCGCCAGAAGCCGTCGGGAGTCGAAACCGAGAGGTTGAAGTTGGTGCAGCGATCGGGCTCGTCCTTCGCCGCGATGAACGCGAGGACGTCGGGATGGTCGGCACGCAGCACCCCCATGTTCGCGCCGCGGCGCCGGCCCCCCTGCTTCACGACCCCGGTCGCCGCATCGAAGACCGAGAGGAACGAGACCGGGCCCGAAGCGATGCCGCGCGTTGCGCGCACCACGTCGCCGGCGGGGCGGAGCCTCGAGAAGTCGAAGCCCGTGCCGCCGCCCGATTGGTGGATGCCGGCCATGCGCTTCACGGCCTCGAAGATGCTCTCGAGACTGTCGTCGATGGGCAGCACGAAGCATGCGGCGAGCTGCCCCACGGGAGTTCCCGCGTTCATGAGCGTCGGCGAGTTCGGCAGGAATTCGAGGCGTTCGAGCGCGGCCCCGAAGCGCTCCGCCGTCTGCTCGACCGCACCCCCGAACGCGCTCTCCGCCGCGGCGACGGCAGTCGCCACGCGCCGGCAGAGCGCCGGGAAGTCCTCGCAGACGCGGCCTTCCTCGTCGCGCCGGTAGTAGCGCGCCTCGAGCACCCGGCGGGCGTTTTCCGAGAGCCGGACCATGGTCAAAGGCTAGGTTCGCCCGGGCGGGCCTTCCAGCGCCCGGCAGACGCGTGGCGCCGGCTCGGTGCGGCCGTCGGCACGGTTTCCTAGACTCGGCGCCCCGAAAACCTCGACGTCGCGAAGGAGTGCCCATGAGCCAGTCCCCCCGTGTGATCCGGAAGATCACCGGCAACCACCTGGAGGATTTCCGCCTCGGCCAGGTCTTCCGCCACAAGGGTGGCAAGACCGTCACCGAAGGGATCTTCGCGACCTTCACCGAGTTCACGATGACGACCAACCCGCTCGCCAAGAACGCCCGGTACGCCCGTGCGTACGGCTACCGCGGCCTCGTCGTTCCTCCCGGGCTCGTGATGCTCGTGGCGTTCAGCCAGACCGTCGAGGACATCTCGGAGAACGCGCGAGCGAACCTCGAGTACATCGACATGCGCTTCGGTGCGCCCGTCTACGTCGGCGACACGATCGAGGTCGACACGAAGGTCCTCGGGGTCAAGCCCTCGTCGAGCAATCCGAGGCTCGGCGTCGTCCACGTGCAATCGACCGCACGCAAGAACGTCGGCGAGTCGGACGAGGCGATCGTGATGGCCTGGCAACGCAAGGTCCAGGTCTGGAAGCGCGACGAGTCGAAGCCGGTCGATGAGGGCGAGGTCGCCCCGGACGACGTGGCGTGCGAGCTCTGGATCCCTCCCCACCAGGGTGGGCGCGACTACGGCGCGCTCGCCCATCTCTCCTCGGCAGATACCTACCTCGAGGACTTCGAGCCGGGAACGCGGATCGAGCACTGGCGCGGGCGCACCGTCACCGACGAACACATCCACCTGACGGCCGTCCTCGACAACACCAGTCAGGTCCACTGCAACCAGCACATGATCGACCTGAATCCGAAGCAGTACGTGGGGGGCCGGCTCATCATCTTCGGAGGGATCCCGTTCACGCTCTGCCTCGGGCTCTCGTGCCCCGACGTACACGACAACGCGCTCGGCGATCTCGTCTACCGGACGGGGCGTCACACCGCGCCGCTGTTCGCCGGAGACACGGTCTTCGCGGCGACCGAGATCCTCGCGAAGCGGGATCTACCCGGTCGTCCCGACGTTGGCGTGCTCGCGACGCGGCTGCTCGGCCACAAGTTCGAGAAGAGCGAGGGCGCAGCCGAGAGCGCCGACGCGCCTGCCGGCTACAAGAGGACGCGGATCTTCGAACTCGAACGCGAGATCGTCGTGAAACGCCGCTCGCACTACGCCTGATCGACCGCTTCCGGACGGCTCGACTCGTGGGGATGCGACGACGCTACGGTGCGTCGATCAGACGCCGCAGCTCGGCGAGACGCTGCCGCTCGGCATGCGGAACGTTCACGCCGGCCGAGCCGCTGTAGTCGAGAACGATCCCTTCTTCGAGGAGCGCGTACGCCTTCTCGGCCGACGGAGACTTCGGATCGGTCCGGATCGCCGTCTCGAGGTAGATCTCGGCTTGCGAAACCCAGAAGCCGCGCGCCGTCTCCGCCTCGGTCACACCCAGCAGGTACCAGGCCTCGGCGGCGTCTCGCTTCGACGCAGTTCCCGAATCGAGGAAACGGTGCAGGAGCCGTGACGCGTCGATGGAGTCGACGAGCCCGGCGCGATCCGCCGGATACGGCACGAGCGCGCGTCCGCGCTCGATGCGCTCGCGCGCAGCGGCGAGATCGTTCGCCGCGGGCTTCGCCGTCGAGAGATCCCGGAGCGAGCGGATCCATTGCTCGATGTCCTCGCGGAGCCGCTGCCAGAGGTCGGCGCGGGCGGCGACCTTCTCGAGCGTCGGAATCGGGCGCTTCGGATCGTCCTTCACGCGGATCGCGACGACGAGATAATCCGTGATCGCAGGCAAGAGTTTCGACGGAGGCGTCTCGGGATCGGTGACGAGTCGCTCGAGGGCCGTCTCGGCGGCATCGAACTGTCGCGTCGCGACGAGCAGGCGCGCCTGCTCTGCGAGCGGGAGCTTCGCGAGGTCGGTCTCGGCGACGAAGTGCACCGCGCGGGGGGAGTCTCCCGGGCTCTCGAGCTTGGTATGGCAGGCGACGCAGTTCTCGCTCGCCTGACGAACCAGGAAGGCCGCATTCTCGGGGCGACCCTCGTCGTAGCGCGCGAGCGCCCGGGTCGCGTCGTCGCGAAGCGATCGGCCGAGGTAACGCCGCCCGGCGTCATCACCGCGTGCATGCGTGGCCATTGCGTCGGCGTTGGCCGAGAGGGTCTCGAGCGCGCGACGGACCTTCTCGCGATTCTCCGGCGCCGCGAACGCCGCCTCGTCGACCGAGAGCGGCAGAAGCACCTGCATGCTCGCGAAGATCTCCGCCATGCGTGCACGCGTGTCGTCGGCGCGCTCGGGCGTCTCGGCTCGAAGGGGAGCGGAGAGCACGAGCGCCGCCGCGAGGCTCCCGACGACGAGAAGCATCCGGTTCGAGGGCCGAGGCTTCGTGCGAGTCGATCGCGGCTCCGTCACGCATCTCCCCCATCAGGTCCGCGAGGAGACTAGGAAACCGACCCGGGATCCGCATCGCGAGAAGCGGCCGCGCGGGCGCGAGCCCGGTCGGCACCTTCCCACTCCGGTTCGAGACGAAGCGGCACGATGCCACAGCGGCGCGACTCTCCCTTGCCGGCCGGGCGCGATCTCGAGGAGGCCGCGATCGGGTCCGGGTCAGGGAACCGCGAGCACGTCGAGTTCGATCCTGGGAGGCCCCGAGCGCCTGAGCGCGCGGTGACGAGTGGGCTGGACGAGATCGACGACCACCCGAACTCCACCCTCGCGTGTCGTACCGAAGCGGATGGCATCGATCCGTCCATCCTTCACCTCGATCCGTCGCGGCCCCGGCATCTCGAGCGTGGCTCCCGGGAAGTCGAGCGCGATCCTCTCGGGCTTTCCGGACGCGGGCTCCGCCGGGAAGGGGACCACCACCGGCTTCGCAGGGCCCGAGGTTTCGACGATCACACGCGTGAATCCCGCGTAGGTCTTCGTCTCGATCCCGCGGACGTCGAGCGCGAGCGCGTCACTGCCGAGCAGGAGCGTGAGTCCGACGCCGAGTGCTTCGCGCATACGGCTCCCGATCGATGCCATCGCGCCCCCCTTCGCGCGTCGGTTGCCGAGCGCGGCCGCAGCGTAACCGATCACGTCCCAGGAGATCGACAAGACCCGTCTCGGGTCGGTCTCCCAGAGATCGACCCGAGACGGGAGGCGGAGCTTCGGGCGCCGATGCGTGCCGCAGGCAAGGCGCGCGACCGAGCCGTAGCGCGAGCTACGGCGCAGGGAGCGCAACGCAGTCGGCGGCGATGCAGCGGAGCCCGAGCGACCCGACCCGTCTCGGGTCGGTCGCCTAGGCGCCTGCGAGATCGGCCGCTCGCGCTGCGAGGAGCCGCTCGATCTCCGGCACGGGAGGGGCGGAATCGAGCGCTGCGAGCGAGCGGCGGAGGTACGCGACATCGAGATCGCCGCGGAAGGCCTCCGCCGAAACCTCGACGCGCGGTGACGCGAGACGCCTCGCAGCGAGCGCGCGTTCGAGCAGGACGTCCTCGGGCGAGAGGACGACGATGAAGCGATCGGCGAAGGGAATGCGTCTTACGCGGGGCCTCGCGAGCGCGTGGAGTCCGTCGACCCCGAAGCGGAGCGAGAGCGGCGTCGCCGCCCAGTCGAGGTCGAGCGCCCCACGAACCGCGATCCTCTCGATCGCCGCGGCGCGATCGATCGCGAGGCCGAGGACCGCGAGGCGTGCGAGGATCGCCGGCGACTCGCGCGGCGCGACGAAGACGTGGAGATCGATCCTCGCGGCGTCGCTGCAGCCGGCGTGGGCG
>CAJPFO010000153.1 GCA_905339255.1 Myxococcaceae bacterium
ACCTGGGTGCGGGATAAGAAGGTCGGGGGCGGACGCCTCACTGCCATTAAGTCAACCCTCACCCCGGCCCCTCTCCCGGGCAGGGCGAGGGGAGAAAAGCCCCTCCCCCCTGCGGGGGGAGGGGGTGGGGAGAGGGGCTTATGGCCTCGCAAAACCTTAACTTAATGGCAGTGGGCGGATGCCTGGCAACACCGACGGCCGCAAGCCCGTACCGCGAACCGACTTTGAAAAGCCATCCGCCGCTCCCTCGTCGAAACCGTCATCGAATTTCGAGAACGGGCGGCAGTTGGCGGCCTGGCTGGCACGGGTGCCACGGCAACACTCCACGGGCGGCAAGCAGACATTGCAGGGCATCAGCAAGCGGGCGATGCCTGCCTCCGAACGCTGCCAATCCATGGCGCAAGGGCGGCGGCCTCTATTCTCTTGCTGCATGCCGGGAAACCGGAAACATCAGGCGCTTTGGATCAGTTCGACCTTGGGCGTATGGTCGCTGGTCAGGATCATCGGCGACAGTATCTTGGCCACACCCGCCCGGCGCATCTGCTCGAACGCGCCGCACAGCCCCAAGGTGAAAACATACTCGTGAAGTTGCTCAATCGAGCAGGTGAACGACGGGGTCGGGCTTTCGATGGCGATCACCTGAACCACCACCGCCAGCACGTCGGAAAAAAGGCCATCCTCTATTGTGCCGCCCCGCCGGGTATAGTCGTCGATGGCGTCCGTCAGGAAATCCAGGTCGCCCGTGTCGAGCGAGGCCAGCCATGGCCCTAGAGGGTAGGGCGCTTTGGCATCGGCCAGGAATCGGCGCAGGTTGTTTGAATAATGGAACGGATCTTGATGGGTTTCTGGGGGCATCAAACGGTCTTCGGGTTTGTTGGTCTTCGTGTGGACTCGGCGAAACCCACTCCTTGGCCGGGCAAGGCTTGGAGGGTCGCGCCATCGACCGGCTAGGCGGGTTAGCCGCCCCGCCATTGTACGGAAAACCAGGCCGCTCACATAGCGATCCGGTGGCAAAGGCAGGGGCGCTGAATCCATCTGCCGACGTGGGGCCTACGATTATGAATCCACCGGGTCTTGGCAAGTCAATGGGGCAAATTCCATTTGGCGATGCTTCGGCACGCTGACATCCGAGGTCGGCTTCCTCCGCCTTGCGCAGATTGTCATCGGCGGTTATCCGTTCCCGTTCTCGCATGGCCTGATCCTATGGACTCCCTCTTGAAGCGGCTGGGCAGTTGTTGAAGCGCCTCGTGAAAGACGTTCACCCAACCTTGGGTGTCGGCCATGGGGCACCTCGAAAAACCCATCTGATGGGATAATGGATGCTGTAGTGGCGAAGAGGGAAAGAGAAGGGTAGGGTAGGGCTTATCCTGCCATTCCAAACAGACCTTGAACGGCAGTGGCCCTGAACCTGCGCCGGGGATATCCCCGCTTTGGCATGACCTGACCTCCGAGGAAAACACTCCATGAGCTTCATCGACACACCCGACCGCCACGCCTATGCCTTGTATATCCGCCCGTTGTTGTTCCTGTTGCGCCGCAAAACCGGCCATCTGTCCGAGGCGGTGCGGCTTTGGGGGCGCGTGCCGTCCGCATTCTTAGGCTTCCTGTGGATGTGGCGCAGCCTGGACCGCCGCGCCTCGCCGGTGGATGCCAGGCTGCGCGCCCTGATCCGCACCCGCATCTCCCAGCTTGATGTGTGCGCCTTCTGCATCGACCTCAACGGCAGCCGGGCCTTGGAGCTGGGGGTGGCGCAAGACAAACTGCTGGCCCTCGCCGGATTCGCCGGATCGCCGTTGTTCGACGAGGCCGAAAAAGCCGCGCTGACGTTCGCCGAAACCATCACGATCACGGGCCGCAAGGTGGATGCCGGACTGATGGCCAGGCTGAAACAGCACTATAGCGACGATGCCATCGTCGAACTGGCGGCGCTGATCGCCCACCAGAACCTGTCCGCCAAATTCAATGGCGCCCTGGGAGTCCAGCTATGAACCCCGGTGGATAATTGAGATGGACACCACAGACAATACTGCCAAGAGCAGCATTTGGACGCGAATCGCCCGCAGCGTGAAAAATCAATATGATCTCTGCGTAATCGGCGGCGGTGCCGCCGGCTTGGTCGTGGCGGCAGGCGGCGCGGCGCTGGGGGCCAGGGTGGTGCTGGTGGAAAAGCACCGCCTCGGCGGCGACTGCCTGTGGGACGGCTGCGTGCCCAGCAAGGCCCTGCTGCATTCCGCCGCCGTCGCCCAAACGCTGCGCACGGCGGCGCGGGCCGGGCTGGACGGCGCGGAACCGGATGTCGATTTGGCCCGCGTGATGGAGCGGGTCAATGCGGTGATCCGCACCCTCGAACCCAATGACAGCCCGGAGCGTTTCCGCGGACTAGGCGTGGAGGTGGTGTTCGGCGCGGGCCGCTTCACCGCCCCGGACTGCTTCGAGGTGGGGGGGCGGACCCTCGCCGCCAGGCGCTTCGTGCTGGCCACCGGCAGCCGGGCCGCGATTCCGCCCTTGCCGCGCCTGGACCGGGTGCCCTACCTGACCAACAAAACCCTGTTCGGATTGCGCGAACCGGTGCCCCACCTGCTGGTCGTCGGCGGCGGTCCCATCGGTGTGGAAATGGCCCAGGCTTTCCGCCGCTTGGGCAGCGCCGTGGATCTGCTTGAATCCGGCCCTGGCATCCTGCCCCGCGAGGATGCCGACATGGCGGACTTGGTCAGGCGGCGCCTGGAAGCCGAGGGGGTGCGGTTTCATTTTGGCAGCCAGATCGTGGCGGTCCGGGGCGAGCCGGGTGCGGTCAGGCTGCGCCTCAGCCGCGAGGGCGCGGAAGAGTCCTTGGCAGGCAGCCATCTTCTCATCGCCACGGGCCGCAAGCCCAACCTCGACGGCCTGGGGCTGGACCAGGCCGGGGTAAGCGTGACGGACGGGAGGCTCGTGCTGGATGCGCGGTTGCGCACGGCCAATAAGCGCATTTATGCCTGCGGCGATGTGGCGGGCCCATACCTGTTCACCCACATGGCCGAACACCAGGCCGGCATCGTGCTGCGCAATGCCTTGTTCCATTGGCCGGCGCGCTTCCATCCCCGCGCCGTGCCCTGGTGTACCTTCTGCGACCCGGAACTGGCCCGGGTCGGGCTGTCGGAGTCCGAGGTCGAGCGCGCCGGCATCCCCCACCAGGTCTACGGCTTTGATTTTTCCGATATCGACCGGGCCGTGGCCGACGATGCCGCCGAAGGCCGCGCCAAGCTGGTCGTTTCGCCCAATGGAAAACTGTTGGGGGCCGCGCTGTGCGGGCCGCATGCCGGCGAGCTGATCCATGAATATGTGCTGGCCCTGTCCAAGGGGATGGGCGTGTCCGATCTGGCCGGCGTGATCCACATTTACCCCACGCTGGCGCAGATCAACCGCCGCGTGGCCGAGATGCACCTGAAAGCCAAGCTGACGCCCGCCGCCCGGCGCTGGATGCAGCGGCTGTTTGGCTTGAGGGGAAGCCGGCCATGAGCGTGTCACGGCAACCCCGCACAAACGCCCTAGTCTTCACGGAACCCAACCCATGCACGCCTGCCTGCCTCTGCTGCAACCCTCGGATTTCCCCGCCATCGCCCGCGCCACGCTCGAAACCGTGCAGGTGAACCTCGGCTACCGCTGCAACCAATCCTGCCTGCACTGCCATGTCAACGCCGGCCCGCAGCGCAAGGAAGCCATGGACCGCCAAACGGTGGAGGCGGTGCTGGATTTCCTGCGGCGTTCGCAGGCTTCGGCCTTGGATCTGACTGGCGGCGCGCCGGAGATGAACCCGCATTTCCGTTATCTGGTGGAAACGGCGCGGGGAATGGGGGTCAAGGTCATCGACCGCTGCAACCTGACCATCCTGGAGGAGCCGGGCTACGAGGATTTGGCGGATTTCCTGGCCGCGCAGCGGGTGGAGGTGGTCGCATCCCTGCCCTGCTACCTGGAGGAGAATGTGGACCGCCAGCGCGGCGGCGGCGTGTTCGGGTCCAGCCGCCGCGCCCTGCGCAAGCTCAACGGGCTGGGCTACGGAATGGAGGGATCGGAGCTAATCCTTAACTTGGTCTACAACCCGCAGGGACCGAGCTTGCCGCCGCCCCAGGCGGAACTGGAGGCGGACTACCGGCGCGAGCTGTGGACGCGCCACGGCATCGTCTTCAACCGCTTGTTCGCGCTGGCCAACATGCCCATCCAGCGTTTCGGCAGCACCTTGGTTTCGCAAGGCGGATTCCACCCTTATTTAGCCAAGCTACGCGCCGCCCACCGGGTGGAAAACCTGGCCCAGGTGATGTGCCGCAGCCTTGTCAGCGTGGACTGGCAAGGCCGGGTCTACGACTGCGACTTCAACCAGATGCTGGGCCTGCCGCTGGGCCGGCGCGACACCCCGCCGGCCATCGGCAACTTGGACCCGGACACGCTCGACCATGCGCCCATCGCCACCGCCGGCCATTGCTACGGCTGCACCGCCGGGAGCGGCAGCAGTTGCGGCGGGGCCTTGGCTGACAGCCCCCTTGCGCAAACGGGGGGACAACCCTAATGATGAACCACCCCGTCCCAACAGGAGACTGAAGCCATGCTTGTCGAACAATCGGTGCGTGAACGCTATTCGGAAGGTGCCCGCGAACGCCAGGAGGCTTTGTGTTGCCCGGTGGACTACGACCGGAATCTGCTCGCCCTGCTGCCGCAGGAAATCATCGACAAGGATTACGGTTGCGGCGACCCGTCCCGCTACGTCCGGCCCGGCGAAACCGTGCTGGATCTGGGTTCGGGCGGCGGCAAAGTGTGCTACATGGCCGCGCAATTGGTGGGGCCTCAGGGGCGCGTCATCGGCGTGGACATGAACGACGACATGCTGGCCTTGGCCCGCCACTACCAGGCGGAAATGGCGGACAAGCTAGGCGGCGACAGGGTGCGCTTTGTCAAAGGCCACATCCAGGATTTGGCGTTGGATGTGGAAGCCATGGAAAGCCATCTGGCGGCGCATCCGGTGACGGACGCGGCTTCGCTTGCCAGACTGAAAGACTGGCAGGTTCGGCAGCGCCATGAGCGCCCCTTGATTCCCGACCAGTCGGTGGACTTGGTGATTTCCAATTGTGTGCTGAACCTGGTGGACGACACCGACAAACAGCAACTGGTGCGGGAAATCTTCCGGGTGCTGAAGCCGGGCGGGCGGGCGGCGATTTCCGACATCATCGCCGACGAGCCGGTGCCGGCCCATCTGAAGCAAGACCCGGAACTGTGGAGCGGCTGCCTGTCCGGCGCGTTCCAGGAGCAGGAATTCCCCCGCGCCTTCGCCGAGGCGGGGTTTGCCGGGGTCTG
>CAJPFO010000154.1 GCA_905339255.1 Myxococcaceae bacterium
CTGGTCGCGACCTACAATCAGCTCCCGCCGACGCGGATCGTCGTCACGCTCTCGGAGTCGCAGAGCTTCCGGTTCGCCGGTTGCGAGAACGTGGAGGGGTACTCCCGCAGCGTCGGTGCGACGCGGATCGAGCAGCTCGAGGAAAACGCCAGCGCCTCGGGGGACCGGCTTCCGCCGGACGTCACCGCGGCGATCGACGAGCTCTTCCCCGCCTGAGCAGCGCCGCAGCGGGGGGGATGGACCTCCCCGGGCCGCGACGCCGCTCGGCGTCGAACCGTCAGCCCTTCGCGACGTTCAGCGTCTGGAGCTCCGTGAAGGCCGCGAGTCCGTAGGGGCCGTTCTCGTAACCGATCCCCGACCACTTGCAGCCTCCGAACGGCGCGTCGGGACGGATCGCGAGGTGCTGGTTCACCCAGGCCGTCCCGCATTCGAGCTGGCTCGCGATTTCACTCGCTCGCACCGCGTCGCGCGACCAGACGGACCCCGAGAGGCCGAAGTGCGTGGCGTTCGCGCGTTCAATCGCGTCCTCGACGCGCCGGAAGGGCATGATCGGCAGCGCGGGCCCGAACTGTTCCTCGTCGACGATCCGGACTCCCTCCGCGACCTCCGTCACGATCGTCGGCTCGAAGAAGTAGCCACCGTCGCCGGCAGGAGATCCACCCGCCACGAACTTCGCTCCGTGCTGCCTGGCGTCCTCGACGAGCTCGCGCACGCGCTGGAACTGCGGCCGGTTGTTGATCGGACCGAGCTGCGTTCCCTGCTCGAGGCCGTTTCCGACCTTGACGCTCTTCGCGAGCGCTGCGATCTCGGAGACGATCGCCGGATAGACGGACTCCGCGACGTAGAGCCGCTTGATCGCCGAACAGACCTGTCCGCAGTTCTCGAACGCGCCCCAGAAGAGCTTCTGGGCGACCTCCTTCGGATCGACGTCGTCGAGGACGATCGCAGGATCGTTCCCGCCGAGTTCGAGGGTCACGCGCTTCAAATCCGGTGCGGCCGCGATCGCGATCTTCTTGCCGGTCGCCACCGATCCCGTGAACGAGATCTTGCGGACGGCCGGGTGGTCGCTCACCCAGGCGCCGAGCTGGTCTCCGCCGGAGATCGTGTTCACCACCCCTGCCGGGAGCACGTCGCGAAGGATCTCCCCGAGCTTGAGCGTCGAAAGCGGCGTGAACGGCGAGGGCTTGAGTACGATCGTGTTGCCCGCCAGCAGCGCCGGAGCGATCTTCCAGATGGCGAGCAGCAGCGGGAAGTTCCACGGCGTGATCGCGCCGACGACGCCGTACGGCTTGCGGCGGACCTCGACGCGAAGATCGGGCGTCTCGGTGATCACGTCGACGGGGATCTGGAGTCCCGCCGTGACCTGGAACCAGACGACGCCTCCGATGGTTTCCTCCATCGCCTTCGCGAGGGGCTTTCCCTGCTCCTGCGTCAGCACCTGCGCGACTTCCGCCGCCCTCGTCTTGAGCGCATTGGCGCATTCGACGAGAGCCTGGCGCCGCTTCGACTCGTCCTTCTTCCAGCTCGCGAAAGCACGCTGCGCCGCGTCCATCGCGGAGTCGAGCTGCGTCTTCGAGCAATCGGGGGCTTCGGCGAAGACCTCACCCGTGGCCGGATTCACCACGCCGAAGCGGCTCTCGCCAGAAACGGCCTTGCCGTCGAGGGTCATCGTGAAGGTCTCGGACATGAGGTGCTCCTTTCGCGCGCTTCTCGATCGAATGGGATGCGGACGAGACGACGGGCTCGCACGAGCCCTCGTGCAACCAGCGAGCAATCGTACCACGGGTCGCCCGCGAGGCCCTTCGCCGACCCCGGCCGTTCGCGATCGATCTGCGCTCGGAGCCCCGCCCAGGCCGGCCCCACCGCCGATGACGAAGGTCGTCCGGGCTCCTACCGTCGGGCGCCGGAGCGATCGTCGCTTCGCGGAGCCTTCCTTGGACCGACGCCAATTCCTCCGCATCGGGTCAGCGATCGCCGCCGGCGCGATCGTCGAGAGCTCCTTCTTCGGTCGTGCGCTTGCGGACCCGCTCGCGGCCCATGCGCGCGCCCGGGGAGGTCCGGGCCCGTACGGCCCCCTGCTCGCTCCCGACGCGAACGGCATCGCGCTCCCGGCCGGCTTCCGATCTCGGCTTCTCGCCCGCTCCCGGGAGCCCGTCGCCGGAACCGGCTACGTCTGGCACATGCTCCCGGACGGCGGCGCGACGTTCCGCACCGACGACGGATGGATCTACGTCTCGAACAGCGAGATGTTCGTTGCGGGTCTGAACGCGAGCGTGAGCGCAATCCGCTTCGACCGCTCCGGCGAGATCGTCGCGGCCTACCCGATCTGCGAAGGAACGACCTTCAACTGCGCGGGCGGCGCCACGCCGTGGGGCACCTGGATCACTTGCGAGGAGCACGCGCAGGGTCGCGCGTTCGAATGCGATCCGACCGGCGTCGCTCCGGCCGTCGAGCGCGCGGCGCTCGGGACCTTCCAGCACGAAGCCGTCGCCTGCGACTGGCGACTCGGTCCTCTGTATCTGACGGAGGACCAGCGCGACGGTCGCCTCTACCGCTTCACGCCCGCCGGCTGGCGCGATCTCTCCGAAGGAGTCCTCGAGGTCGCGAGAGTCGGCCCCGAGGGCCTCGTCACGTGGATGCGGCTTCGCGATCCGAACCCTTCCGCGGTCTCGGGGACGCCGACGCGGCATCAGGTTCCCGAGAGCACGGGCTTCGATGGCGGCGAGGGTGTCGTCTACCACGACGGCCACGTCTACTTCACGACCAAGGGAGACCATCGCGTCTGGGACTACGAGACGCGATCGCAGCGGCTCCGCATCCTCTACGACGCCCAGCGCGACCCGGCACGACAGCTCACGGGGGTCGACAACATCACGGCCTCGCGCTCCGGAGATCTTTTCGTCGCGGAAGACGGAGGCAACATGGAAGTGGTCATCCTGACACCGGAAGGCGTCGCCTCTCCGCTGCTCCGGATCGTCGGCCAGGACGGCTCCGAGATCACGGGGCCCGCCTTCGACCCTTCGGGAGAGCGGCTCTACCTGAGCTCGCAACGTGCGTTCCACGTCGGCGCGACGTACGAGGTGAGCGGCCCCTTCCGGCGCATGCCCGCGTAGCGGCCTGCCGGGTCGGAGCGCTTCTACCGTGTCGCGAACTCCTTGCCGTAATCGACCGTGAGCCAGCGCTCGGGCCGGATCGCTACGACCACGCTTTCGCCGTCCGTTCGATCGCCCGAGGTCGCTGCCACGTACTGATCCCCGAGCTCGCGCCCGAGGTAGCGGTGCGCCATCGGTCGGACGTCGCGCTCGAGGTCGGCTCGCGCGGCCGAGACGACCGGTCCCTCGACACTCACGTAGCGGTAGGGAATCGCCTCGCTCTGCGCGACGAGGCTCACGCGCACGCCGGGTTCGAGGAGTCTCCCCTTTCGCGACGCGCGGTCCGTCACGATGCGGATCTCGCCCCCGGGCTCGTACGCGTACCAGATCGGAACGCTGAGGGGCCCCCGGCCGGCGTCGGGAATCGAAAGCACCCCGACGTGGAGTTCGGCCAGGAACGCCTCGCGCTCGGGCTTCGTCATCGCATGAGACACGGATCTGCCCTCCTCGCCGGTCGCCAAGAGAGCGGCGCGCTGGCGTCCCCAACGGGATTCGAACCCGTGTTATCGCCTTGAAAGGGCGATGTCCTAGGCCTCTAGACGATGGGGACGAGCGGGGTCGGACGCAGTCCGGCAGTTTGGCGCAAGAAGCCCGAGCGCGCAGCCGGTTCGCGATCGATCCCGCGGTGGGGGAGTCCCGGGGTTAGAATGCCGCCATGGAAGAGGAAGAGATCCGGCGCGAGCGCACCCAGAACCTCTGGACGAGCTTCGCGCGAAAGTTCCCGCCGCTCGCGAAGGCCGTGAGCCTCGATCCGAGCCCGACGAGCGGCTTCGACCGGATCGGCGGCCTTGCCGGCCCCAAGGAGGAGGTCGAGACCTACGCTTGCGGCGCGACGCATCCCGAGGTCTACGAGCATTGGGGCACCTTCGCGCCGTCGGCGTTGCTCCTGATCGGGCAGCGCGGCGTCGGTAAACACCTCCTGGCGCAGGCCCTCGCCACCCGCGCCGGCCGGGGTTTTCTCCACGTCCACGTCCCGCAGCTCGTCCTCCAGCTCCTCCACAGCGCTGGACAGGCGGGGCCGCTCATGGCCGAGTGGTCGCAGGCGCTCTCCGAAATGCCGCCGCTCGCGGTCTTCTACGACGAACTCGAGTTCTCCCTGGCGCACGAGTTCGGCACGCGCCGGACCGATCTTCCGGTCGGTCCGGTGATGGACTTCCTCCTCGATCTCGTCGACCGCACGATCGCCGTCGAGTCGAGCCTCGTGATCGGCTCGACGAGCTACCCGGACACGCTCCGCCAGGCCTTCCTCCTGCCGGGACGCTTCGAGCGCGTGGTCGAGGTGAGTCCCGCCTATCCGGACGACGTCGTCGCCGCTCTTCGCATCCATGCGCTCGACGCCGAGAAGCGCGCCGGTCGCCCGCTCTTCGAGGAGGTCGATTGGTTCCAGGTGGTCCAGCAGCTTCGCGACCCCTCGCCCGGCGATTGGGTGCGTCTCCTCCACGCCGTTCTGAGACGCAAGGCCGGTTGTGAGGTCGCCGGCGGAGACCTGCATCCGGTCGGGACGCAGGATTTCCTCGACGAGGTCGACCGCGTGCGGCGGGCACGCTCGCGGCTTCCGAGCGGCGGCGGGATCTACCTCTAGGAGATCGGCCGAGGATGGGAGGCGGAGCTCCGGGCGCCGATGCGCGCGTCAAGGCGACCCGACGCGTCTTGGGTCGGTGTCCTAGGCCGCGGCCGCCTGCGAGAAGCTCGCCCGGGCGTTCCAGGCCGCGAGCGGCGCGACCGGTCGGCGGTCGAGCGCCGCGAGCTGCCGGTCGAGGCACGGCCGGCAGATTCCGTGGCTCGTCGCGCGGTGCCGGTCCTCCGCGGCCGCGCTCTCGGCCGGCACGTGGATCGGGTCTTCACACCAGGCGCAGCAACTCATCTCAATCTGGAGTGGCCCGCGCGCGAAATTGGTGGCGAAATTTCCCGCGGGGCAGAGGCTCGGGCCTGACGAGCCCGACCCGGACCGTCCGGCCGGCACGCGCCGGCGCAGCGATTTTCTCCTCCCGTCCTGCCCCCGAACGGCCGCTCTATTGCGGAGGACTCGAGCAGACCGGGGCCCGCGGGGCCGGCAGGGGTGGGAATGGGCGAGCGCGCGGTGCTCTTCGTCGACGACGAGCTCAACATCCTCCGTGCGCTCCAGCGTCTGCTCCGCTCGGAGCCCATCGCGGTCCACGTCGCCACTCGCCCCGAAGAAGCGCTCGAGGTGCTCCGCACGCGGCCCGTCCAGGTCGTGGTCTCCGACCAGCGGATGCCCGGCACGAGCGGCGTCGACCTGCTCAGTGCCGTCCGCGAGCGGCATCCCGACGTCGTCCGGCTCCTGCTCACCGGCTTCACCGAGATGACGATCGCCGTCGACGCGATCAACCGGGGGCAGATCTACCGGCTCCTCACCAAGCCGTGGAACGACGATGAGCTTCGCGCGACGCTCCGTCAGGCGTTCGATCACTACGAACTCAAGCGTGAGAACCAGCGGCTCCACGCGCTCACCCGGGAGCAGAACTCCGAGCTCCAGGACCTGAACCGCAATCTCGAGGGGATCGTACGCGACCGTACGAAGCAGCTCGCCGAGGCGAACCAGGAGCTCCGCAACGCGTACGTCCAGACCATCCGCGCACTCGCCGAGGCCGTCGATGCCAAGGACTCCTATACGCGAGGGCACTCCGAGCGTGTCGGCGTCTACGCATCGAAGATCGCTCGCGAGCTCGAGTTCCCGAAGCCCCTGATCGAGCGCGTCTACATCGCCGGCCTGCTCCACGACGTCGGGAAGATCGGCGTTCGAGATGCCGTGATCACGAAGCCGGACAGGCTCACGCTCGCCGAGTACGAGGAGATCCGCCTGCATCCAGAGATCGGCGCGAGGATCCTCGAGCCCGTCCGCTTCCTCGCCGACGTCGTTCCCTGCGTCCGGCACCATCACGAGTGGTACGACGGCTCGGCAAGCGGCTACCCCGATCGCCTGCGCGGCGACGCGATCCCGATCGCCTCGCGCGTGATCCTCGTCGCCGACACCGTCGAAGCGATGACGAGCGACCGTCCGTATCGCCGCCGACTTCCGCTCGAGAACGTCGTTCGCGAGATCCACGCCTTCGCAGGAACGCAGTTCGATCCCGACTGTGCCGCCGCATGCCTCCGGTTGCTCGAACGCGAGGGCGAGAGCTTTCTCCGCCGGGATCAGAAGTTCGACATCTACGCCTTCATCGAGGGTTGATCCATGGCGGAGCGGACCGGAAGGGAGCGGATGCGAGACGAGCGGATCCTCTTCGATGTCGACGAAGGGCTTTGCGAGGAGCCGCGCCTGCTCTCCGATCCCCGACTCCTCGGTGCGCTCCACGCGGACCTCGTGGCGCGCCGCGGCCCCGACGAGGCGCGTGTGGCGCTCGTCCAACTCGGCTTCCTCCATGGACTCCGCGACGCCATCCGAGGCGCCGCGAGGTTGAGCGCACAGGTTCGACCCGGGCCCCACCCTCCCGTCACGACGGCGCTCCTGCCCCTCGCTCTGGAGGCGCGTCCGCGCGGCACGCCGCGAGGCGAAGTCGCGATCGCGGGACGCTGGCCCGGAGCGGTCGAAGCCGCCGCGCACCTGCTGCGCGTCGGACGCGAGCGCGAGGCCGCGTGCGGACACTCCTCGGGCTATACCGCGGGCTTCTACAGCGGACTCCTCGAGCGCGATCTCGTGGCGGTCGAGCGCTCTTGCGTCGCCCGCGGCGACGTCGCCTGCCGCTTCGAGGTCCGGGACGCAGCGGCCTGGAAAGAGCGCGGCGACGCCGATGCGCTGGTCCTCGTCGAAGCGTTGCCCTTCGAGGCCTTCCGCGCGCTCGCTGCACGAAGCACGGAGTCGATCGCTCGCCCTCGGGCGAGCGCACCGCCGATCGCTGCCGAGGAAGGTCCCGTCGTCCACGTCTGGGGACCGGTGATGGTGATGCCCTTCCGGGATCCCGACCAGGCGCTCCGGGGGCTCGCGCTGATCGGAAGCGACCCCGCGGCAAGGGACGTTTCCGTCGTCGTGATCGACCTCGGCGGCGAGCCGCTCGACGACGCCTTCGAGGCCTCGAACCTCGAGAGTGTGGTCGACGCCATCGCGGGCTGGGGAGCCGAGGCCGTCCTCGCGAACGTTTCCCCGCTCGGCGAGGATGCGGTCGCCGATCTCGTCGCCCGTGGAGTCGCAGCTCGCAAGGACCTGCCTCTCGCGATCGCCTGCGCCTTCCAGATTGCCGGCGCGCAACGCCAGACGGTGTGACGGCGCTCCCCGACCGCGGACGCCTCGGCGTCCTTCCGCTCCCGTCGCTGCTCCTACTCCTCGCCCGCGAGAGGGCCAGCGCGAAACTCCGCCTCGTCCATGACGATCGCGAGCTCACCCTGTATTTCGACCACGGACGGCTGCTTCGCGTCGCTCCGGATCCTCGCGAGCCCGGCGTCTGTTCCTGGCTGGTCGGTGCCGGCCGGCTCGACACGAAGGCCGCCTCGCGCGTCCTCGCGCTCGCGAGGAGTCGCTCGATCTCCGAGGAGAAGGCGGTTCTCGCGCTTCGGCTGATCCCGCCGAAGGATCTCGTTGCTGCGCTCCGCGAGCGGTCGGCGGCGCTCGTTCTCGAGGCGTTCGACTGGACCGAGGCGGGCTTCGAGATCGAGGTCTCGATCGATGAGGACGCGCGGCTCGCTTCGAGCGCCGCGCTCGCCGATGAGGTTCGCACGCTCGTTCACCGCGGGCTCACCGGGCGCTGGAGCACCGAACGGATCGTGGCGTTGCTCGGGCCGGCCGCCTCGCGATTCGTGCGACCACGCCCGGATCTCGATCAGATCGTCGCCGATTGGCCCCGGATTCCCGGTCTCGACGCGCTCCGGCGTTGCCTCGACTCGAAAACCCGCCTCGTCGACGCGGCACGCGATGCCGACCACCCGGGTGCGCTCGCCGCCGCAGTCCTTCTCGAGAGCGCCGGCGCGCTCGCGCTGCGAGACGAGCCGGACGCCGAAGCGGTCCTCGCCGAGCATGCGAATGCGTCTCCCGAGATCGAGATCGTCGTCGAAGCGCGGGGAGCCGACGCCTCGCCCGAGTCACGCGAAGAGGCGGCGCGCGAGAAGCGCGCAGCGGCGAGGTCCGATCTCGAGTCGCTACGGCGGACGATCCGATCGCTTCACGAACGCGTCGCGGGACTCGATCATTACGAGGTCCTCGGAGTCTCCCGGGGGAGCGACCTCCAGGCCATCCGTCGGGCATACGTCGCTGCCGCGAAGCGCTTCCATCCGGACGTGATCCTGAGGCTCGGGGTCGACGATCTCCGCGAAGAGGCCAACGTCGTCTTTGCCGCCGTGAGCCGCGCACACGCCGTTCTTTCCGACCCGGCTGCGCGCCGCGAGTACGACGAGGGGCTCTGCGGCGGAGGAGTGGCCGAGGCGCAGCGGATCGCCACGGCCGAGACGCTCTTCCGCAAGGGGGAAGTGCTGCTCCGCAAGGGGAGCTTCGACGAGGCGCTCCAGTTCCTGCGGCCCGCGGTCGAGATCTGTGGCGACGATCCCGTCTACCTCGAAGCGTTCGGATGGGCTCTGTTCAAGAAGCAGATCCCGGAGCCCGACGCTGCGCTCGCGGCGCTCGAGCGCGCGATTGGAATCGACCCCGCGAACGCCGTCTCGAGAACACGGCTCGCGACGGTGCTGCGGGCGCTCGGCAAGGAGAGCGAGGCTCGTGAGCACCTCGAAAAGGCGCGAGCCCTCGGATCAGAAACACGGCGCACCTAGGAAACCGACCCAAGACGCGTCGGGTCGACCGCCCAGCTCGGATCGGATGGACGCTGGCCCTCAGGGCGCCGAGCCCGCCGAGATCAGCACCCGCGCCGCGGGCTCCGGGAGCAAGACGAGGCCTTCGGGCTCGCGCAGCAGTTTCTTCACGTCGGCCACCGTGACGCCGTATTCCTCGCCGGCCGAATCGCGCCAGAAGACCCGACCGTCGCGATCGCCAACGCGGACAAAGGGCCCGCGCAGGCCGCCTCTCGCCGCAACCTCGGCCAGCCGATCGACCGCCTCGGTTCGCGCGGGCGGCAAGGGCACCCTTCGGATCACCGCGCCGCTCGGCAGCGAGTAGAGCGCTCGGAGCGTCGGATCTTGCGGACGCTCTCCTTTCAAGGCGGCCCGCCCCCGCGCCGTGACGTCGTCGCGGGAGAGGATCATCGAGGTGTCGCCCGACGATACGTGGCCCTGGAAGCCGAGCGCGTGGCCGATCTCGTGGAGCGCAATCCCCGTCTGCTGCTCGGGGCCGAGAAGCTTGTCGCGCCCGCGGAAATCCTTCGGGGTCCGCCGCGCAATGCGGACCAGGGCATTCGTGATCTCCGCGTCGAGCACTCCGCCGGCCACCGCTCCAGGATCGCCGTCGAGGCGGCAATCGACGATGCTGCTCCCGACGCCCTCGCCCACCGCCGTCGGAACCGACTCGTCCGCGAGGAGCAGACTGAGCTGCTCCTCGCCGGGAGCGACGCGGCGAAAGCGGATCCCGAGACCAGCTCCCTCCCAGGTCCGAAGCGCGGCTTCGATCGCGCGCGTCTCGTCCGCCGTCGCCCCGACCGGAAGCGCCACGGGAATCTCGCTCCCTTCGGGCCAGCGGCAGAAAAAGAGCGCGAGGCTCCCGTCGCGCGGCCAGAAGTACGGCGTCGCTTCGTCGAGGTGGTGCCCGCGGATCCTCTCGAGTGCGGGGAAACGCGTCTCGACGTCGAGCGGACCGCGAACGCAGCTCGTGAGGGCGCAGATGGCGATCGCCGCGCGAACGCCGCCTCGCACCGTCCGAGCCGAAGCTTCTAGCCGCGCCGCGGGAGCACCGCCGTTGCGCTTCCCGTCACCACCGGCTCGCCCTTCTGGTTGCTCGTCACGAGCTCGATCTCGACGAGTCCCTCACCGGCCCCGGGCTCGAGACGGGTCACCCTGCCCGTCGCCTTCAAGCTGTCTCCGGGCCACACCTGCCGCACGAAGCGGACACCGAACGATCGGAGCACTCCGTCTCCGAGCCAATCGGTGAGGAGCCGCCCCGTAAGACCCATCGTGAGCATTCCGTGCGCAAAGACCGAGGGGTAGCCCGCGGCCTTCGTTGCGAAGGTCTCGTCGTGATGGATCGGGTTGAAGTCGCCCGATCCCGCCGCGTACTGGACGATCTGCGTTCGCGTGAGGCTCTCGACGACGACCGCCTCGCGCGTCTCCTCGAGCTTCAGGTCTTCGAATGCGAGCTTCGCGTTCATTGCTCCACCGCCTTCTCCGTCAGGACGCCCACGCTCGTCGCAGTGACCACGAGAGCGCCGTTCTCGTCGCGGTACTCGGAGACGCTCTCGCTGAACCGGAGCGTCCCACCGCGCTTTCCTTCCTTGCTCCAGGTCTTGCCAGGACGCGTCGTCACGCGGAGCTTCATCCCGGGCCGCAGCGGCGCGTGGTACTCGAAGCGCTGTTCTCCGTGCAGCACCCGCGCGAGACTCCCGCCGCCCGATCCGCCCTCGCGCCTCGCTCCTTCCGGCGCCGGCGGCCTGGGACGCGACGCAGGAATGCGTCGGATGCCGCGAAGACCGTAATCCGGATTCCAGTGCGCGCTCGAAATCGCGAAGGTCGGTGGCGCGATCACGCCCCCGAGCGGCGTCGTGCGCGCGTAGCGCTCGTCCCAGTAGATGGGGTTGGTCTCCGCGAGCGCGCTCGCGAAGAGCAGGATCCCCGTGCGATCCACGTAGAAATCGTGCCCGTCGTCGTCCGCCATCGAGCCTCCCTGCTGCGGCCGCAGCCAAGCCGCAGTCTAACCGGGGGTGGGCCTCGTCGGGACCCCCGAACGCGCTCAGGGGCGCCGCGATGCCGCGATCGCGAAGAGCTTCTGGGCCGCGTCACCGAGGCTCGCAAAGCGTCCATCCTGCGTCTGCCCCCGGGCGAAGCGGAAGTAGATCTGTTGGAGCACGACGGCCATCTTGAACGTGCCGAAGACGAGATAGAAGGGCAGCGTCGAAAGGTCTCGCCCGGAGCGTTCTCCGTATCGCTCCGCCGCCGCCGCGCGCGAGAGGAAGCCGGGGCATTGCGTCGGCATCGGCGTCGGCCCCGTCGCCGCCTCGCCCGGATCCGCCCAGACCGCGAGCACGGTGCCGAGGTCCGCGAGCGGATCTCCGATCGTGAACATGTCCCAATCGAAGACCGCCACGCAGCGACCCGGATCGTCCGGAGAGACTGCCATGTTGTCGAGCCGCCAGTCGTTGTGGAGGGGCGTCGGAGACGGCGACGCCGGAAGCTCGCGCTCGAGCCAGCGCGCGACCTCGTCGGCGATCGGGTCGTCCCCGGTCTTGGCGCGCTCGAACCGGCCTGCCCAGCCCTTCACCTGTCGCTCGAGGAATCCCTCCGGCCTTCCCATCGCGTCGAGCCCGAGCGGTCGGGGATCGACCGCGTGGAAGTCGGCGAGGACGTCGACGACGACCTCGGAGAGCTTGCGGTTCGCGACGCGATCCTGCCCCCCGCCGAAGCGCGGCGGGATGCCCCCGCGAACGACGACTCCCTCGCGACGCTCCATCACGAAGAACGGGGCGCCGATCACCAGCGGATCTTCGCAGAGGTAATGGGCGCGCGGCGCGAGCGGAAAACCCTTCCACAACACCGAGAGCGCACGATATTCGCGGACCATGTCGTGAGATCCGGGCGCCACGGGCCCGAGTGGAGGGCGGCGCAGCACGTATTGGATCTCGCCCGCGCCGGCGCCGAAGCGCAGCAGGTAGGTGAGGTTCGCGTGCCCACCGCCGAACTGCTCGATGCGCAGCGGAAGATCCGATCCCGGAACGCGCCCGGCAAGGGCGTTCGCGAGCCGCGCCGAATCGATCTCCTCGCCGGGGCGGATCGGGATCACGTCGTTCGGGAGGTCGGCTCCTTCCGGCGCGTTCATGAAACGCGTTTTACCATTCCCGGCGAGGGCTCGCCTCCCGCCGGCGAGCCGCCGGGAGGTGCCCATGCCCGAGCCGAGGAACGACCCGCACCGCGAGCGGATCCTCACGCCCCAGGGAGCGTCGAGCCGCGAGAGGATC
Organism: Myxococcaceae bacterium; assembly: GCA_905339255.1. GTDB lineage: Bacteria > Myxococcota_A > UBA9160 > UBA9160 > UBA9160 > MYXO. Next base: position 12,152 of record CAJPFO010000154.1, read on the forward strand.
CTCGATGCCGCGATCGAACTCATCTCCGAGCGCGGCTACTCGGCCACGTCCGTCGACGCGCTCTGCCGCCGCGCAGGCATCGTCAAGACCGCCCTCTACTGGCACTTCGGCAGCAAGGAGGGGCTTCTCGCCGCCGTCATCGATCGCGTGGCGTCGGAGTGGATCGACGAGATCGAGCGAAGCGTCTACCGGGTCGGCGAACCCGTCGAGCGGCTCACGAGAGCGGTTCGAGGCATGCGGACGCTCGTCGAAGAGCGGCCCGAACTGCTGCGACTCCTGCTCGCCGTCCTGTTCGAGCGCGCGGAAGGCGATACCGAGAGCCGTGCAGCGCTGCGAAGAACCTTCGTCCGCGCGCGGCGTGCGATCGTCGACGCGATCGAATCGAGCGCGCCGGGCGTGCGCGAGCCGGATCTGATCGCGCACACGATCCTCTCGCTCATGCAGGGGGCGCTGCTCCGGCGCCTCGTCGATCCCGAGGGTGCGGATCTCGACCGCATCTTCAACGAGGCCGAGCGCACGGTCCGTCTGATGCTCGCGGACCGCGGTATCCGCGACGCTTCCCCGAGCGACACGTAGCCGACGCGCGAAACCTCGGGCCCACCTCGCGCCGCGGGGCTCAGGCCGCGACGGCGCTCCGCTCTCCGCGAAGGCCAGCCGCTGCGATCACGAGGCCGAGCGCGAACGCCGCAAGGCCGCCCGGCTCGGGAACTGCGCTCGAAGCCGGCTCCGTCGGCCCGCCGATCGAATAGCGGACCTTGAGGAGCGAGGCCTGGATGTGGAAGTCCTGTCCGCTCTCGCCGGGCGAGACGGCCACCGCGAGCGTCCCGTTTCCGTTCGTGAGCGCTGCAGTGACATCGGCCGCCAGAGTCTCGTGGATCGGCGTCGGGAGCAGGAAGCCGCGGATTCCGCGGGTCTCGAAGATGTCGCCTTCCACCTCGGCAACCGCCGTCTCGCGCGCCGCGTCGAAGCCGTCGTCGGTGAAGGAAACGAAGAGCCACGCGCTCTCGATCGTCGCGCCTTCCGGCGCCGAGAAGGTATGGACGTAGCTCCGCGCGGACGCCGTGTAGGCATCGCCGAGCCCCGATCCCGCAGCTCCGATGTCCCAGCTCGCGTCGACCATGAAGCTCGGGAAGTCGACCTCGAGCGTCGCCGATGCGTGTCGGTCCTCGAGGAGGCCGAACTGGTTCGACGTGAGGAGATCGCCGGCGAAGAAGCTCGCTGCGGAGGCGGGCGACGTCACCGTCGCGAGGACGGCACCGAGCACGACAGCCGGGAGGGTTCGCATGCGCATGGCTTTTCTCCTGCCGGCGCGGGATTGCCGGCCCCTTGCGCCAGCAGGATGACACGTTTTCCCTCGCTCGCGCAAGGGCTTTCGCGTCACACCCGGCACCCAGGGGATGGGGCCGACACGCCCCGCACGGGAAATCCATCCGGCCCGTCCCGACCCGTCCATGGTAGCGTCGGACGATGTCCCGGCGCCGCACGCCCATGCTCTTGCCCGTGGTTGCCCTGCTCTGCGCGGCGTCCTGCGAAATTCCGGGGGTCCACGTGCTCGCAGTCGCGCCGGCGCAAGAGCCGCGCGTCTACGAGCGCTTCGAGACGGTCGGGTTCGTCTGGCCGGATCGGGAAAACCCCTTCGATCCCGATCAGATCCGCGTCGCGGGCGAGTTCGAGGCGCCCGACGGACGCCGCATCGAGATGCCGGGCTTCGTCTACCGCCCCTTCTCGAGATCGCTCGTGGGTGGGATCGAGAGGCTCGAAGCGACCCAGCGACCGTACTGGATGGTCCGCTTCACGCCCGATTCCCCCGGCGTGTGGCGCTGGCGCTGGACGGCCGTACTCCCCGAGGGGGCGGCCGCCTCGCCCTGGCAGGAGGTCTCCGTCGCGCCAACCTCGCCCGATCGGCATGGCTGGCTGCGTGTCGCCCCCGAGGATCCCCGCTATCTCCGCTTCGACGACGGGACGCCGTATTTCGCCGTCGGCGAGAACCTCGCCTGGTACGACGCGCGGGGGACCTTCGCCTACGACGACTGGCTCGAGAAGCTCGCCGCGCAGGGCGTGAACTTCATCCGCCTCTGGATGCCGAGCTGGGCCTTCGGCCTCGAGTGGATCGAACGCGATGCGGGCGGTGCAGTCCGCTCGAGTTCGCTCGGCAACTACCGCGACCGGCTCGATCGCGCCTGGCAGCTCGATCACGTCCTCGACGCCGCCGCGAGCCGGGGCATCCAGGTGGTGCTCTGCCTGCAGAATCACGGCGCCTTCTCGCTCACGCACAACTCGGAGTGGTCGGACAACCCCTACCACGCGGCGAATGGAGGTCCGCTGGCGACACCGTCCGGCTTCTTCTCGGACCCGACGGCGCGCGCGCTCTTCCGCCGCCGTCTCCGCTACATCGTCGCCCGCCACGGCCATGCCACGAATCTCCTCTCCTTCGAGCTCTGGAACGAGGTCGACCTCGCCGAGCAACCGGCCGCGAGCGCCGTCGCCGACTGGCATTCCGAGATGGCCTCCGAGATCCGCAGCCTCGATCCCCACGACCACCTGATCTCGACGAGCACCGCGTACGCGATCCCGCAGCCTCTGTGGATGATCCCGGAACTCGACTTCACGAACCTGCACTTCTACGCGTGGAACGATTTGTTCGCGTACCCGCTGGCCCCCGACTTCTCCACCACTCCGGGCGTGCTGCTCGCGAGGCGCCCGCCCGGAAAGCCTGCCCTCATGGCCGAGATCGGCGTCCATTCCTCGGGGCCCGCCGAGACCCTCGCCGCCGATCCGGAGGCGATCGGCTTTCACGACGCACTCTTCGGCGGGCTCTTCGGCGAGGCGTTCGGGACGGGCATGGCGTGGTGGTGGGACAACGTCGTCGATCCGCAGGACCACTATTTCCACTTCGGGCCGGTCGCCGACCTCACACGAGGCGTCCGCTTCCATTCCGAGGGCTTCGAGACCGGCGGAGTCACGGCCGCCGCCGCGGGCTTCGACCTCCGAGCACAGGCGCTTCGCGGGCGCACGACGGTACTGGTCTGGATCAAGAACGCCGCGCACCAGTGGTGGCCCGCGGCGAGCGCGCATCCCGAGACGGTCGCCGGTGCGCGACTCGAGATCGAGGGCGTCGACGCAGGCGACTGGAGTGTGCGTTGGATCGATGCGTACGGCGCCGGAGAGATCGGTGCCGCCACGCCGGTGCACGGCAACGGGCGGATCACTCTCGCAATCCCCCCGTTCTCGCGCGACATCGCGCTCCGGCTCGAACGCGTGGAGGCCGATCCGACGGCGCACTGAGATCCGTGCCGTCTCCCGATGGGCGATCGCAAGATCGAATCGGTGTCGGGTGGACGAAGCCGCGCGACTCGAGTAAACGTTCGCCCCTTCCCCGGCCGCGCGCCGGAGGGCGCCGTGTCGCCCTCTGCGGGCCCGGCCCCGACGTCAGGATGCCGCCGTGACGAAAGCTCCGTGGGTCACCTACCGCCCCGAAATCCAGGTCCTCGACGCGACCATCCGCGACGGCGGCCTCCTGAACGACCACCTGCTCGACGACGGCTTCGTCGCTGCCTGCTACCGCGCCTGCGTCGATGCCGGGATCGACGCGATGGAGATCGGCTACAAGGGCTCGGGCAAGGTCTTCGCCAAGGACCGTTTCGGTGCGTGGAAGTTCTGCTCCGAAGACGATCTGCGGCGGGTGATCGGCGACAACGACTCCTCGCTCAAGATTGCCGTGATGGCCGACGCAGGGAAGACCGATTGGCGGACCGACATCCTTCCGAAGCAGCAGAGCGTGATCGATGTCGTCCGCGTCGCCTGTTACATCCATCAGATCCCCGAAGCGATCGACATGATCCGGGATGCGACCGAGAAAGGGTACGAAACCACCTGCAACCTGATGGCGATCTCGACCGTCCACGAGAGCGAGATCGATCAGGCCCTCGAGGTCCTTCGCGACGCGCCCTGCTCCACCGTCGTCGTCGTCGACAGCTTCGGCTCGCTCTACGGCGAGCAGATCCGGCTCCTCGTCGAACGCTACCAGCGAGCGCTCGAGGGAACCGGCAAGGAAGTCGGGATCCACGCGCACAACAACCAGCAGCTCGCCTTCTCGAACACGATCGAGGCGATCATCCACGGCGCGAATCGGATCGACGCGACCATGGGCGGGATGGGACGGGGCGCCGGGAACTGCTCGATGGAGCTCTTGCTCGGCTTCCTGCGCAACCCGAAGTTCCACATCCGGCCGGTATGGCAATTCATCCAGGAGCACATCGTTCCGCTGCGAGCGAAGGCCGAGTGGGGAGCCCTTCCGCCGTACATCATCGCGGGCCAGCTCAACCAGCACCCGCGAGCCGCGATCGCCTGGCTCGCCGGCGATCAGCGGGATCAGTGCCTCGACTTCTACGACAAGGCGACTGCGGACGTCTGAGCCGATCCCGGGCGGACTGCGCGCCTACGGGATCGCCGCCGGATCGACCTTCCCGGAGGCGATCACGGCGGCGAGCCAGTGGCCCGATTGCTTCACGTGACGCTCGCCGCTCCGCGGGTCGAAGCCGACGAGTCCGAAGCGCGCGTCGGAAAAGCCATGGTGCCACTCGTAGTTGTCGACCGCCGTCCAGTGGAAGTAGCCTCGTACGTCGGCGCCGAGGCGGCGCGCCCGGTCGAGCGCGGCGAGATGTGCGGCGATGTAGCGGATGCGGAAACGCTCGTCCCGGGTCGGACAACCGTTCTCCGTCACGAGAAGCGGCATGTCGGGAAGCGCCCTCGCGACGCGAAGCAGCCCGTCGCAGAGTCCTTCAGGGAAGACGTGGCGCCTCATCGCGTCGAGCGGAGCGTCGGCGCTCGCTGCGTACGAGACCGGACCGGCGGGCCCGAACGCCGTGCTCGAGTAGTAGTTGAAACCGTAGAAGTCGAAGGCGTTCCGCAGATGCGGGATCTCGACGGGATCGCGCCCCGGAAGCCTCACCCATCCCGATGCGAGCGCTTCGAGGAGCGTTCCGTGGTACCAGGAATCGAAGCGCGTCGCGCCTTCGCATTGCGCCGGATCGTCCGGATCGAGCGGCCGCGCATCGAGATGGACCTCGATCCCCGAAACGATCGCGTCCGGTCGGACGTGGCGGATCCTCCGGGCGCCGTCGGCCGTCATCCGCAGCACGGTCTCCGTCATGTCGAACGCCGCGTCCCGACTGCGTACGAACGGAGGATTCTGACCGAGCAGATAGGAGACGAGGACGTAGACCATCGACTCGTTCTGGACGTGGAAATGCCTTACGTACGGCGCGAGGGCGCGAGCCGTGCGTTCGACGTAGCGCAGGAAGTCGCCGTGGTTCTCGCGCCGGAGAAACCCTCCGCTCGAAGCGAACCACCGTGGATGCGTGAAATGGAAGAAGTTCACCCATGGCGTGAGACCCGCGACGCGCGCAGCCTCGCAGATTCGTGCATAGCGGTCGAGCGCCGCAGCGTCGAAGCGGCCGCGCTCGGGCTCGACCCGGCTCCACTCGACCGAGAGCCGGTAGTGGCCGAGGCCGAGGCCCGCGATCGTCTCGAAATCGCTCTCGGCACGCTCCCAGAAGCCGTTTCCCGGATTCTCGGGGACGCGGCCTTCGCGCGCCGCCTCGACCCAATCGTTCGCAACGGCTCCGCCCTCCGCCTGGAACGCCGACGAAGCCACGCCCCACGCGAAGTCGCTTCCGAAGCGGATCGGCTCCGCCGGAAGAATCTCTCGCCAGCAAGGGTCGTCGCAGGCCACGCGCCGACCGTAGCGCCTTCGCCCGCCCGCGCGGACGGCTCGCTCCGTCGCCGTCTTCCTTGCGTTCACGGCGTCGCGGCTCCTCTCGCGGCTTGCGAGCGACTCCCCCAGCCTCGCCTGCGACACAGCGGCCGGTCTCCTCGCGAAAGGTCCGGATCTCGAAGGGAGCTTCGAGCGACACGAGCACGGCACCGTCGCGCCCCGTCCATCCCCAGCGGATTCCCGCCTCGGAAAGGCGAGCGACGACCTCCGCGTGCGGCATCCCGAAGCGTCCGCCGCAGGCTGCGGACGCGACGGCGAATCGCGGTCGTACCGCGGCGAGAAAGCTCGCCGTGCTCGATCCGCGGCTCCCATGATGGCCGAGCTTGAGAAGGTCGCCGCCGAGCGCCTTTGCGCTGGAGACGAGCTCGAGCTCTCCGGCGGCGTCGAGATCCCCCATGAGAAGGAGCGAGCCGGTTGCCGTCTCGACGCGGAGTACGAGCGAACCGCGGTTTCCCCGGCGAGCTCTTCCATGCCCCGGAGGAGCGAGCGTGCTCACTCGGAACTCGCCGAGAAGCTGCGGCGGGGACCGCTCGTCGAGAAGCCGTAATGGGACACCCCGCTCGCGCGCGAGATCCCGGATCGCCTCGTACGCCGGATCGGCATCGGACACCGACGGGAGCCAGATCTCGCCGACCGGGAGGGCTTCGAGCACGGCCCGAGCGCCTCCCGCGTGATCGGCGTCGGCGTGAGTGATCGCGAGCGCATCGAGGCGCAAGACGCCGAGTGCCGCGAGCGCCGGAACGACCACGCTTCGGCCGAGGTCCGGGCCGCCGTCGAGGGCCAGGCCGGCATCGACGAGCAGCGTCGCGTCGCGGCCTTGCACGAGCGTTGCGTCTCCCTGGCCGACGTCGAGAAAGACGGCGCGCGGGGGCGCGGGGACGATCCGGGCCGGAGGCGACACGAAGAGGAGCGCGGTCGAGGCGAGGTTTGCCACGATGCGGAGCCAGAGGCGCGGGCCGCGGGCGGCCACCACCGCGAGGAGCGCACACCCCGCGAGGACGATCGCACCCGGTGGGCTCACGAGCCGAGGGTCGGGAAGCGCGTGCGCCGCGGTCTCGACGAGCCCGCAAAGGCCTCCGGCGAGCTGCGCCGCCGCAGCGAGGGCGAGGTCTCCCGGTCGGCTCGGCGGAAGCAGCGCCACGGCGAGTGCGCCGAGCGCCAGCGGCAGCACGAGAACGCCGACGAGCGGGACGAAGACGAGGTTCGCGAGCAGGCTCGCCGGCGAGAGCATGCCGAAATGCAGCGCAGCGAGCGGCGCCGAGGCGGCAGCCGCGGCGGTCGATGCCCCCGCGAGATCGCGAATGCCGCGAACGAGCCGTCCCCCCGTGTCGCTCCGCTCGGGGCTCCCTCGGCGCATCCCGAGCAGCGCGGCGCTCGCAGCAAAGGACATCTGCGCCCCCGGATCGAAGAGCGCGGCCGGATCGGCGACGAGCACCGCGAGGGCGACCGAGCACAGCGCCCCGAGCGGACGGAAGGGGCGTCGCCGCGCGAGGGCGATCGAAGCGGCGACGAGCATCGCGAGCGAGCGTTGCACCGGGACTTCGAAGCCGGAGACGAGCGCATAGGCCGCCGATGTCAGGACGGCGGCAGCGAGCGCTCCGCGTCGTGCATCGCGCGCCGGAAGCTGACCTGCCACACACTCGACGGTGCGAAGTGCCAGGCGGTACGCGAAGCCGGCGACGAGCACGAGATGGAGCCCCGAGATCGAGAGGACGTGCGCGAGGCCGAGCTCGCCGAAGGCTCGCCTCGCGCGATCCGAGAGACCCGCCGTGCCGCAGCCGAGCGCACGAAGCAGGCCTGCGGACTCTCCTTCCCGAGCGAGCCTCGCGTCGGCGCGGAGCCGGAGCGTCTCGATCGCGGTGCGCACGCGCCCGAGCCAGGTGCGCTCGCCCTGCTCCACCACGACGAGGAGCGGATCGACGACGTGGCCGATCGCCCCGACACCACGGCGCGCGAGGATTCGCGCTCGGTCGAGGCCTCCCGGGTTCCGCCTCGGCGCGGGCGCCGCGAGCGCGATCCGCGCCCGCACCCGCTCTCCGCTTCGAAGTGCCGGGAGCACGCCGGCGGCATCGGAGTCGAGTCGGATCGAGCGAGGCAATGGTGCCCCGCCATCGACGGCTTCGACACCGACGAGCTCGAGACGGACCCGCCCGGCTCGGCTCTCGCTCGATTCGACCCGCGCGGCGACGCTCCGCACCCCCTCCGCGAGACGGCGCGCGCGCTCCGCGTCGTCGATCCGCGAAGCGAGCAGCGCCGCGCTCGCGCCGCCGAGCGCGAGGCAGACGAGCGTACGTCGCGCGGCGCTCCGCCGGCCCGCGAGCCACGCGCCTGCCGCGCAGGCGCACGCCGCGCCCTCGGCGAGCTCCGCTCCAACCATCCGCAGCTCTGCGGCAGCGAGCCCGGCGATCTGAGCGGCCAGCAACCACGCCGTGAGCGGTCCCGGGCGTATCGAGCGCCCCAGATCGCTTCGCATCTGCAGTGGCTCCCCGGGACCGGGGCACGGCAAGGCTAACGCATCAATGCAGGATCCGGTCGCCCTCACACGCCGACTGCTCGCGGATCCGACCCACGAACGCCGAGAGGAGCTTCACGGCTTCGTCGACTTTCGCGAGCTCCGATGCGAAGGCCGACATGAGCCGCTCGATCTCGCCGAGGTCCTCGCGACCCCGCCGGAACGACTCCGTCCGCTCGCGATGCGCGGCCGAGGCGAGCGCGACGCCCGCGAGAGCACCCCGCGTCGCCTCGGGGCCGAGGCTGCCTGCCAGGCGGGTGAGATCACCGGCCAGCCGCTCGACCAGATCCGCGCTCACGCCGCACCGCTCGAGCTCGCGACGCAACTCGTCGAGCTCCACCACCTCGGCGTCGGCATCGCGAACATCCCGGGAGGGCTTCTCGCTCATGAACTCTCCACCTGGCAGGCGCCCCCAGGCAGAGCAAGATCGGTGCCACGCAGCCCGTTCCTGCAGCTCGGGCGCTAACCCCCAGGCATCACTCACGGAACGTCGCCGGACGAGCGCCGGCCGGCCGAGCCGGACACAGTGGAAGATCCCGCGCAATTCCCTGCTTGGGGACTCCGCTTCACTCGCGCCAGGTGGTAGGGACCCGCGCCTCGTCGGCCTCGGATTCGAGCAGCGCGCCGTCACGTTCCAGGTCTGCCAGCAGGCTGTTCAACCTCGCCCGCTCGCGCCCATGACTCGCCCCTTGCGATCCGAGCTCGGCTGCGACTTGTTCGCGGCGCGCCTCGAGGCTCGCGAACTCGGCTCGCCACTGCGCCTCGCTGCGCCCTCCGCGGATCAGCCCCGTCTCGGCCAGATCGTTTTCGCGCAGCCGCACGACGCCTTCGGCCGCGTCGATCTCGTAGCGGAAGTGGTTGAAGAACGAGAGCCCGAGCAACCCGATTCGCATGTTCGGGCTCACGCTCGCAGGAACGCCTTCGACTCGTGCCCCCCCGAGCTCGACGGCATCGAGCTGAACCACGGGATGCTCGACGACCCCGTTGGCGGTGTGGTAGCGCGCCTTTCTCGTGTCGGGCCCGGTCTCGATCCCGAGCGCGTCGGCGACCGCCTGCGGAACGAGCACATCGCGGGCGCCCGTATCGATCAGGAATGGCGCGTCGACGCGATCGTTGAGGCGCACCATCACGAGCATTCCGGTTCCGGCGCGCTCGACCTGCACGGTGTAGACGCGAGGCGGCGCGGCTGCGGATCGCCTTCTCGACGTGGCTCGTGAGACCGGCGCTTGCGACGCCGCACCGAGCGAATCGAGCGTGCCGCCGGCGGGTCGCTCGCGCTCGGCAGACGCGCTGGCGGCGGCCCGCTGCTCGGCCGGGACGGCGTGGAGATCACTCGTGAAGTGGACGCGCCCTTCGCCGTCGACGAAGCGGTAGACCTCGGCCCGCGCGGGAATGCAGAGCACGAGCCACGCGAGGACGGCGAACCACCGGGACGCGCGCATGCACGACCTCCGTCCCCCCGATCCCTCATCGGTGCTCGGCCGGCTCGCCTTGACCCGCCGAGTCCGCGTCGGTTCCCGCCCGGGCTCCGTCTGCCTCGGGACGAAAGAATGCGTGGATCATCGCTGCATCCCGCCCGGAGATGCCGGCGACCCGAAGGAGCTCCTCGGGGCTCGCCTCGCGCACCGCGCGCAGCGAGCCGAGCTCGCGGAGCAACGCCCTCCGCTTGCGCGGACCGATTCCCGGGAGCTCCTCGAGGATCGACGTCATCCCCACTCGGCGCCGCAGCTCGCGCTGGAACTCGATTGCGAAGCGATGCGACTCGTCGCGGATGCGCTGGAGCTGGAGAAGGCCTCGCGAGCTCGCGCCGAGAAGCACGGGATCCTTGCGCCCGGCCACGAAGATCCGCTCCGCCTTGAGCCCTCCGGAACGCTTCACCCGTGGCGAGGGCGCCAGGACGTCGCGCTGCTTCGCGAGCCCGACGAGGTCGGCCGAGAGCCCGGCGTCGCGAAGCGCCGCCGCTGCCACCGCCACCTGCCCCTTGCCCCCGTCGACCATGAGGAGATCCGGAAGCGGCTCGCTCGCGACCCGCGCCAGCCGACGCGCGAAGACCTCGCGAAGGCAGCCGAGGTCGTCGCCTCCGACCGCGTCCCGGATCCGATAGCGACGGAAGTCGCCCTTCACGGGGCGTCCGTCCTCGAAGACCACCCGGCTCGCGACGGGCAGCACGCCGTTCAGGTTCGAGACGTCGTAGCACTCGATCCGGTGCGGGAGACGAGCGAGACCGAGCCGATCACGAAGCTCTTCGAGCGCAGCGGCCACGCTCTCGCGCGCGTCGAGCCGCCGAGCGAGCGCGAGCGAGGCGTTCCGCTCCGCCATCACGACGAGCTCGTGGGCGTGACCGCGACGCGGTGCACGAAGCCGCACCCGTCGCTCCGCACGGTCGCGAAGGAGCGCCTCGAGCGCGCCGTCGTCCTCGATCGGCACCGGGGCGAGCACCTCCCCGGGGAGGCGCCTCGCCTGTTCGGGCGCATAGTACTGCCCGAGAAACGAGCTCAAGAGCTCGCCATCGTCGAGCGGAACGTCGCGCATCTCGAAGCTCTCCGCGCCGACGACGCGGCCCTCGCGCACGTGGAGGAGCTGGACCTCGACGTCGCCCCCCCTGCGCGCGACTCCGAAGACGTCGCGGTCGAGTGCGCGCGGCGCGACGATCTGCTGGCGTTCGACGGTGCGCTCGACCGCCGCGAGACGGTCGCGGAGATTCGCAGCGTCCTCGAACCGCTCCTCCTCCGCGGCCGCCGCCATCCGCTCGCGCAGCTCGTGGGCGAGATCGTCGGAGCGCCCCTGCAGAAAGAGACGCGTCCCATCGACGAGCTCGCGGTAGCGCGCTTCGTCGATCCGCTCGACGCACGGCGCCGCGCAGCGCCCCATCTCGTGCTCGATACAAGGGCGTCCGCGCCGTGCGTAGTCGCGCAGCACGACATCGCTGCACGAGCGGAGCGGGAAGATCCGGCGCAGGTTCGAGAGCGCCTCCCGCATCGACTGACTCGAGGTGTACGGGCCGAAGTACTCGGCGCCCTCGCTCCGGAAGCGGCGAACGCCCGTGAGGCGCGGCCAGCGCTCGCGCGGATCGAGTCGCAGCGCGAGGTACTGCTTGTCGTCACGGAGCCGGACGTTGAACGGCGGGTGGTGCCTCTTGATGAGCTCGTTCTCGAGGAGCAGCGCATCCTTCACGGTCGGCGTCAGCACCACGTCGACGTCCGTGATCCGTTCGACGAGCCTCGGGATCTGGTAGCGGCCGTCGCCTCCCGCGTGGAAGTAGGATCGGACGCGCTGCCGGAGACACTTCGCCTTTCCGACGTAGAGGATCCGCCCGCGAACGTTCTTGAAGAGGTAGACCCCGGGCTCGGCCGGGAGCGTCTCGATCCGCTCGCGGAGGTCCATGCTACGACCGGCCGAGGCGCTCCGCCTCGAGCGTCCGGAGGCGATCGCGGAGCTCGGCGGCGCGTTCGAAGTCGAGCGCCTTCGCGGCCGCCACCATCTCGCGGCGCAGCCCCGCGACAAGAGCCGGGACCTCGTGCGCGGGGATCCCGGCATCCGGACGTTCCTCGGGAGTCGGCACCGTCACGTAATCCTGCTCCCAGATCGATTCTCGGAGGCTCGAGATCCGCTTCACGACGCTCTGCGGCGTCACGCCGTGCTCGGCGTTCCACGCCTCCTGCAGCGCGCGGCGTCGGGTCGTCTCGGCGACGGTCGCCCGGATCGAGTCGGTTTCCCGGTCGGCATAGAGGATCACTGCGCCGTTCACGTTCCTCGCTGCGCGCCCGATCGTCTGGATCAGCGACCGCGCCGAGCGCAAGAAGCCCTCCTTGTCGGCATCGAGAATCGCCACGAGAGCGACCTCCGGAATGTCGAGCCCCTCGCGGAGCAGGTTGATCCCGACGAGGACGTCGAACGCCCCCTGGCGGAGCTCCCGGATCAGCTCCATCCGCTCGATCGTCTGCACGTCGCTGTGCAGGTAGCGCACCCGGACGCCGTGCTCCGCATAGTACTCGGTGAGCTCCTCGGCCATCCGCTTCGTGAGCGTCGTCACGAGAACCCGCTCGCCGCGCCGGACGCGCTCCCGGACCTCGCCGAGGAGATCGTCGACCTGCCCGGCCGCAGGGCGGATCTCGAGCTTCGGATCGACGAGCCCCGTCGGCCGGATGATCTGCTCGACGACGACTCCCGCCGAGTGCGAGAGCTCGTACTCGGCCGGTGTCGCCGAGACGTAGATCGCCTGTCGGACGCGGGCCTCCCATTCGTCGAAGCGGTAGGGGCGATTGTCGAGAGCGGACGGCAACCGGAACCCGTACTCGACGAGCGTCTCCTTGCGGGCGCGGTCGCCTCGGTACATCCCGCCCACTTGCGGCACGGTCACGTGGCTCTCATCGACGAAGACGAGCAGGTCGTCGGGAAAGTAGTCGAAGAGCGTGTACGGGGCCTCGCCGGCCGACCTCCCGTCGAGCCACCGGGAGTAGTTCTCGACCCCGTGACAGAAGCCCATCTGCTCGAGCATCTCGAGATCGAAGAGCGTCCGCTGCTCGAGGCGTTGCGCCTCGAGCAGGTTCGACCCGGCACGAAGCGCGACGAGGCGTTCGCGGAGCTCGTCGCGGATGCCCGCGATCGCCTTGCGGAGCGTTTCGTCCGAGGCGACGTAGTGGCTCGCCGGATAGATCATCACGCGCTTCGGACGCGCGATCACCTTGCCGCGAAGCGGATCGATCTCGGCGAGAGACTCGATCTCGTCGCCGAAGAACTCGATCCGGATCGCCCGATCGCTCTCGTACTGCGGAACGATCTCGACCACGTCTCCCCGCACCCGGAACGTCCCGCGGTGGAAATCGAGATCGTTCCGTTCGTAGAGCACGTCGACGAGGCGCCGCAGGAGATCGTCGCGCGAGAGGCGCTGGCCCTTCTCGAGGAAGACGTGCATGTCCCCGTAGGTCGACGGTGCGCCGAGGCCGTAGATGCACGAGACGCTCGCGACGACGATCACGTCGCGGCGCGTGAGCAGCGAGCGCGTCGCCGAGTGCCGGAGCTTGTCGATCTCGTCGTTGACCGACGCGTCCTTCTCGATGTAGGTGTCCGTCGACGGGATGTACGCTTCGGGCTGGTAGAAGTCGTAATACGAAACGAAATACTCGACTGCGTTCTCCGGGAAGAGCCCCTTCATCTCCGAGTAGAGCTGCGCAGCGAGCGTCTTGTTCGGCGCCATGAGGAGTGCCGGCCGTCCGATCCGCTCGATCGCGCAGGCCATCGTGAACGACTTGCCGCTTCCCGTCACGCCGAGCAGCGTCTGGTGACGATCGCCCCGCAGCACGCCCTCGACCAGTTGCTCGATGGCGCGCGGCTGGTCTCCCTGCGGGCGGAACTCCGATACGAGGCGGAACTCGCTCATCCCCGCCTCCAGCGTGGCCCCGCGGGCGTATCCTCGATCGCGATCCCCTCCCCCGCGAGCAGGTCGCGGATCCGGTCGGCGTCGGCGAAGTCCCGGCGCTTCCGCGCGGCTTCGCGCTCGGCCACGAGCGCGTCGATCCGGGGGTCGCCGCCCGACGCGGCGACGCGCGGCAGCGCGGTCGCGAGATCGAGGCCGAGGAACCGATCGAACTCGAGCAGCAGCGCGCGGCGCGCGGCCCGGCCGAGATCGGCGCTCCTCGCAACCTCGAAAGCCACGGCGAGCGCTCGCGGCGCGTTCAAGTCGTCTCGCACCGCCTGGCAAAAGCGCTCCCGGTGGACCGCGATCTCGTCCGGTGCGGCCTCGCCTGGGGCGCCTCGCACTTCGAGCGCCGCCGAGAGGAGACGCCGATGCCCGGTCGCGGCGGCCTCCATCGCTTCGAGCGTGAACGATTGCTGCTGCCGGTAATGGCCTTGCAAGAAGAAGAAGCGGAAGGCGAGTGGATCGAAGCCTCGATCGACCAGATCCTCGAGCACGAGGAGGTTTCCCTTCGACTTCGACATCTTCTCTCCGCCGAAGTCGTAGAACTCGTTGTGCAACCAGAAGCGGACCCACGGATGAATGTCGAGCGCGCACTCGCTCTGGGCGATCTCGTTCGTGTGGTGGACGGCCACGTGATCGACCCCTCCGGTGTGGACGTCGAATGGCGCGCCCAGGTACTTCGTGCTCATCGCGGAGCACTCGAGGTGCCACCCCGGAAAGCCGCGTCCCCACGGAGAGTCCCATTCCTGCTGCCGCTTCACGCCCGGGGGAGCGAACTTCCAGAGTGCGAAGTCGGCGCCGTGGCGCTTGCCCGGAACGTCGCCGATCCGTGCCCCCGCCTCCTGTCCCCCGAGGTCGAGGTGCGCAAACTCGGCGTAACGCGGGAACTTCGACGTGTCGAAATAGATCCCGTCGTCGATCCGGTAGGTGTATCCCTTCGCCTCGAGCGTCCTCGCGAGCGCGATCTGCTCTGCGATGTGTTCGGTCGCCTTGCAGTAGACCGTCGCCTCGAGGCAGTTCACCCGACGGAGATCGCGCCGCCACTGCTCCGTGTACTCGTCGGCGATCTCCGAGGCCGATCGCCCGCTCGCCGCCGCCGCCTTCTCGAGTTTGTCCTCGCCGGTGTCGGCGTCGCTCACGAGATGTCCGACGTCGGTGATGTTGACGACGTGCGTCACGCGGAGCCCCTCGGCCTCGAGCGCGCGCCGGAGCAGGTCCGCCATCAGGTAGGCGCGGAGATTCCCGAGATGCTGCGGCGCGTAGACGGTCGGACCGCAGGAATATACCCGCGCATGCCCGGGCTCGATCGGTTCGAAGCGCTCCTTCGTCCGGGTGCGCGTGTTGTAGAGGACGAGCTCCGTCACGGCGCGTTCCGATGCGCCACGAGTGCCACGGCCTGCGCCGCGATTCCCTCACCGCGCCCGATCGTGCCGAGGCCGTCGGTGCTCGTCGCTTTCACGTTCACGCAGTTCGCGTCGACGCCGAGAAGCTCGGCGATCCGGCCCTGCATCCGTTCGAGATGCGGGGCGAGGCGGGGCTCCTGTGCGATCACCGTCGCATCGACGTTCGCGATCACGAATCCCGCGGAGCGCACCTTCGCGACCGTCTCGGCGACGATCTGGCCGCTCGAGACGCCCTCGAGCGATGCGTCCGTCGACGGCCAGTGGCGACCGAGGTCGCCGGCGCCGATCGCTCCGAGCAGCGCGCTCGCTATGGCGTGCAGGAGTACGTCTCCATCCGAATGCCCCTCGAGGCCGCGGCCGTGCGGAATCCCGACACCGCCGAGGCGGAGCGGCCTTCCGCCCACCAGCCGGTGCGCATCGAAACCCTGACCGACCCTCATCGTCCGCTCTCCTCCCCGGCCGCGAGCCGCGCCTCGGCGAGGGCGAGGTCCTGCGCGCGCGTGATCTTGAGATTTCCCGGATGTCCCTCGACGACCGCGACGGCGAGTCCGAGCCGCTCGACGAGCTGCACGTCGTCGGTCGCGACCACGCCGGCCGACGTCGCCTTCGCGAGCGCCTCGCGGAGGAGATCGACACGGAAGACCTGCGGCGTCTGCGCCGCCCAACACTCGTCGCGCGGGGGGGTCTCGACGACGCGCGCGTCGCGGACCCGCTTGATGGTGTCGGTCACCGGCACCGCGAGCAGAGCCGCTCCGACACTGCGCGCGGCCGCGATCACGCGCCGCACGTCGTCGGGTCGGACGAAGGGCCGTGCCGCGTCGTGGACCGCGACGAGCGAGAACTCGGGCGCGAGCGCGGCGAGTCCGGCGCGCATCGAATCCTGCCGCTCGCGGCCGCCCACGACCGGGGGCGCGAGCTTCGGGATGCTGGCGAGGGCAGCGCCGAGCGCGGCGAAGCGCTCGAGATCCCGGGCAGCCAGCACGGGCACCACACGCGAAATCTCGTCGACGCGCGCGAGCGCCGCGAGGGTGTGGAGGAGCAGGGGCTTCCCGGCAAGGGGGACGAAGGCTTTCGGCAGGTCCGCGCCGAGGCGCTCCCCCCGCCCTGCCGCGAGGACCAGGGCCGCGACCGACATGACGCAACAGTACCGGTCCCGCGCCGCGGCGTCCCGACCTGGCGGCCGTCGGCTGCGCAGCGGGGGGCGCAGATCCGAGGCGTCTTGCTACGGTGCGGGCCGAGAGGGGGTTCCTGCATGCGACGTTGCTCCGCCCGGGCGAGCGCGGCCGCGCTGGCGTTCCTGCTGCTGGCGCCGCCCGTCCCCGCCGCCGACGAGACCGATCCCGGTTCCGACCTCCCGGTGCCGGCGCAGACCGCGCCTGCGGATGCCGACGCCGATGCCGAAGAGGCCTTGCGACTCGAAGGCGACGCGCGCGGCGAGCCGCTCGGGCAGGCGGTGCGGGACGCGAATCGCGGCGCGGCCGTCGCGGTCGACGAGGCGCTCGAGGTTCCGCCCGGCCCCGTCCGGGCCCCGGGCGAGGCGATCGACGACCTCTCGGGGGCCATCGAGCTCTCGCTCGCCGACGCGATCCGCATCGGCCTCGAGCGCAACCTCGACGTCCAGACCGTGCGCTTCGATCCCTACATCGCCGAGGAGGGGATCGGGATTGCGTGGGGGAACTACGATCCCGTCTTCGCCAGCGAGTTCGGCTACAACAGCACGAATTCGCCGAACGCGAGCCTCATCAACAGCCAGACCTCGATCCAGCAGAACCTGCTCGATGGCGCGACCGGACTGAAGGGACTGATCCCGTGGTGGGGCGCCTCGTACGAGATCGGCTACGAGGCCAGCCGGACGCGAACGGATGCGACCATCACGGCCCTTTCGCCGGTGGTCGACGCCAACGTCTTCGCGAACTTCTCGATCCCGCTGCTCAAGAACCTCGTCTGGAACCAGGCCTGGACGCAGGTGAAGACCGCCGGCGTCGTCTTCGAGGGCGCCCGCGAGGAGTTCCGCAAGCAGGTCATGGACGTCGTCCAGGCGATCGAGAACGCCTACTGGAGCGTGATCGCGACGCGCGAGCAGCTCCGCGTGGCTCGAAAGAGCGTCGAGACCGCGCGTGCGCTCCTCGACCAGACGCGCACCCAGTACGAAGTCGGTGTGGTTTCGAAGGTCGAGGTGACGGAAGCCGAGGCCGGGGTGGCCACGCGCGACTTCGACCTGATCGTCGCCGCCAACGCGTTCCAGGCGGCCGAGGACACGCTCACCGACCTCGTCTTCGGCGAGAGCCTACGGCCGGCGTCGCGCTATCGCATCGACCCCACCGACGAGCCCGCAAGGTTCCAGGCCTTCGAGGTCGACGCCGAGGAGGCCACCCGCAAGGCGTTCCGCAACCGCCCCGAGCTCGCGGCGCAGAAGCTCGAGATCGCGCGCCAGGAGTTCCTGCTCAAGTTCGCGCGCAACCAGACGCTTCCGCAGCTCGACGCGGTGCTCGCCTACGGCCGGCTCGGACAGAGCGGCGCCTTCAACCAGGCAGCGCTCTCCTCGGCGTTCTCGCGAGGCCTCGCGGAGTTCAACCCCGATGCCGTCGGCACGGGTCCGAGCCTCGCCCGCGCGAACGAGGACTTCTTCGGCGACAACCCCCTCGAGGAGTTCACGGCCCGCGGCATCCTCTCGATCCCGCTCGGCAACCAGGCCGCGGTCTCCCAGGCCGAGAAGACCGCGTTCGAGCTCCGGAAATCCGTGAGCCGCGAACGGCGTTTGGAACAGACGATCGTGGTCGAGGTGCGCAAGGCCGTGCGCGACCTGCGCTCTTCGCAGGAGGGCGTCTTCGCCGCCGAGCGCTCGGTGGCGGCCGCCTCCGAGCAGCTCCGCGCCGAGCGCATCCGGCTCGACAACGGCGAATCCACCCCCTTCAACGTGCTCCAGCGCGAGAGCGACCTCGTCACCGCCGAGAGCGAGCAGATCAATGCCCTGCGCGCATACCGGAACTCGACGACGAACCTCGAGCGCGCGCAAGGCACGATCTTGAAGCAGCGCCGCATCGAGATCGACCGGGTGGGAGCGCTTCCGTGAACCGTTCTGGTAAGATCCCGGCGCCCGCAAGGGATCGGAGGTGGCCGTGAGCCTGTTCGGTGGACGACGCAAGGAGGGGGGGCCGGAGCCTCGTCGAGAGGTGCAGGAACCGGCTCCCCGAACGGGGATCGCAACGACCTCGACGGCGCCCCTCTCTGCCCCGCCCCAGACGGCGGCGGGTGCGGCGAACGAGCGACGAGCAGTCGAGATGGCACCGCCGAAGATCGGCGGAGGGGGGGACATGGCGAACATCGGGAAGTCGATCGTCATCAAGGGAGACCTGAGCGGAAACGAGGATCTGGTGATCGAAGGGAAGGTCGAAGGGAAGATCGACCTGCCGAACAATCGCCTGACCATCGGCGCCGGCGGGCAGGTGCAGGCGCAGGTCCACGCGAAGAACGTCGTGGTCGTGGGCCGCGTCGCCGGAAACGTGAGCGCGAGCGAGCGGCTCGAGATCCAGGCATCCGGCATCGTCGAAGGCGACGTCGAGGCACCGCGCCTCGTCGTGGCCGAGGGCGCGGTGCTGAACGGATCCGTGAAGATGTCGGCGAAGGGAGCCGCGGCACATCCGCGCCCTGCCGCGTCGGCCGCCGCGAACCCGCTCCCGGCGGCGGGAA
>CAJPFO010000155.1 GCA_905339255.1 Myxococcaceae bacterium
GCGACGAGTACCTCGACCGTCCCGCCGCCCCGCCGGCGCTCTCGGCGGGCGGCCCGATGGCGTGGGTGGCGCCGGCAGATCTGCGCGCCGGCGGGACCTGGCTCGGAGTCAACGCCGCGGGTGTGTTCGCGGGCCTCACGAACCGCCCGACCACGACCCCGGATCCCTCGCGGCGCTCGCGCGGGCTGCTCGTCCTCGACGCGCTCGAGTCTCCCGACGCCCCGACCGCGGTTCGGCGTCTCGAGGCGCTCGCCGAGGGGGCGTACAACCCGTTCAACCTCGTCGTTGCGGACGGTCGGGATGCGTTCGTCGTCGGCTACGAGCGGGGACCGCTCGTCACGAAGCTCGCTCCGGGCGTGCACGTGATCGGCAACTCCGATCCCGCCACGTCCGCGCCGAAGCTCGCACGACTGCGCGAGCGCGCCCGCGCTGCAGCGCACGAGAATCGGAGCGACGTCCTCGAAGCGCTCGCCGACCTCTGTCGCGAGCACGCGGGCGCAGGCGGTCCGCTCGACGACGCGTGCGTTCACACGCTCCGCTACGGAACGCGAAGCTCGACGCTGCTGCAACTCGGCGATCGCGACTCGCTTCGCTTCGCCGACGGCCCGCCGTGCCGGACGGCGTACGAAGATTTTTCCCATCTCCTGCTCGCGCTCGGTCGCCCGGCCGCGGCGTCCGCGGGAGAACACCTGGCGAGGATGGCCCCTTGAGGCGAATCGGCAGCAACATCCGAAAGCAGAACGCGGACGCGAAGGTCAATCGGCCCACCCGCAACATCATCCGTTACTCGGAGCAGGAGGCGCCGCGAAACGACTACCCCCGCCGGATCGTTTCGCCGCCGCGGCCGAAGAGCTGCTGCACCGACGAGAACCGCGACATGGTCGGCAAGGTGCAGGAGATCGACGGATTCAAGTTCTGCTACAAGATCTGCAGGACCTGCGGCCATGCGGTCAAGTTCTTCTTCCCGGCAGTCGAGAGCACGAGCCCGGCGGTGAAGGAATACCGCCAATGGAAGCGCTACACGGTCCAGTGACGGCGCGCGGCGCGCGTTGAATCTCGACGAGGCAGCCGCCTGGCTCGACGGCCTCATCGACGTCGAACGAACGCCTCGAGATCGCCCGATCCGGCTCTCGCTCGAGCCCGTCGAGCGGCTCCTCGAGCGGATCGGGCGACCCGAGCGTGCGCTCTCGGTGATCCACGTCGCCGGGTCGAAGGGCAAGGGGTCGACGGCACTCCTCGCGGAGGCGGTCCTTTCCGCGGCGGGGGAGCGGGTCGGGACCTTCACCTCGCCCCATCTCGAGCGCTGGACCGAACGCTTCCGCGTCGCAGGCCGCGAGATCCCGGCGGTGGACCTCGCGGCCGCCGTTTCGGCGATCCGCCCGCACGTCGAGGCGCTGCTTCGCGACCCGGGCGCGCCGGATCCGAGCTTTTTCGATGCGACGACGGCGGCTGCCTTCTGGATCTTCCGCGAGGCAAGGGTCGACCGTGCCGTCATCGAGGTCGGACTCGGCGGACGACTCGACTCGACCAACGTCGTCGATCCGGCCGTCTCGTGCATCACGTCGATCGAACTCGAGCACGTCGAGCGTCTCGGGCCGACGCTCGCGGCGATCGCGGGAGAAAAGGCGGGGATCGTGAAGCCGGGCCGCGCGGTCGTCGTGGGCGCGCTCCCCGCCGAGGCGCTCGACGTCGTCGTCTCCCGGGCGAGCGAACGGCGAGCTCCGCTCGCGGTTCTCGGTCGCGAGTTCTTCTTCGACGTGCTCGGACGCCCGACGCTCGAGGGCGTCGATCTCGAGATCCGGGATGGGAGTTTTCGCACCGAGGCGAGGCTCTCCGCACCCGGTCGGCATCAGGCCGCGAACGCAGCGCTCGCCGTCGCGGCGGTGCGCCGGCTCGGCGCGCATGGCGACGACGCGCTCGCCGCGGCCGTGCG
>CAJPFO010000156.1 GCA_905339255.1 Myxococcaceae bacterium
CTTCGAGTACGAGCTCGAAGCGACGCTCGATTACGAGTTCCGTCGCCGTGGAGCTTCGGGGCCCGCGTACGGAACCATCGTCGGCGGCGGCGCCAACGCGACGATCCTCCACTACGTGACGAATCGCGAGGCACTCCGCGCCGGGGAGCTCGTGCTGATCGACGCCGGATGCGAGTTCGCGGGCTACGCCTCCGACGTGACCCGCACCTACCCGATTGGCGGCCGCTACCAGGGCGCGGGACTCGAGGTCTACGAGGCCGTCCTCGCCGCGCAAGAAGCCGCGCTCGCGATCGCGAAGCCCGGAGCGACTCTCGAAGACGTCCACGCGGCCGCCTTGCGATCGCTCACGGAAGCCATGATCGCGATGGGTCTCCTATCGGGGTCGGTCGACGATCTCATCGAGAGCGGTGCGTACAAGACCTACTACATGCATCGCACCAGCCACTGGCTCGGGCTCGACGTCCACGACGTCGGCTCCTACACACAGGACGGTCGGCCGAGGACGCTCGAGCCCGGGATCGTCTTCACCGTCGAACCGGGGCTCTACATCGCGGCCGACGACGAGAAAGCGCCCGAGCGCCTACGCGGAATCGGCGTCAGGATCGAGGACGACGTCCTCGTGACCGCCGACGGACACGAGAACCTGACGGCGGCGATTCCCAAGCGTCCCGGCGACGTCGAGACCTGGATCACTTCCTAGCACTCTCAGAGGACGGAACTGCATGCCCGAGATCCACTCGCTCCTGCTCGAGAAGCGCGTCTTCAAGCCCGACGCGGCCTTCGCGAAGCAGGCCAACTGGGGGCCGAAGAAAGTCGCCGAGCTCCGCCGTCTCGCGGCGCGAAGCCCCGAACGCTTCTGGGAGAAGATGGCCCGCGAGCACGTCTCGTGGTTCAAGCCCTGGCGAAGGGCCCTCGACTGGAAGCCTCCCTTCGCGAAGTGGTTCGTCGGCGCGCACACGAACGTCTCGTACAACTGCCTCGACCGTCACGTGACGGGCGAGAACGCGTGGCGCCGCAACAAGGCCGCGATCGTCTGGGAGGGAGAGCCCGGCGACTCGCGCGTGCTCACCTACGGCGACCTCCACCGCGAGGTGCAGAAGTTCGCGAACGTCCTCGAGGCGAAGGGGATCAAGAAGGGCGACCGTGTCGCGATCTACATGCCGATGATCCCCGAGATCGCGATCGCGATGCTCGCCTGCACCCGGATCGGCGCCCCGCACACCGTCGTCTTCGGAGGCTTCTCGGCCGACTCGCTGCGCGACCGCATCCTCGACGTCGGCGCGAAGCTCGTCGTGACCGCAGACGGCGGGTTCCGGCGCGGCAAGCCGATCGCGCTCAAGGCGGCGGTCGACGAGGCATTGACCGGCGCCCCCGGGGTCGCCTCGGTCGTCGTCGTCCGGCGGACGGGCGAGCCCGTCTCGATGCGCGAAGGCCGCGACGCCTGGTGGCACGATCTCATGGCCGAGGCGCCTGCGTCGTGTCCGCCCGCGAAGCTCGATTCCGAACATCCGCTCTTCGTCCTCTACACGAGCGGATCGACCGGAAAGCCGAAGGGCATCCTGCACACGACGGGCGGCTACCTGACCCACATCACGGCGACCACGCACGCGATCTTCGATCTGAAGGAAGACGACACCTTTTGGTGTACCGCTGACGTCGGCTGGGTGACGGGACACTCCTACGTCGTCTACGGCCCGCTCGCGAACGGCGCGACGACCGTCATGTACGAAGGGGCTCCGAACGAGCCCGGCCCCGACCGCTTCTGGTCGATCATCGCGAAGTACGGCGTGAGCGTCTTCTACACCGCGCCGACGGCCATTCGCACCTTCATCCGCTGGGGCGACGAGCATCCGAACCGGCACGATCTCTCGTCGCTCCGCCTTCTCGGAAGCGTCGGGGAGCCGATCAACCCCGAGGCATGGATCTGGTACCACCGCGTGATCGGAAAGAAGCGCTGCCCGATCGTCGACACCTGGTGGCAGACCGAGACCGGCGGGATCCTGGTCTCGCCGCTTCCCGGAGCGGTCGCCGCCAAGCCGGGATCGTGCACGCTTCCCTTCCCGGGAATCGAACCCGAGGTGCTCGACGCCGAGGGGCGCGCAGTCAAGGCGCCGCAGGGAGGCTTCCTCACCCTGCGAAAGCCGTGGCCCGGCATGCTTCGCGGAATCTGGGGCGACCCGGCCCGTTACAAGGAGCAGTACTGGAGCCGTTACGAGAAGGTCTACTTCACCGGAGACGGCGCGCACTTCGACAAGGACGGCTACCTCTGGGTGATGGGCCGCGTCGACGACGTGATGAACGTCTCCGGGCATCGCATCGGAACGATGGAGGTCGAAAGCGCGCTCGTCTCGCATCCCGCCGTCGCCGAGGCCGCCGTCGTCGGCCGCCCCGACGATCTGACGGGCACGGCCATCGTGGCGTTCGTCACTCCGAAGACGGGAGCGCACGCGAACGCCAACCTTCGCGAGGCGCTTCGCGGGCACGTCGCTCGTGAGATCGGCGCCCTCGCACGCCCCGCCGAAGTGCGCTTCACCGACGCGCTTCCGAAGACCCGCTCGGGCAAGATCATGCGCCGGCTCCTTCGCGACGTGGCTTCCGGCAGGGAGACCGTCCAGGACACCACCACGCTCGAGGACCTCTCGGTCCTCGCCAGGCTGCACGCCCCGGACGAGGCGTAGGGCATGACCGCGACGCCACCATGCCGCGAACGCGGCGGATCTCGTCCGCTGCGGGAGAGCCCAAGAAGCTCCCCGCTCCCGCAGCGGCGCTGCGGCACGTCCTCGCGGCGGGCTACGGAGCCGCCGACCTGCGTGCGGACCTCCTCGCCGGCGCGGTCGTCGGGATCGTCGCCCTCCCGCTCGCGATGGCGCTCGCGATCGCGAGTGGAGTCCCGCCCCAGCACGGCCTCTACACCGCAATCATCGCCGGCGGAGCGATCGCGCTTCTCGGCGGCTCACGCTTCCAGGTCTCGGGGCCGACGGCGGCCTTCGTCGTCCTCCTCGCTCCCGTGTCGGCGCAGTTCGGGGTCGGTGGGCTCCTCGTCGCGACCGTCATGGCCGGAGCCCTCCTGCTCGCCCTCGGGGCCGTGCGGATGGGGGGGCTCATCCAGTTCGTCCCCCATCCCGTGACGACGGGCTTCACGGCCGGGATCGCCGTCGTGATCGCGACCCTGCAGGTGAAGGACTTCGCGGGCCTCTCGATCCCGACCGCGCCCGAGCACTACGTCGAGCGCGTCACGGCGCTCGTCGCCGCGCTTCCGACCCTCGACCTGCGCGAGCTCACGATCGGCTCGACCACCCTCGCCATCCTCCTCGTGTGGCCGCGCTTCGTGCGGGCGATTCCCGCGCCGCTCGTGGCACTCGCCCTCGGCGCCGGCCTCGCGTTCGCGCTGCAACAGATCTTCCCGGACTTCGAGCCCGCAACGATCCAGAGCCGCTTCTCGTTCGAAGTGGGCGGAGTCACCGAGCGCGGAATCCCGAGCCTCCCACCGCTTCTTTCCTGGCCCTGGTCCTGGCCCGGAGCCGACGGCCGGCCCCTCGAGCTCTCGTTCGGATTGCTCCGCGACCTCGCGCCGAGCGCGTTCGCGATCGCGATGCTCGGCGCCATCGAATCGCTGCTCTCCGCCGTCGTCGCCGACGGCATGACCGGAACCCAGCACGATCCCGACACCGAGCTGATCGCGCAGGGTTTCGGAAACCTCCTCGCCCCCTTCTTCGGCGGCATCGCGGCGACCGGCGCCATCGCGCGAACCGCGACGAACATCCGCTACGGAGCCCGCTCGCCGCTCGCGGCCTTCTTCCACGCGGTCTTCGTCCTCGTCGCCGTCCTCGCCGCCGCCCCGCTGCTCGGCTACCTGCCGATGGCCTCGCTCGCAGCGCTCCTCCTGCTCGTGGCCTGGAACATGAGCGACGCCCGACACTTCGTTCACGCTTGCCGCGTCGCGCCGAAGAGCGACGTGATCGTGCTCCTCGTCTGCTTCGGTCTCACCGTGATCTTCGACATGGTGATCGCCGTGAGCGTCGGCATCGTCCTCGCGGCACTCCTCTTCATGCGGCGCATGGCCGAGCTCTCGAGCGTGACGCTCGTCGGAAAGGGCCACGCTGCGATCTCGCCGCCACTTCCGTCCGGCGTGCTCCTCTACGACATCGCGGGGCCGCTCTTCTTCGGCGCCGCACAGCGCGCGATGGAGGCCCTCTCGCAGGTCGCCGAAGGCGTGCGGGTCGTCCTGCTCGACGTCCGCGACGTTCCGGCGATGGATGCCACCGGGCTCGTGAACCTCGAATCGGCCCTCTCGCGCCTCCACCGCGCCGGGACCATGGTGATCCTCGGAGGCCTCCAGCCGCAGCCCGCGCAGGTCCTCGAGCGTGCCGGGATCGAGAGCGAAGACGGAAAGCTCGTGCTCTGCGAGAGCTTCGACGACGCGATCGCCCTCGCCCGGCTGCTGCTGCCCGCGGCTCGGGCGGGAGCCCCGACCGCAACCCCCGCCGGCGGGGCGTGATCCGCACGAAGATCGTTGACACGGAGGCGCCCCGCGTTCGAGACTACGGGCCATGCGGCGCCGGCCGCGCGGGGCAACCCGATGACTGCCATCCAGCCGGAGCTTGCGCAATCGTTCCATGTCGACTGGCGCCAGCGCTGGCGCGTCCTCGTCTTCGCGGTACTCGCGGCGGTCTTCGCCACCCTCGCTCTCTTCGCTGCGGTCACCCGTCGAGATTTCTGGGTGGCGATGAGCGCCGTCGCCAACGCCTACTTCGCCTGTCTCTTCGGGCGAATGCTCTGGCACGGCTACCGCCGGCCCGTGATCTCGGTCTCGGACGACGAGATCCGCTTCGGCCCGACCTCTTCGCCCACCCAGACGACGCTGCCCATCGCCAACCTGTCCGGCATCGCGTGGGAGAACCCGTGGCATCTCGGCCTGCAAACCCGTTCGGGCGAGATCGTCGGGCTCGCGCTTAACGAGATCTCCAAACCCGAGCGGGCACGGGTTCGCGAGGCGATCGTCCGCCGGATCCGGCCGGATCCGCGAAGCGGCGCTGATTCCGATCAGCGCGAAGCGCGCCCCGCGGACTCTCGCGTCCGCTCGACGCGGGCCACCCGCACCGAGTAATCGCGATACCAGGTGCTCCGACCGCACTCCTGCGCAACGCGATGTTCGGCGTGGTCGCGCCAGGCGCCGATCTCCGCCTCGCTCCGCCAGTACGAGACCGTGATCCCGAAGCCGTCCGCTCCCCGAACGCTCTCGATGCCGAGAAAGCCCGGCATCCCGCGCGCGAGCTCGACCATGCGCTCGGCCATCGCCGAATAGCCCGCATCGCCGTCGGTGCGCTGGCTCGTGAAGATCACCGCGTAGTACGGCGGCTCGGGGGTCGGCGCGATCCCGTTCTCGCCGCTCTGGTCGTCCGCCCCATCCTCACTCATCGAAGCCCCCCACGCTTGCGAGCACCGCCCGCGACGGACGGGTAGCCGTACCGCGAAGCCTCGTGCAACTCCGGTGTCTCACGGCGCGAGCGTGCAAGGAGGTGCCCGTCGCCTGCAGCACGGCCGGCTACGGCCGGTACCGGCTCGCTCGCGACTCGACGAAGTCGACGAGCGCCGCCTCGCTCGCACGCGTCGGTGCCTCGAAGACGACTCCTGCACCGGGCGAAGCGAAGGCAGGGAGTCTCGGAGAGCTCGTCTGTCGATGTCGCACCCGTCCCGTCAGCGCGAGCGCACCCCCAACGAGACTGAACTCGATCCTCACGACCGATGCGAGCGGGGGAGGATCCGGCATTTCGAGGAAGGCGCCGCGCACGGAGAGATTCCCGACCACGGCCGACTCGCGGCGCCTTCCGACCTGCACCGCTGCGAGAAGGTTCGCCGGGACGCGAGTTCCCTGCCGGCGAGCGAGCTCGTCCGGGAACGCCATCGACGAGTTCACCACGAAGCGGAGCTCCGAATCGTCGATCGGGGTCCAGAGGACCTGACGCGCGCCCGCTTTGCGGATGCGCTCTCGGATCAGCACGTCGGGCTCGTCGCCGACCACGATGAAGACCGGCTCGACGCCGCCGAGCTCTCGCGCGAGACAGTCGAGGGCCTCGGAGACCCCCGCTAGGTCGCCTCGCGGGGAGACTGCGAGAAGCCGGATCGCGCGCTTCTCCTGCTCGATCATGAGTCTTGCCTCTTCGGTCGACGTCGCGCACTGCGCGTCGATCCCGAGACGGAGGAGCCGGAGCGCGAGCGGAGACAACGTGCGCTCGGCATCGTCGAGGACGAGCACGCGGCGCGGGCCCGAGAGCCAGCTCTTCGACGACGCGACGGGATCGCGCCTCGCGCGAAGAGCCGCTTCGCCGGCGCATTCGGGCTCGAGCTTCCCGCCGACGCCGACCCGGGGTGGCGCACACCCGGCCCTGGCCAGAAAGCGGCGCGCTTCGCGCGGTGGGAGTGCGGGCGCGAAGAGGAAGCCCTGGACCTCGTCGCAGAGCATCTCGCGGAGCAGATCGAGCTGCTCCTCGGAGTCGACCCCCTCGGCCACCACGGAGAGGCCGAGGGCGTGGCCCATCGCCACCACCGACGACACGATCCCGATCGCCGCCGGATCGAACTCGATCTCGCGGAAGAACCTTCGGTCGAGCTTGAGCGTATCGAGCGGAAAGCGGTTCAAGTACGTGAGAGATGAATAGCCGGTCCCGAAATCATCGAGTGCGATCCGTACCCCGATCGCCCGGAGATCCCGAAGGCAGAGCGCCGTCCGCTCGTCGTCCTCGATCTGTCGGCTCTCGGTCAGCTCGAGCTCGAGCATCTCAGGCTCGATCTCCCACCTCTCGAGCGCGTGCGTCACGACGTCGTAGAGGTCCCCATCCGCGAGCTGCGCCTCCGAGACATTGACCGAGACCGGCAGGGGCACCAAGCCTTCCTCGCGCCAGCGCCGGATCTGACGACACGCTTCGCCGAGGCACCAGGCACCGATCCCGTTGATGAGGCCCGCCCGCTCGGCGACCCCGATGAACTCTGCCGGGGAGACCACCCCGAGCCGTGGACTCGTCCAGCGAAGCAGCGCC
>CAJPFO010000157.1 GCA_905339255.1 Myxococcaceae bacterium
TCCGGGAGAAGAGGCCGACGACGGCTGCATCGTCCCGGACGATCCGGACCCGGGACTTCGAGCTCCAGCCCATGGAGAGCCCGGCCGAGATCCTCCACCAGGTTCCGGGCCTCTTCACGGCCCAACACGCCGGCGGCGGCAAGGCCGATCAGATCTTCCTGCGCGGCTTCGATGCCGATCACGGAACGGACGTGGCGATCTTCATGGACATGCTTCCGGTGAACCTTCGCAGCCACGCGCACGGGCAGGGCTACGCCGACCTTCACTTCCTGATCCCCGAGACCGTCGAGCGGCTCGAGGTCTTCAAGGGACCGTACTTCGCCGACTTCGGCGACTTCGCGACGGCGGGCGCCGTGAACCTCGTCCCGAGGGAATCGTTCGAAGAGAGCTTCGTTCGCTACGAGATCGGATCGTTCGACACGCGCCGCTACCTCGCCGTGCTCTCGCCGAGGACGGGACCCTTCGATCCCGAAGACGGAATCCTGAACGGCTGGGTGGCCGCCGAGTACGATTGGACGAACGGACCCTTCGACTTCCCGCAGCGGATGGGGCGGCGCTACGGAGCGGGCCTTCTCGGGATCGATCTCGGCGAGAACCATCACCTCACGGGTTGGTTCCAGCTCTACCAGGCCGATTGGAATGCGTCGGGGCAGATCCCCCTTCGCGCCGTCGACGACGGCCTGATCGACCGGTTCGGGGCGATCGATCCGACCGAGGGCGGCAACACCTATCGCGCGAACTTCCTGCTCCGCGATCTTTGGACGATCGACGAGAACCGGCGCCTGCAGGTGATGGCCTATGCATCGCGCTACCAGCTCAAACTGTTCTCCGATTTCACGTTCTTCTTGGTGAACCAGGACAACGGACGAACCGACGGAATCGTCCAGAACGACGACCGCTGGCTCTTCGGGACCGACATCGCGTACCGGCAGCTCGTCGAATGGGAACCGGTTCCCGTGGCGTTCACGCTCGGCCTCCAGACGCGGAGCGACGACGCGCAGGTCCAGCTCGGCACGCAGACCTACCGGAACTTCACCGGCTGGACGCGCAGGAGCGAGGTGCGCCAGACCTCGATCGAGCCCTACGTGCAGGCGGAACTCTTCCTGCTGCCGTGGGCGCGCTCGCTCATTGGCCTTCGAGGGACCTACTTTCGCTACGACGTCCACAACGTCCTCGACGAGCCATTCCAGCCGCAGGGGTCGAAGACCGACGGCCTCGCGCTTCCCAAGGTGAACCTGATCCTCCAGCCCTTCGGCGAGCAGGGGCCGGCGCCCTCGCGGTTCGAGTTCCTCCGCAACGGCGAGCTCTATCTGAACTACGGCTGGGGCTACCATTCGAACGATGCGCGCGACGTCCTGTGTCTCGCGGAGAGCCCGTCGTCCGACGAGTGCGACCCCAACGCCGTGACGCTTCCGCTCGCCATCGGTTGGGAGATCGGCTGGCGGACGAGTCTCTTCGATCGGGTCGATCTCGCCATCTCGCAGTGGTGGCTCGATCTCGAGCAGGAGCTCGTCTTCGTCGGCGACGAGGGGACCGAGGAGGTCCGACCGCGATCGAGACGGCACGGGATCGAAGGCGAGCTCCGGGTCCGGATTTTCGACTGGCTGACGTTCAAGGCCGACGTGACGCTCAGCCATTCGGTGTTCAGCAGCGGGGGGCAGGTCGATCAGGCGCCGCGCTTGACGGCGTATTCTTCGCTCGTCGCAAAGCATTCGAGCGGGCTCTCCGGTGAGATCCGGATGGCGAGCCTCGGCCGCCGCTACGCCCTCGACGACGATCCGAGCGTGCTGCTGCACGGCTACGCAGTCTTCGACCTCGGCATCCGTTACCGCTGGCGCTTCCTCGAGTTGGCCTTCGCGCTGCAGAACGTGACCGACGCCGATTGGCCGTCGGCGGAGTTCTACTTCGCGTCGAGGCTTCCGGGGGAGCCTCCCGAGGGCGTCGAGGACTGGCATTTCACACCCGGGAACCCGCGAAACGTGCGGGTGGGTTTGACGGCCTACTTCTAGGGGGCGGACCCGAACCGAGCCGGTCGGGCCGACCCGACGGGTCGCCGATACGCGGGAACGTGCGGCAACAAGGAGCCTCGTCGGTGCGGGTCTCGGCTCATCCTCCCGGAAGACGGAGCGGAGGCGCCGTTTGAGCGCTCCCGGGCTTCCGTTCCGTGTCGCCCCCGGGTCGGTTCCCGTGCGGAGCTTCTCGATCGGCCTCGCGCTCTCGCTGGCGGTCCATGCAGCCGTGATCCTCGCACTGCTCCGCGCTTCGCTCGGCGAATGGCCGTCCCGCCCCAAGGATCCTTCGCCGATCCCGGTCCTGCTGCTCGAGGAGCCGGCTCGCCGCGACGGGGCGCCAGGCGACCTGGTGCCGCCGCCTCCGACCCCCGAAGCACCCGCTCGGATGGCTCCCGCACGCCGTCCCCCGGCGCGCTCGGCGCGGGAGCGGTCGAATCTGCAACGCGCCCCGGCGGCCGCCGCAGCTCCGCCGGTCGTGACGGGCGCCGCGCCGGCGCCGGCGAGCCCGGTCCCGCCTCCCAATGTTGTACCCGCGCCGGATTCCGCCGCGCCGAGCGCAACGGGGTCGCCGCAAGCAGATCCGTCCTTCGCGAGGGTCGAGCCGGGCCCCGGATCGGACGCGAACCGGATCTTCGGTGTCGGGGAGGTCGACGCGCCGGCGCGCGCCGTGGACCGGCCGGCGCCGGTCTATCCGGAGCGAGCGCGCAGGCTCGGACGCGAAGCGGATCGCGAGGTGGCCATCACCGTCGGTCGCGACGGCCGGGTGCTCGATGCGCGCATCGTCGAGGCGCGGGGAGACGAGTTCGACCGCGAGGCGCTCTCGGGCGTGCGGCGCTGGCGCTTCGTTCCTGCGAAGCGCGGTGGCGAATCCGTTGCGTCCCGCGCGATCGTGATCGTTCGCTTCCGGCTCGATCGCTAGCCGATCGACCTCGAGTTCACGCTTCGAGGGCTCGGACCGAGGCGCACCGCCTCGCGTTGCCCGGTCTTCTTTTCTTTCGTATCTTCGCGAGGTTAGCGATGCTTCCCCGCCCCCCGGAGAGCCACCCGCCGATGTCCGGCCCGATCCGACACGACTTCAACAAGCTCAACCGTCTGCCGCCCTACATTTTCGCGCAGGTGACCTCGCTCATGGCCGCCGCGCGCAAGGCCGGCGAGGACATCATCGACCTCGGGATGGGAAACCCCGACCTCGCGACGCCGCCGCACGTCGTCGAGAAAATCTGCGAAGCGGCCCGCAATCCGCGCAATCATCGCTACTCGGCGTCGAAGGGGCTTCCCAATCTGCGTGCCGCGATTACCGAGTGGTATCGCCGGCGCCACGGCGTCGAACTCGACCCCGAGCGCGAGGCGATCGCCGTGATCGGCGCCAAGGAAGGCCTCTCGCACTTCGTCCTCATGGCGATCGGCCCGGGCGACGTCGTCCTGGTTCCGGATCCTGCGTATCCCATCCACCAGTACTCGGTGATCATCGCCGGCGGCGATCTCCGCAAGGTCCCGCTCACCCCGGACAGCGACTTCTTCGCGAACCTCGAGACGGCGATGCAGCGGACCTGGCCGAAGCCGAAGCTCCTGATCCTCTCGTTTCCGGCGAATCCCACCACGCAGGTCGTCGATCGGAGTTTCTTCGAGCGGATCGTCGCGTTCGCTCGCGAGAACGACCTCATGGTGATCCACGACTTCGCCTACGCCGAGATCACCTTCGACGGATATCACGCTCCGAGCATTCTCGAGGTGCCGGGAGCTCGAGACGTCGCGATCGAGTTCGGCTCGCTTTCGAAGAGCCATTCGATGGCCGGATGGCGCGTGGGCTTCGCTGCCGGGAATCCGGACATGGTCGGCGCGCTCACCCGGATCAAGAGCTACCTCGATTACGGGATGCCTCAGCCGATCCAGATCGGCGCGATCGTTGCGCTCCGGGGACCTCAGGATTGCGTCGCGGAGGCGTGCGAGGAGTATCGGCTGCGCAGGGACGTGTTGATCGACGGTCTTGCGCAGCCCGGCGAGGGGCAGTGGAAGATCGAGAAGCCGCTCGGAACGATGTTCGTCTGGGCACCGCTTCCCGAGCGCCTGCGCTCGATCGGTTCGCTCGAGTTCTCGAAGCGCCTGCTTCGCGAGGCGCAGGTCGCCGTCTCTCCCGGCGTCGGCTTCGGCGAGATGGGAGAGGGCTACGTGCGCTTCGCGCTCGTCGAGAACCGACATCGGATCCGGCAGGCCG
The DNA here is from genome assembly GCA_905339255.1 of Myxococcaceae bacterium. Taxonomy (GTDB): domain Bacteria; phylum Myxococcota_A; class UBA9160; order UBA9160; family UBA9160; genus MYXO. The sequence continues at coordinate 4,228 of CAJPFO010000157.1, forward strand.
TTCGCGGAATCCGCCGCTTCTTGCGCGAGGCGAGGCCGTGAGCGGCGATCGTCGCGCGCCCGTCCGGGTCGGGCTCCTCGGCTTCGGGACGATCGGGACCGGGGTCGCCAAGGTGCTCGAGCGGAGCGCCGACGTGATCGGCGAGCGTCTCGGACATCCGCTTCGGCTGGTCCGGATCGCAGACCTCGATACGACCCGGGACCGCGGCATCGACGTCTCGGGAATCCGCTTCGACTCCGATGGCGGAGCGCTCGTCGCCGATCCCGAGGTCGACATCGTCGTCGAGCTCATCGGGGGCACCGACGTCGCGAGGCGCTTCGTCCTGCAGGCGATCGCGAACGGCAAGCACGTCGTCACCGCGAACAAGGCGCTGCTCGCGGCGCACGGCCGGGAGGTCTTCGACGCCGCGGAACGCAAGGGCGTCGACGTCGCCTTCGAGGCGAGCGTGGGTGGCGGGATCCCGATCCTCCGGGCACTTCGCGAAGGCCTCGCGGCGAACCGCATCCTCTCTCTCCACGGAATCATCAACGGCACCACGAACTACATCCTCTGCGAGATGGAGCGGACGGGGGCGGCCTTCGAGACGGTGCTCGCGCGGGCGCAGTCGCTCGGCTACGCCGAGCTCGATCCGAGCTTCGACATCGACGGCATCGATGCCGCGCACAAGCTCACGCTCCTCGCGTCGATGGCGTTCGGCGCCGAGCTCACGAGCAAGGAGGTTCCTGCAGAGGGGATCCGGGGAATCACTCCGACCGAGTTCGAATCGGCGGGCGAGTTCGGCTACCGGATCAAGCTGCTCGGGATCGCGAAGTGGAGACCTTCGGAGAGCGGCGAGCGGATCGAGGCGAGGGTCCATCCGACGCTCGTTCCGGCGACGAGCCTGCTCGCGAAGGTCGACGGAGCGATGAACGCGATCGCCGTCCACGGAGACGCGGTCGGCCCGACACTGTTCTACGGTGCGGGCGCGGGGGAGATGCCGACGGCGAGCGCCGTGGTCGCGGACCTGATGGAGATCGCTCGTGAAATCCGCCGCGGGCGTGCCGGCCGGGTCGCGCCGCTTTCGTATCTCCCCGAGGCGCTCCGACCGAAACCTCTCGTCCCGCTCGGCGAGATCGAGGCCCGCGCGTATCTGCGCTTCACGGCGCTCGATCGCCCGGGCGTCCTCGCGAAGATCACGAAGCTGCTCGGAGACGACGGGATCGGGATCGAATCGGTGATCCAGAAGGGGAGAGGACGCGGCGGCGAGTCGGTGCCGGTCGTGATGCTCACCGACATCGCTCGAGAGGAGTCGATCCGCCGTGCGCTCCAGGGGATCGATTCGCTCGCGGAGGTGACGGCTCCGACCTGCCTCATCCGCATCGAGGAGGATCTCTGATGCACGCCGGGTCGAAGCCCAGCTATCGCGCGTGGTTCCAGAGCCTTCATGATGCCTCCGAGCGCCATCCGCTCGACGAGGTGGTCTATACGGCGCGTGACGGCGGGCTGCTGCAGGTCGTCCACGACCTCGACGAGCTCAAGAAGACTCCTGCGGCCGAGTGGAAGGCGCTGTTCGAGGCGCGTGGGCACAAGAACAGCTGGCCGTACGGTTCGGGCGTCTGGGGCAAGAAGGAGTGGGTCCTTCCCGAGATCGACAACGAGAACGTGGTGTCGATGTACGAAGGCCACACGAATCTCTTCTGGGCCGAGCGCTACGGACGCGAACTCGGTCTCGAGGACCTCTGGCTCAAGCTCTGCGGGAACTCGCACACGGGGTCGTTCAAGGACCTCGGCATGACGGTCCTGGTCTCGATGGTGAAGGAGATGATCGCCCGCGGGAAACCGATTCGCGCGGTGGCGTGCGCTTCGACCGGCGACACCTCCGCGGCACTCTCGGCGTACGCGGCCGCCGCCGGGATCCCGGCCGTGATCTTCTTGCCGAGAGGGAAGATCTCGCTCGCGCAGCTCATCCAACCGGTCGCGAACGGCGCGATCGTCTTCACCCTCGACACCGATTTCGACGGCTGCATGGAGATCGTCAAACAGGTGGCGTCGCGAGACGGGCTCTATCTCGCCAACTCGATGAACAGCCTGCGAATCGAAGGGCAGAAGACCGTCGGGATCGAGATCGTCCAGCAGTTCGATTGGGAGATCCCCGACTGGATCGTGATCCCGGGAGGGAATCTCGGCAACGTCTCGGCGCTCGCGAAGGGGCTCGACATGATGGTCGATCTCGGCCTCGTGTCGCGCCGGCCGCGAATCGTCTGCGCGCAGGCGCAGGCAGCGAACCCGCTCTACCTCTCGTACCGTCGCGACTTCGAGGTCTTCGAGCCGATCGCGGCGCGTCCGACGCTCGCCTCGGCAATCCAGATCGGAAACCCGGTCTCGATCGAGAAGGCGATCGACGCGCTCCGCCGCTACGACGGCATCGTCGAACAGGCGAGTGAGGCCGAGATCGCCGAGGCCTGCGCGCACGCCGATCGCTCCGGGCTCTTCAACTGTCCCCACACGGGAGTCGCGCTCGCTGCGACGCGCAAGCTCCTCGCCGCCGGAAAGATCCGCCGCGGCGACCGGGTGGTCGTGATCTCGACGGCCCACGGGCTCAAGTTCGTCGACTTCAAGGTCCGCTATCACTCGATGACGCTCGAGGGCATCGCTGCCGAGCTTCCGAATCCGCCGATCGAGCTTCCGGCGCGCTACGAAACGGTTCGCGACGCAATGCTTCGCGAGATCGACGCACGCTTCCCGAGGTAGCGCGGGTGTTCACCGGCATCGTCGAAGCGATGGGCGAGATTTCGAGGATCGAACGGTCGAGCGATCTCGCGCGGCTCGTCGTCGATGCCGGAGTTGCTGCGGAGGGCGCAAAGCTCGGGGATTCGATCGCCGTCAACGGTTGTTGCTTGACGGTGACGGCCATCGACGACCTCCGGCTCTCGTTCGAGGCGGTCGCCGAGACGCTCGCGAGGACGAACCTCGGAATGCTCACGCCGGGAAGCCGCGTGAACCTCGAGCGATCGGTTCTCGCGGGGCAGAGGCTCGACGGCCACGTGGTGCAGGGACACATCGACGCGACCGGGGAGGTCGTGTCGCTCGAGCGCAATGGCGACGACGTCCGGCTCGAGGTCCGGTGCGGGCGCGACTTTTCCGATCTCCTCGTCGACAAGGGTTCGGTGGCGATCGATGGAGTCTCGCTCACCGTCGTGCGAGCGGGCCGGGATGGGTTCGACGTCGCGCTCATCCCCCACACGCTCGCGGTGACGACGCTCGGGCGACGCCGGCCGGGAGATCGGGTCAACCTCGAGGCGGACGTTCTCGGCAAGTACGTGAAGAAGTACGTCGAGCGGGTTCTGGCCGGAGTCCCAGCGAACGATCGACGCCCCGCCACGTAGCATCGCGCTTCGAGGCCTCGCAAGCGTGCTACCAGGGAAGCGGCGTCTTGGCGAGCTTTCGCTGCAGCGAGCGGCGGTGGATGCCGAGCAGGCGCGCGGCGCGGGTCACGTTGCCGCCGCAGTCGGCGAGAACGCGCTGGATGTGCTCCCACTCGGTCCGCGCGAGGGTCGGGACACGGTGGTCGATCGGCTCGGGCGGCTCGTCCCGCCGCGAGCCGCGGTCGAACGCCGCGACGAGATCGTCGACGTCGGCGGGCTTCGTGAGGTAGTGGACGGCGCCGAGGCGGATGGCCTCGAGCGCCGTGGCGATGCTCCCGTAGCCCGTGAGCACGACGATCCGTGTTGCCGGCTCGATCTCGACGAGATCGCGGACGAGATCGAGACCCGAAGTGCCGGGCATGCGGAGATCGACGACCGCGTACTCGGGCCCCTCGAGGCGCGCGAGCCGGATCGCTTCGACGGAATCGGCGGCGCCGAACGCCTCGAAGCCACGCGCTGCGAAGGCGGCGACGAGCCTTCGACGGAGCGGTTCGTCGTCATCGACGACGAGAACCGAGGGCCGGGGCGCGTCGCCGCTCACTCGGCCCCCTCCGCCGCGCGGAACTCGAGGACGGCCGTGGTGCCACGGCCCGGGGCGCTCTCGACGCGAAGGCCCCCGCCGAGCTGCTCGGCCACGAGGCGCGCGAGAAAGAGGCCGAGCCCCTGGCCGGCTCCGGGGGGCTTCGTCGTGAAGAAGGGCTCTCCGGCGCGCGCGAGGACGCCGGGCTCCATTCCGGCGCCGCGGTCTCGGACTCGCAGTCGCAAGCGATCCCGCGTCGCCTCGACGGCCAGGCTCACGTGCGCATCCGGCGGACTCGCATCGAGCGCGTTGCGAAGCAGATTCCCGAGCGCGCGGACCACGGGGGAGCGTGGTGCCAGGATCTGCGCGTCCGGCGCGTCTTCGACGTCGACCCGCTCTCTCAGATCCGGATCGAGGTCGACGAGCGCGTCGCGGACGATCTCGGCCGCGGCGATGTGTTCGGGAGCTTCGCCGAGCGGATCCGCCGCCGAGGTCCCGAGCTTCGCGAGGATCGCCCGGCAGCGCTCGAGTTGCTCGCGAACGAGGCGTGCATCGGCGGCGAGCTCGTCGCGGGGGCTGCCTTCGAGAGCGCCGCGTTCGAGCTCGCGCGCAGCGACGGCGATCGTCGCGAGCGGACTTCCGAGCTCATGGGCGGCTCCCGCCGCGAGGGTGCTCAGGGAGACCAGCCGCGCTTCACGAGCCGAACGATCCTCGAGCGCACGGACCTGCTCCTGGCGGCGCCGCAACGCGGCGGTAGTCCTTCCGACGAGGAGCGCGATCACGAGCGCCACGAGCGCCGTCGCCGCCCACATGCCGACGATGTGGGCTGCGAGGCCGTCGTGATCGTCGTGGCCGTGATACGCGGGAGGGTCGACGACGAAGAGCGTCCCGTAGCAAAACGCGCTCACGGCGAGCGCGGCCAGCGCGGCGCGGGTGCCGAGCAGCGACGCAGCGGCCGCGATCGGAAGCAGGTAGAGGACGCTCACGTGGCTCGCGGGGCCTCCCGCCACCGCGAGCGCCCCGGTGAGGAGCAGGATCCCCGCAGCGATCCCAACGCCCCCGGCGACGCGCCGGGGGCGGCTCCAAGACCGCCCGATCACGGCGACGGGACTCGCAGGCGCGCGACGCTCCATGGCGTCGCAGCATCGCAGCCCGGATTCCCCCGCGCCATTTGTCGGACGAGCTGGTACCGTGCCCCCGGTGCGGCCGCGCATCGCGCTTTGGACCGGTCTCGGGCTCGCTGTGGCCGTGCTCTCCGCTCCGACGCCGGAGGGACTCTCCTCGGAGGCCCAGAGGCTCGCCGCCATCACGCTGTTGATGGCGTGCTGGTGGATCGGGGAGGCACTCCCGATGGCGGCCACCTCGCTCGTGCCGCTCGCCGCGTTTCCGCTGCTCGGGATCGCGAGCGCGCCGGAGGTGAGCGCGCACTATGGCGATCCCGTCGTCTTCTTGTTCCTCGGAGCGTTCCTGATCGCGCTCGCCATGGAGCGCTGGGGGCTCCATCGACGCATCGGCTTGGCGCTCGTCGGACTGCTCGGCTCGAGCCCGAGACGTCTCGTCCTGGGGTTCCTCGTCGCCACGGCGGTGCTCTCGATGTGGATGAACAACACCGCTGCGACGCTCATGATGATTCCGGTCGGGATCTCGGTCGTCGAGCATCTCGCATCGGGGGCGAGCGTCGTGGGGCTCGATTCCGAGAGTGCATCGCGGGCGGTCGAGCAACGACTCGGAGCCCCGCTCGTTCTCGGAATCGCTTGGGGGGCGAGCATCGGCGGGATGAGCACCCTCGTCGGCACGGCGCCGAACCTCATCCTGGCCGGTGCGGTGCGCGAGCTCGTCGCCGGAAGCCCGTCGATCGGGTTCCTTCCCTGGATGGCGGTCGGCCTGCCGATCGCCGCGCTGCTGCTCGCGGCGGCGTGGCCGATCCTGCTGCACCTCGTCCCGGACGGGCCGCTCGCGGGCCTTCGCCTCGGTGCGGAGAGCCGGGCGACCGTGGCGACCGAGCGCAAGCGCCTGGGGCCGATGAGCCAGGGTGAGTGGCGCGTGCTCGTCGCGTTCGCTTCGGCAGCGCTCCTCTGGATCTTCCGGGCTCCGCTCGACCTCGGCGTGCTGCGGGTTCCGGGATGGTCGGCCTGGCTCGCCGACCCGCGAGCGGTGGGCGATGCGACGGTGGCGGTCGGCGTCGGACTCTTGCTCTTCGTCTTCTCCGCGGAAGGGCTGGCAGCTCCGCCCGGCAAGCGGGCGCCGCTTCTCGACTGGGCGACCGTCGCGCAGAAGCTGCCGTGGGGAGTGCTGCTGCTCATGGGAGGGGGCTTTGCATTGGCCGGGGGATTCGAGTCGACCGGCCTCGCGAGCTGGCTCGCGGGACGTCTCCGTGCCCTCGCGGGTGCGCCGCTTCCCGCGGTGGTCGGAGGGGTGAGCCTTGCCGCCACTGCGCTCTCGGAGCTCGCGAGCAATACGGCCACCGCCACGCTGCTCATGCCCGTGCTCGCGGCGACTGCGGCCGCGGTGGGGGCCCCGCCGCTCGTATTGATGATTCCGGCGGCGCTCGCGGCGTCGTGCGGCTTCGCGCTCCCGATCGCGACTCCGCCGAACGCGATCGCGTTCGGGACGGGTTGGATCTCGCTCCCGCGCATGGCGCTCGCGGGGCTGGTGCTCGACGCCGTCGGGATCGTCGTGATCGCGGCGGTCGGGCTCGTACTCGTTCCACGGATCTTCTGAGCCGCGCTGGCCGAGTTGCGCAGCCCACGGGGGCTCGGTCGGGCTCGAGTTCCGGCGCGACCATCTCGAACGCTCGGCTACCCTCGCTGCTCCACGCAGGGAGGATCGATGCAGCGTACCGTCGACGTCGCGACCTCGTTTGCAGCCACGCTCACCCGGGTAGGATCGGGAATCTCGATCGGGGCCCTCGGAGCGCGTCCCGAGCAGCCGCTCGAGCTCTACGAGTTCGAGGCCTGCCCCTTCTGCCGCAAGGTGCGTGAGGCGCTTTCGACACTCGACCTCGAAGCCCGGATCTTTCCGTGCCCGAAGGGCGGAGGTCGCTACCGGCCGGAGGTTCGCCGCCGCGGCGGAAAGGAGCAGTTCCCGTTCCTCGTCGATCCGAACGCAGGCCGTGAGATGTACGAGTCCGACGACATCGTGCGGCATCTCTTCGACCGCTATGGCGACGGCAAGGTTCCCGCGTGGCTCGCCCCTGGCGCCTTCTCGCGCGTGACGCTCACGCTCGCGTCGGGCTTCCGGCCGGGACGGGGCTTGCGCGCGCGGCCCTCGGTCGCCCCCGAAGGGCCGCTCGAGCTCTGGAGCTTCGAGTCCTCGCCCTTCTGTCGGATCGCTCGTGAGGCGCTCTGCGAACTCGAAATTCCGTACGCGCTCCACAACGTCGCCAAGGGAAGCCCGGGCCGCGAGTCGTTCGTGGCGCGCTCGGGCCGGATGATGGTCCCCTTCCTCGTGGATCCCAATACCGGTACGGAGCTCTTCGAGTCGGCCGACATCGTTCGCTACCTCGAAGAGACCTACGGAGCCCCCGGCCGATGAGCAAGCCGAGCGGCTGCTTCGGGCTCGTGATCGCTCTCGCGCTCCTCGGATGCGGAAGCTCCGGGCCCGCGACCTTCGAGGCGCACGGTGACGTCGTCGACGTGCTCGTCGAGGACGCGCAGGTGGTCGTCGCACACGAAGACGTCCCCGGTCTCATGCCGGCGATGACGATGAGCTTCGACGTTCCCGATCCGGAAGTCCTCGGCAGCCTCTCCGCCGGGCAGCACATCCGCTTCCGGATCGAGAAGACCGAAAGGAGCTACCGGATCGTCGAGGTCGAAGTGATGGGGGAGGCGGGAAGGTCGGGAGAGGCGCCCCGTTCGCGTTCGACGCCCGCGGCTGCGCTCGATCCGGCACCGGGCTTTCGTCTCCTCGACCAGCACGGTCGAACGATCGCGCTCGACGATCTGCGCGGCCGGACCGTCGTCCTCGACTTCATCTTCACGAACTGCCCGGGCCCTTGCCCGACCCTCACCGGGATCCAGAAGGACGTTCGCGAGGCACTCTCCCCCGACGAGCGCGCGCGCACGCGCTTCGTCTCGATCACGCTCGACCCCGAACGGGACACTCCGGAGGCGCTCCGCGATTACGCCGCGAAACGCGGAATCGAGGGCGACGACTGGCATCTCTTGACCGGCCCTTCCGACGAGGTGAACGCCGTGGTTCGGAGCTATGGGGTGGGCGTGATCCGTCGCGCCGGGATTGAGCCCGAGCACCTCGTCGTGACTTTCGTGATCGACCCTCGCGGCGAGATCGCCGATCGGATCCTCGGGCTCGATCCGAGCGTCGAGGAACGCGTCGCCCGGGTGGCGAGGACGCTTCGCAGACGCCCGCGTCGAAGGCCCCTTCGCGGCGCTCGGGCGCGCAAGGCGCGGCGACGCCTGCAGCAGCCGAAGCTCGTTCCCCGCCAGGAGATCGAGGCGAGACGGTTCGGGTCGATCTCCTAGATCCCCGCCGCCTCCAGCGCCGTTTCGATGGCATCGCGGGTGGTTCCGTAGAACTGCTCGAGCGTCTTCGCGCGCTTCCAGTAGATGTGCGGATCGTATTCCCAGGTGTAGCCGACGCCGCCGAAGATCTGGATCGTCTCGCCGCATACGAATCGCGCAGCCTCGCCGCACCACGCCTTGGCGCTCGCGCCGAGGAAAAGCGCCCGTTCGGGGTCGTGGTCCGCCGCCCAGGCGGCGCGGTAGACGGCCGAGCGCGTGCTTTCGACGCGGAGCAGCATGTCGGCGGCCCGATGCTGCAGGGCCTGGAAGCTTCCGATCGGGACACCGAACGCCTTGCGCTCCTTCAGGTACGCCACCGAGAGCTCGAGCGAGCGCTCGACGAGCCCGAGCGCGACCGCGGAGGACGCGAGCGCGGCCAGACGATCGACGTCGGCGAGCGCGTCGCCGCTTCGCTCCGCGTCGGCGAGAAGCGTGCCGGGGAGATCGAGCGGGATCTGGGCGAAGCGCTGCGCATGGTCGATCACGGGGAGCGGAGTCGCCTCGAACCCCTTTGCCGGTCGCTCGACGAGGACGAGCCCCTCGCGCGTCGTGACGAGCAGCGAGTCCGCCGCAGCAGCGAAGGGGACGAAGGTCTTGGTTCCGATCACGCGACCCCGGTCGAAACGCGCCGCGGTCTCCGAGGGGACGCAGCCGAGCACGCCCTCCGAGCGTGCGATCACGACGAGGCTCCGCCCCGCGACGAGGTCTGCGAGGCGGCGCTCGGCCTCGGCGCCGCCGACCCGGTGGAGCGCCCGCGCCGCGAGCAGCAGATCGAGAAAAGGCCCGGGAAACGCCACGCGACCCGCCTCGTGGAGGACGGCGCACAGGCCGATCGCCCCGAAGCCGCTTCCTCCGGCACTCTCCGGCAGTGTGAGCCCCAAATAACCGAGCTCGCCGAGCTGTGCGTAGAGACCCCGGTCGAGGCCGTCCGGGCCTTCCATCACCTTTCGCGACTCGGCGAGCGGGCTCGCCTTCTCGAACCATTCGCGCGCAGACGCCTTCAGCAGCGCGCGGTCTTCGTCGAGCTCGAAACGCATCTAGCGGGCCTCCGGAAGCTTGAGGACTCGGCGCGAGAGGATGTTGCGCTGGATTTCCGACGAGCCGGCATAGATGGTGCCGGCCCGGCACCATTGCGCCTCGTAAGCCCAGTCCATCCCAGGACGTGAATGCGGGGAGCGGACCACGAGGTGCGCCTGCGGCCCGAGCAGCTCGAGCGCGGTGTCGGCGAGACGCTTCGCGTATTCGGACCAGAAGAGCTTCTCGATCGACGCCTCGGGTCCCGGCTTCTCCCCGCTCGCGAATCCCGCGAGGTTGCGCAGGCCATTGGCGCGCATCACCTCGTTGTCGACGAGCAGGCGGCCGAGCTTCTCGCGGACGTCCGGCCGACCGAGGATCCCGCGCTCGCGGCAGCCGGCGACGAGGTCCTCGAGGTAGCCGTCGTACTGGGCGGGATACGCGAGCGACATGGCTCCCCGCTCGTAGGAGAGGACCGTCATCGCGATCCGCCAGCCCTCGCCGATCTTGCCGACGATGTGCTCGCGCCGCGCGACCGCGCCGTCGAAGAAGACCTCACCGAACTCGCTCTCTCCCGAGATCTGCTTGATGCCGCGCACCTCGACACCCTTCTGGTGGATCGGCACGAGGAAGAAGGTGATGCCTCCGTACCGGTCGCTCGCGTCGGTCCTCGCAAGAACGAAGATCCAGTCCGCCCAGAGACCGAAGGTGGTCCAGACCTTCTGCCCGGTGATCCGGAAGTCCTCGCCGTCGGGCTCGGCGCGGGTCCGGAGTGCGGCGAGGTCGGAACCCGCATCGGGCTCGCTGAACCCCTGGCACCAGATCTCCTCCCCGGAGAGCATCTTCGGGATGAAGCGCCGGCGGAGCTCCTCGCTGCCGTGGTGGATCAGTGCGGGTCCGAGCAGCGAGATCCCGAGGACGTTCGGGATCGGCGGTGCATCGGCCCGGTAGGTCTCCTCCGTGTAGATCGCCTTCTCGATGGCTGTGGCGCCGCGCCCCCCCCATTCGCGCGGCCAATCCATCCCGAGGTAGCCGGCTTCGTTCAGAACGGCCTGCCAGCGGCGTCGGATCTCGAACAGACGGTCCGGATCGTTCGCAGGGTCGCGCAGTTCCTCGATCCAGGGGCGTGCGAGATGGGTCTGGAGCCATTCGGCGAGCTCGCGGCGGAAGGCTTCGTGCTCGGGCTTGAACTGGAGGTCCATGGCTTGCGTCCTCGTCGGCCGGGTGGGGTTACCCCAAGGTGGCGAGACGACTCGAGCGAGTCAACCGCGGGGACCGTCGCGTACGGGGGGAGGGGGGACTCGAGCCGGGGTCCCCTGCCGCTTCCCGGTGTCGGCCCGCGATTCTTTCGTTTCGTCCCACAATTCCGTCACAATCTGCATACAATGCGGGTGGCGCAAGGAGCGCCGGGCCGGCTCTCACCGCGGTGCGGAGGACGGGACAGGCGATGAAGTCGCTGATCGAAGCAATCGTGCGAGCGCTCGTGGACAGACCAGAAGAGGTCCAGATCAAGGAGGTAATCGGTGAGCACGCCCACGTGCTCGAGCTTCGGGTCGCGAAAGAGGACCTCGGGAAGGTGATCGGGAAGGGCGGGGCGCACGCCTCGGCCATCCGGACGATCATGGCTGCCGCCAGCGGCAAGGAAAAGAAGCGCTACATCCTCGAGATCATCGAACACTGAACGAGCCTCGAGCGCGTCTGGTAGGATCCCGGGTCGCCTCGATCGGTGACCAGGAGATCCCCGTGACGAAAGTGCCCCCGACCTTCGACGCTCCGCTCGTCCTCGGTGCGCAGATCGAGGCGCGCGCCTCGCATCCGGAGCTCGCGGATCGGGAGTTCCTCATCGAGCACGATCGGAGCTGGTCGTTCCGGCAGTTCCGGGACGAATCGGTTCGCGTCGCCCATCTGCTGCGCAGACGCCTGGGGCGCCCGGGGCAGGGGCGCGCCGACCACGTCGCGATGCTGCTCGAGAACCACCTCGAGCTTCTCGCGCTCTACGGTGCCTGCGGTTACCTCGGAGCGACGCTCTTCGGCGTGAACACGGGGCTGCGGGGCGAGACTCTCGCCGGCGTGCTCAACCAGTCCCGGGCGCGGGTCGTCGTGGTCGATGAGCGCTTCTTGCCCGAGTTCGAGCGGGTGGCCGCCAAGCTCGAACACGTGGCACCCGAGAACGTCCTCGTCGTCCGTGCGGCGGGGAGCGCGGGCGCCGAGCCGCGAGATCTCGCGACCGCACTCGATCTCGAGGTCGCTCCAGCGGGAGCCTCGCTCGCGGCGCCCGATGCTCGCGTCGAGCCGGCCACCCCCCTCATGGTGATCTACACCTCGGGGACCACGGGGCTTCCGAAGGGCATCCAGAACAACCATCTCAAGCTGATGCTGATCGGGCTCACCGTCTCGAACAACCTCGGACTCGGGCCGGACGACCGCGGCTATGCCTGCATGCCGCTCTTCCATTCGAACTCGATCTTCTTGGGCTTCCAGCCGGCGCTCGCGGCGAGCGCAAGCCTCGCGATGCGCGAGCGCTTCAGTGCGAGCCAGTTCGTGGCCGACGTGCTCCGTCACGGCGTGACCTGGTGGAACTACGTGGGAGAGCCCGTCCACTACATCCTCGGAGCTCTCGAGCGGGAGCACGGCGGCGACGAGGAGCGGATCCTCGAGCAGGTGGCCCGACACCCGGAGAACCGGCTCCGCTACGCGCTCGGTAACGGCGCTGCGCCCCCCGACATCGATCGCTTCATGCGCTGGCTCGGGCTCGACGACATGTTCGAGCTCTACGGTTCGACCGAGGCCGCGATCTCGACGTTCCGCCGCAAGGGCGATCCTCGAGGCTGCGTCGGCGAGGTCGTCGACCCGAACGTGAAGATCCTGAGCGACCGCGGTGAGGAGTGCCCTCCCGCAAGGCTGTCGGCAGAAGGGAAGATCGACAACTACGCGGAATGCGTGGGCGAGATCTGCAGGGTGGCACCCGATACCGGGCTCTTCCAGGGGTATTTCGACAACCCGGACGCCAACCGCTCGAAGTACCGCGACGGGATCTACCACTCCGGCGATCTCGGCCACATCCTCGTCCAAGCGGGCCGCCGATTCCTCTATTTCGACGGCCGGACCGACGATTGGATCCGCAAGGACGGCGAGAACTTCTCTGCGGCGCAGGTCGCACGGCTCCTCCAGGAGCATCCCGACGTCGTTCTCGCTGCGGCGTACGGAGTTCCTTGCGCGGTGTCGGACGAGCTCGTGATGGCGGCGCTCAAGCTCCGGCCGGGATCGCGTTTCGATCCGGCGCGCTTCTTCGACTTCTGCGAGGCTCAGGTGCGAGAGGGCGGGATGGACCGGAAGTGGTTCCCGGACTTCGTCCGGATCGTCGAAGACTTCGAATACACCGGCACCACCAAGATCCTGGTGCGGAACCTGAAACGCGACCACTTCGACCGCCGCCGGCTGCCGAGCGAGCCGATCTTCTGGAGGACGCGCGGCGATTCGGCCTTCCAGCCCTTCGAAGCGTCGGATTACGAGCGACTTCGAGCGGAGTTCGAAGCAGCAGAGCGTCTGCAGCTCCTCGATCGATAGCGCGCTCGCCCGCGCGGGCTCTGCATCGAAGCGGCAGTTCGCCGGCACCTGCGCCTCGATCGCGAGCTCGCCGTTACGAGATCGTGCTCGCGAGAACGAGTCCGTTCCCGGAACGGCAGCGCTCCGAGCGGAATGGCGTGCGGAACCCTTCGGAGCGGCGCGCGTGTGGCCGATACCCTGCACGAGCCTCCGGGTCGGCCCGTGCCTTGCAGCGCTCGCATGCAGCGGCCGGCCCCTCCCGGGGCGGCGACGAGGAACCCATGGACGCCCGATTCAGCGCGGATGAGCATTTCAGGAGGGGGCAGGATTGGCTCGACGCCGAGCGCGCCGCTGCGGCCCTCGAGCATTTCCGGGCCGCACACTCGCTGCAGCGAGACAATCCTCGCTACCGCTCCTACTACGGCCTGTGCGTCGGGCTCGTCGAGCGCCGCTTCAACAAGGCTCTCGAGCTCTGCAGCTCGGCCGTGAAGGAGGAGTTCTTCAATCCGGATCTCTATCTGAACCTCGCGCGAGTCCACCTGGCTTTCGGTTTCAAGGCCGAGGGCCTCCGGTACCTGCGCCGCGCGCTCATGATCGACCCGGGCAACGAAGGTGCGCGTACCACGCTCGAGCAACTCGGCAGGCGTCGGCGGCCGGTGCTGCGCTTCCTGCCGCGTCGCCACCTGCTCAACCGTTGGCTCGGCAGGGCCCGGCGGAGCATCGGGGCATCGGAGGGCGATCTCGCGGCCGCAGGGGCGCCCGGGCGCGGTCCGCACGAAGGTTGACTTCGCTGCCTCGATTCCGTACACCACGCGCCTCAGCACTGCGCGAGGGAGCCCGTGGGCAGCGTCATCAAGAAGCGTCGCAAGAAGATGCGAAAGCACAAGAAGAAGAAGCTCCTGAAGCGCGCGCGGCACAAGCGGAAGCGCTAGGAGGCCGACCCGGGACGACTCGGGTCGCCCGGACGCCCTGCGATCGGCGAAGAAACTCCGCTTCGCGTCGTGGGGCGATCTCGTAGCCCCCTCCCGGGATCTCGACTTGGGTCGCGCGCCGGGCGGATTCGGCCCGAGGTTTCGCCGCGGCCCGCCCGCGCGGAATGCAGCAAGCAGCTCCGCGGTCGCGGCGGCCGTGTTGCCGGTCGCACGGCGGGTTCCGGGCGTGGAAGCCTCGCCGCGGGCTTCTCGCGTACCCCAACCGGCGCGCTTTCGAGCGGGTTGCTCGCAGTTCAGAGCCCCAATCGGTTGTTTTTTTTGCGCATCTCGCTTGACGGGTACGAAAATCTGGTGTTAGGGTCAGTCGCAACAGTGGCTCTAGTGCCGCGGATTGCGACGAGAAGGCAGACGATTTGCCGTCAAGTCGCTGGTTCTGGACTCCGATAGGGGCCGTGAACCACCGGTCACGGAGGTTCGTGATCGGTGGCATGGGGGTGCGAAGCACCCCTCTCGAGCCCGGAGCAGGACTGCTCCAGCACTCGGGACCACGAACAGGGGGGTGACCCAAGTATGGCAGCTCGTAAGAAGGCGACCCGGAAGAAGGCAGCTCGCAAGACGACGCGGAAGAAGGGCGCCAAGAAGGCGACGCGCAAGAAGGCCGGCCGCAAGAAGGCCGCAAAGAAGGGCGGTCGGAAGAAGGCCGGCCGCAAGAAGGCTGCTCGGAAGAAGGCGACCCGGCGCCGCCGCAAGGCGTCCGCGGCTCCCGCGGCGGAGATGTAGCT